>QCPI01000001.1 GCA_003212625.1 Prochlorococcus sp. AG-436-J02
TATTGTCTTTGCTGAAGAGATTATTTTTCGAGGATGGTTATTGGAAGAAATGGTACTTTTGTTTGGCTTAAGAAGAGGGATTATTTTTCAATCTGCAATCTTTAGTTTCGTCCATTATAGATCTGATATAGCTTTATTGGCTTTATTTCCTTTCTTTACTGGCCTATTTCTTTTTGGATTAGTTTTAACTTTAAGACGAACTTTTGATAAAGGATCTTTATGGGGTTGTATAGGTATGCATGGGGGATTTGTTGGTATTTGGTATCTGTTTGATTCAGGAATGATTATTTTCTCTATAGATACCCCTTATTATTTGTTAGGTCCAAGCAAAAATATGATCAATCCAATTGGTAGCGTTCTAGGAATAACAATCTTATTAATCACTATATTTTTTCAAAGAAGGCTTTTTGCAAGAACTGGACGGTTTTTAGCTTCTACAGTTAATGATTCATTTAAAGATGAAACTCCATAATTTCTTTCTAATAAGTCCATAACTGTTCTACCAAAATTATTAGGATTTATATCAAATGCTTCTAAACAAATTCTTCCAAATTCTTTCCCCATTGGCTCAGGATTCCAAAGTAGTTTTCTAGCAGTCCAAGGCATTAAACTCATAGGGTTATATCCAGGTTTTAATAGACCATTCTTAAGACCATATTCTTCTAATAATGTATGTGGCTGAAGTCCTATGAAAAATATTGAAGGCTCAACAATATCAGCCCCAAAAATCTTTTCTAACTCTCTATGGTAAGCAACTGTTTGTCTTATTGTTTCTGGCCGTTCATCTATAACATTGAATGAATAATTGACTGAAACATGGTCTTTGAAACCTGCTTTTGCTAGAAGCTCGCAATTTTTTAGAACGGTTTTTAAGTTGTAACCCATTCTCATTTTCCTGACTAGTTCTTGTGAACCAGAAGTGATTCCAATTTCGAAATAGCTCATACCTGTTTTAACCATTAACTCAGCTAACTCTTCATCTAAATTGTCAGCTCGTATATATGCGGCCCACTTAATATCATGCAGTCCTTCATCATTGATAGCTTGAAGAATATCTTTGGCATTTTGAATATGTCCTCTGGAGGGAATGAATTGTGCATCAGTAAACCAGAAGCCTCGAACCCCAAGATTATATAATTGTTTGATTTCTTTAATAACTTCACTTACAGGGTTGATTCGTACTTTTTTACCTTCAATTACGGTATAGATGCAATAACAACAGTTATGAGGGCAACCTCTTTTGGTTTGTATTCCGATATAGAAGTCCCCACCATCTAAATACCATTTAAATTCAGGCCATATAGATTGAATGTAACTATAATTACATGCAGTTTTAATTAGATTATTTGGTTTTTCATGAATAAGTTTTTCTCTTGGTAACTCACCAACGATGAAACATCTTTCATCAATTATTGATTCATTTCTTATTAACTTTTCTATTAATAGTTCTCCTTCTCCTAAAGAGATAATAGTACCTTTAGGAAGTGATTTTTTTAGTTGATCATAAAAAACACTAATGGCACCTCCTCCAACAATTGCATTGGCATTTGGCTTGAATTTCTTTGCATATTTTAAACCCTTTTTTATTAATCTTTGATTTCTCCAGATTTCTCCATAATGACTTTTCATTAGTTGAAAACCACCTAAGGCACCTCTTATTTTTTTTAGAGGATTGTTAGCATAAAAAACTTCAAATGAATTTTGTAATGGATTTCCCCCTCTCCCATCTACAGGTGCATAAATTTGTATATCCCGCCATGAAAAAACTATAAGTGTAGGTTCAAACTCTTTAACATTATTTATTAATATTCTTTCAACATCTAATATTGGTAAGGATGCTAAATCTAAAATTAATTGTTGAATTTCTGGGAAACATTTATGAACATGATCAGCTAAATAAATAGGCCCAATTGGGAAAATTGGATTACAAGGAAGCCTGACATACAGGATTTTGACCTCTGTTTTAGGTCCAAGAAGATTTGAGTCAGAGTTCAAACTTTCCTTCATCAGGACATCTATTCCTAATAAAATAATTCCTTAAGTTAAACACTAACAACTTGTTGACCTTTTTGAATGAAAAGCAGATTAATACTTAAAAGTAGGAAAATTAACCTGCATCTCAAATCTAGTAAAAGCTTAGTTGAAGAATTCATTTTCTTGTGTTTATGCAAACTATGAAATAATGATTTAATTCAAGTGCAAAAATAGACCAGACTAAGAGATTAGGTTTAACGCTGGATTATGAATCTTCCAATTAACTTGTTCATATACATTCTCAGTGGAGCTGCTTTAGGAAGTTTGATGCTACTTAGTGGCATTCCTGCTGCCCCACTGCTTGGTTCGATTTTAGCCGCTGGCTGCTTAAGTATCAGTGGTCAATTTGAACCTGCGCAATGGCCTATGGGGACTAAAACCTTGCTTGGCATTGGGGTAGGGACTGTTATTGGTACGGGTATTAATCGAGATACTCTTTCTGAACTACAAACTCTTTGGAAGCCAGCCATATTAATCACTGGTATCTTAATTCTTACGGGTCTTTTCGTTGGATTTCTTGTGGTCCGATTATTTGGAATTGATCCTTTGATAGCTTTATTGGGCTCTGCACCCGGAGGAACTCTTGGTATGAGCTTGGTCGGTGCCGAATTAGGAGTAGGAGCTGCAGTAGCAGCAATTCATGCAGTTAGATTAATAGCAGTTTTATTAATCACGCCAGCTGTCGTGAAGTATTTAGCTCCACTTTTTGGAGTTAACGTTCATTAGAATTTAGTTAATAAAAAATCAAATATATAATGCTTGTTGGTTTTATAAAATTTTCCAAGCAGAATTTTCTGGTATTTCAGGACCTTTATATTTATCTATTGGCTCTTTAGTACTGATGCGCCAATCTGGAACACGACATTGGACGTAAGACGGACTCTGAATTAGAACACCTGGATTTTCATCTTTCTTGAAGGTAAATCCTCCTTTCCATGTGCCTCCTCCTTTTAGTGAACCTTTAAACCAAACCCAGCAGTTTTCTCTTTCCATTTTATAGAAGGTTCAGGTGTCTTGAATCATTTTGATTTTTCCAAATTTGAAATTTTTTTACCTTCTTCTACTTCTACGTCTCTGTTGTAATTTACGCTTATATTTTTCAACAGGAGTTTCATGATGGCGAAGGCGTTTTAATTCTCCAAAGATGCCCGCTTTGGAGACCTGACGTTTAAAACGGCGAAGAGCTGATTCAATGCCTTCGTTCTCTCCAACAGTTACTTGAGTCAAAAAGATAAAAAATTAGATAGTTTAATTTTACAGGACGATAAAGCAAATTTATGTTTTAACCTTTTTGGAAGAAAAAGATCTAGAGTATTTTTTGAATTATCCAAATAGCTTTCTTCAAGTTTGGCTTATTAGCCAAATCATTGAGGTTTTACCCTTTTCGGACCATTCATTTTCACTTCATAGGTCCGTTCACTAATGACTATTTACATCGGGAATCTTTCATTTGATGCCGAGATAGAAGATATTGTAGGGGTTTTTAGCAGTTATGGAGAAGTAACTAATTGTAAGCTGCCATTAGAAAGGGAAACAGGTAGAAAAAGAGGTTTCGCTTTTGTTGAAATGGGCGATGAAGCACAAGAGCAAAAAGCAATAGAAGATCTCCAAGATGTTGAATGGATGGGTAGAGCTATAAGGGTTACAAAAGCTAGACCTAAAAACAATTAATTACATAAAGCAAATTTTTTGTTATTTCAGTGCTTAAAGCATTAAGGAATAGATTGGGATATTTCTTGAAATTTTAATTAATTTTAGATTTCAGTCTATTAGCTCTTGAAGCATTTTCTCAAATTAATGCTGTAATGATTAGAAGTTAAGAGCAATGTCTTTTTAATGGTTTACTCAACAATCCCTTTCTCAACAATCACATTTGGTGGATTTAACCCTTTGGCTGCTATCGCAGGTTTGGTGATCTTTTTTCAGATCTTTCAGATCTACTATTATGGACTCCCTGAGAATGAGCCATCAGTTGATCTTACTGAATCTGGTTCTTATGGATACCTTCAAAAACAATTTATTGGTGTTCAAGTCGTAACTGCTCTTATTGCTGCTTCAGTGATGCTTGCGGGCCCTGATAAAATATTCTTTCCTTTTAAATACCTTTAATTACTAAGTAGAAAAAATTGATTATAGATTTTACAAAGGCAGTTAATTTAGCTGCCTTTTTCCTTAATTCAGTTAAATCACAGTAATAAAATGACTAATATTGAACAACCAGTGTTAAATATAAGCTCTTTTCTATAAACCTTATTTAGTCTTCGAATCATGACAAGCTTCATATTGGACTTAAATCTATGAAATTCATGTATTAAATAGTTTATATTCTAGATTAATTATTGAATTTATTCAAAATCATAATGATGTTTCCCCAGAGATAGTTGATGAAATAAAATATGTTATGAAGATAGAGAAGAATTGAACCTATTTGTACCCAAATGGCCATTGCATTAAATATCAAATGAGGTGGTTTAAGGTAAGTAGAGATAGGTGTTTTAAATCTGAAATTGTTTCATGAAGAAAAACTAAATTTTAATTAATTTATATTTAGTTTTGATTTAGACCCTTACTAGCTATTTAAAACTTATTTGCTTTGAATAAGAAAATCGATTAATTCATTAATGCTTGATCAGATAATTCTTTTTTGCGTTTAATCTTTTTTAACTCATGCATACCTTCAATTTGTTGATAAATGGACTGCAGTTGATCGCAAATATGCTCTGTATTCTCTACTTTGTATAATCTAAGAAGCATTTTTTCTATTTGCTCTTTGCATTCTATGAAAACATGACAATCAATTGTTCCTGGTTCGTATTGCATACTGAATTTTGAAAACAATCTATTTTTTAAATCATTAATTAACTTAAATCTGTAGTTATTGATTCATTCTATTAATAAGATTTTATTATTTATTTTAGAACTAATACGAGGTAAACATATAATCTAAACTGATGTGGAAGTTGTTCCAAGAATAATAATTAAGTTTTTTCTTTCATTTGTTAGCCCATTTCAGCTTTCATGGCTTCATGGATCTTCCTGCTCATGTTTTCATGACCGCAATATTTTAAGTGCACGTCTTGAGAGGTGGTGACAGATTTGGATTGAGTGTATTTAAGACCTCTGTAAGTTAGTTCAGCCATTGAAATGAATTAAATTGTTCAAGTCCCCGTTCCATGGCTTGAATCTAACTGCGACTCATATTGAGCTGAACGTCGTTAGATGATACACATACATTCTCAATTTTTTGATGATTTTTCAAAAATTATTATCAATCCATATCTGAACTATTTGCTTTTATTTACGAACTAGCCAGTCTAGAAAAGTATGACTCTCGTGAACCTGCATTGATCCATCCAGTTGCAATTGTTTTTGAATGAGTGTGATTGACTCTACCCCTATGGATATGTGTCAGACCGGCTGGGAAAATAACTAGCTTTCCTCGTTCAGCTGTTTCATGGTATTCCTGCCAGTGAAATTCTGTACCTCCTGAATCGACATCATTGCAATAAAGAATCCAGGCTAAAACTCTATGAACTGGCTCGGTTGCTTCTTCGTTGATAGTCCAGTCACAGTGCCATTTCTTAAACCCCTCTCCTGGGGCATAACGTTGTAAGTTGAAAATCGGATTTACAAATAGCGATTTTTCTGGACAACATTCGCTAAAGAGTGGACGTTCTTCGAGGTATTTTTGAAGTCCAGCATTGACTCCTCTAATAATTACTTCAGATAAGGCAAATGCTTCTGGGTCAGTACTATCGATAGCTACAAGGCTGATATCAGTAGAAACTTTGGCTGGTTCTGAACCATTATCTGATCCATTGCTGAATGCAATACCATTGCGATGTAAGTCTGTCCTGCGATCGAAAAAAGACATCACGCCATCGGCAACTGATTCAAAGCCCTTATTTTTATAATTAGCTATTAAGTTCATAGTTATTTTTTCAAATGTTTCAGTTCATGCATAGTCCATTTTGCTTGTGAGTACAAGTTTCAATCATTATGAGAGACAAATTCTGCACATCCCGATGATAGGCAGTGATATCATTTTTTATAAATTTGTTTGCTTTAACAGTTGATAAATTAAGCTGCAGCCTTGTCTTTGAGAGATCTTAAATATCTCTTTCTTTGACCGCTACCCTCGACTTCAAAATGCCAAGTAGGTTCTTTTCTTTCGGTTGTTTTTAAGTTAATTTCAGAATTGCCAGTACTGAACTTCTTCTTAATCTTTGTATTCATAATGCTATTAAAGCACATTATCTAATTCTTTCTGGTTCGGAAGTTCTTTCCCCTTTCATTCGAGAGCTAAAAAAAAGAGGCCCATGTAGACCCCTCTTTGAAATTGAAAATAATTTTGAGCTTAACTTTATGCTATCCCTCTGTTTTTATAAGGGTCATCTCTGAAAGGCTGTGCTTCAAATCTTGGAGGTGAATTATCTTTATAAGGGTGGAATAGAGCATTTCCCATTGAAATGAGTAATTCTTGAAGCCAAAGAATTGCTGTATTCATTGTTTTCCTCGTAAGGGATAACCCATATATAAATTATTTGGAATACCTGCACATCAGTAAAAATTCCTCTTTTTGAAATTTAATTCTTGTACCGAATAGCACTAGAACACTTCTTAAGTTCCTATTTGTACAACAAAAGCTATGACTTTATGCAAATCCTTGAGGGGCTGATTTAGTCCGAACCTTAAACTCCCAAATAGTAATTCCTCCTATTGCATTGACTGCAGCTAGAGCACCATCATCAGGTCTCCACGCAATTTGACTTACGAGTTCTCCTGCGAAGGCCCCGCCAACTGGATCACCTTGACCATTTTTCTGAAGAAACCAAGCAAAAACAGAGCCATCTCTTGATCCAGAAGCTAAAAGCATCCCACTATTCGAGAAAGCAAGACTAGAAATTGAGTCCGTATGAAGAGTCAACTCTCCTGGTGCAGTACCTTCAGGACCATCGCCTTGAAAGCTCCAAACTGTTACTCGATCACTTCCACCAGTAGCAAGAACTGTCCCAGTAGAGTCAAAAGCAAGTTGACTTGGCTTGCCTGGATACCCAGTCATCTCAGCATCTTGCGCGGTTGACCGACGCCAAAAATGAACAGAATTATCCTGACTTCCGCAGGCCACAATATCTCCATCTGGGCTAAGCACCATCGACACGAGTGAACCTTGCCATTCCAGTTTTTGATTAACCTTGTCGCTAATGACGTCAAAGAAAGTTACTCGGCCATAACATGCAGTCGCTAATTCATTTGAATTAGACCATGCAATTGCACTGGCAGTACTTGGATGTTGATCTGAACGCCATTGTTCTTGACCATTAGCACAAAAGACATAGACGTATCTGGAGAGAGTTACTGCTAAGAACTTCCCGTCTGGAGACCATTGAATATGTTCAGCCCATCCTTGCCCAAGATCTAAATCCTTAATCAACTCACCCTCTTTGCTATCCCATATCATGACACGCCCATCCTGGCCTGCAGTAGCAAAAGATTTCCCATCAGGGTGAATAGACATCGCAAGCAACCCACCCTTATGGACCTCCTGTTTCTTCCAAATAACATCTCCAGACTTACCCTCAAATGAGTAAATTCCACCTGCAGAATCGCCAACCAAAAAAGCTTTACCTTGCAGGACCCATCCGCAGGTAATGGCATAGTCCTCAACTTGAGCACTCCACCCCTTGTGCAGCATTCCCTTTGGAGTAAACGCTTCTATACCAGACACTTGTCAAACTCCTTAGTCATTTCCTCTTCATCAAGATTTCGACCGATAAAAACTAATTGATTGCGGCGAGGTTCACTTCCCCATTCTTTATCTGGCTGTGCAGTGAAAAGCATATGTACTCCTTGAAAAACTATTCGCCTAGACTCTCCCGCATAACTAATGAATCCCTTTGTACGAAATATATCCACACCTTTTTCTGACAGGAGTCGACTTAACCATTTATTGAGTTTGTCTGGATCTACATCGCCTACTCGCTCGATAGCAAATGAACCAACTTCGTCGTCGTGTTCATGCTCGGCCACCCAAGTCCGCTCAGCTATTGGAGGAATTATAGAGATGTTCCGATCGTTATTTAACTCGTCATTAGAAGGAGTATTTACTTTCGTTAATTTCATATTAAATTCTTCGGCTGTATGTTGAGTGAATAGGCCTATATCCCTTGCCTTATCAATATCTATGAAAAATGACTTAGTCCCTTTGGATTGAAGTTGAAGGCTCACATGCCTGCCGACTGGAACTATATCCCCTGGATTCATCGGTTGTTCTTGTTCTGCGTAGAGTCTCACGCATGATTCAGCACCGTTGTTGAGAGCTGTCTCGTCTTTATCTTGGTCTAATAATAGGACGAGAGACATTGTGGGATCTGGACCTTCTTCGAGGGTAAGCTCATAGCGACCTTCTTTAAGTGAAAATACACCTGTCCACTCAAATGGGTATTCTGGTTCAAGAAAAGTTGGACGACGCTGAAGTACTTGATCTAGATCAAAAGCACTTAGATTTAGCACAGTATTAATTGAGACGTCTGCTTGTTTACTGCGTATTACACGAGCCATACGATTCATATCGCGAAGCCGTGACTCTAAGTTGTCGAGTGATTCATCTGAAACTAGATCAGTTTTATTTAGAACAAGGACGTCAGCAAAGGCAACTTGCTCCGCACTCTCATCACTTCGACCAAGTTGTTGCTCTATATGGGCTGCATCAACAAGTGTGACTATGCCATCCAGTGAAAACTCCTCACGGATTTCATCGTCCATAAAGAATGTCTGAGCAACCGGACCAGGATCAGCAAGGCCAGTAGTTTCAACTAATACATAGTCGAACTTATCTCGTCTTTTCATGAGGTTACCCAATACACGAATCAGGTCTCCACGAACAGTGCAGCAAATACAACCGTTGGACATTTCAAAGACTTCTTCGTCAGCATTAATGACCAACCCCTGATCAATACCGACTTCACCATATTCATTTTCGATTACAGCAATTCGTTTACCATGCTCTTCACTCAAAATCCTGTTCAGAAGTGTTGTTTTCCCAGAGCCTAAGAAACCTGTAAGGATTGTAACTGGGACTTTTTGTTCGGTATTCATTTTTGTTTTTTTAAGCTATGTGTACATTTCAAGTTTTCTAAACTCATATTTTTTACCCAATTGCTATCTATACCCAAGAGTTCAATAGCCTTTAATTCAAAATCATCTAGATCAAAGTAGTTGTAAGGTACTTTTAGCCTTAAGACTAATTGCTCATTTTCTTTTGAAATGGAGTGATTTGAAAATTTAAATTCTTCAAGATTGTTTTCAAAATCATTTGATAAAGTTAATTTTAAGATTTTTTGCAAGTTCCATGGTGCTTGATCCATGAAACTTGCTTGCTCTTCCCAGTATTCTTTATAAGCCTGTGTTCCTTTGGACTGTGACATGGGTTTTTGATTGTCATTTTCATTTTAATCGACAAATTGAATTTAGTTTTTTAATTTATCGTTTCTTTAATTGTGCCCATCTATTTGCTAGTTGATTACCTTCTTTCTTGTTGCAGGAACCGCCCAAAGAGTTAACGATAGTACAAGTGTTATGCACACCTACAGAAATCGTGTTTCCTGTTGGCATCAAACCATCAACAAAAATTTGTTGCTTTGCTAAAGGGGTAGAAGTTTGTCTGCTTAGGTTTTTTAATAGTTTTGAAGGAGGTATTTGTTCAGGGAATAGAACTTGTACTTTGTTTTCACTTAGCGCCTTTATAACGCTTGAAATGGTCTGAGGCCTAAGGCTTGATGAATGACCAAGAAAATCTAAAAGGCTAATTGTTTTCAAACCAAAAGCATCCCCGTAATACTCCATGGCTTTATGCTTAGAAACTATTGTCCTTTGATTAGAAGGAATTGTTGCGACTTGATTTTGAGTCCATTGATCTAAATCTTCCAAAATAGAATTAACAGATTGAGTTCTTTCTTTTAAAACTTTTTTAGTATCTCTATCAAAGAATGAAATTTTCTTGTTGAGATTTTTAGAAATGACATTTCCCATCTTGATGATGTTATGTGGATCATGCCAGACATGAGGATCGTGGCCTCCATGATCATGGTGATGGTGATCGCCTCCTTCCTCTGGAACTTGTGCTATCGGCTCAATATCATCGCCTGAAACATCTTTAAAGAAATGTTCATCGGCTTCAAGCTCAAAAGGCATATGCTCAGTAAAGAATGCATATTTACCAGCTTTTTTGATTTCTACTTTGAATGTTGTGCTGTTTTTCTTCTCATTAAATGTAAGAACATATGCTTTTTCCTGTGCAACAAGTTTGTCATTATTGCGTTTAACTTCTGAATCTTTGGATCCTAATAAGTCTTCAGCAAGCTCTTCTGATGCCTCAATATCACCTGACTTGAGAATAACCATTTTCATTGCAGGATCAGCATATTCTCCATCGACTTTGGCAAACGACCATTTGTAGGTGCCTGCTGAAAGATCAAAAACACCAGCCCATTCAAAGGATCCATCTCCATGACCATCTCCATGATCATCGTGGTCGTCATGATCGTCATGCTTAGCAGCTGAATGATCATCGTGGTCATCATGATCGTCGTGGTCGTCATGCTTAGCAGCTGAATGATCATCGTGGTCATCATGATCGTCTATTTCTATTGCACTTACGCCAACAACAACAGTTAAGGGATTATCTAGCCATTGTTTAATTGCAGGGGTCATCTCTGAACCAAGAGTAAATACTTGACTCGCACTTTTTAGTTCTTGAGCTTGCCTTGGAGTGATTTTGACATCATGAACATCTATTTTTCTGTCAATTAAGCAGGTTACGGGTATTGAGGGTGGTGCAATTGCAGAGACAACATCGCAAGTCAATGGCTCTACAGCAACAATTGATTTTGTATTTGCCTGTGCTGTTTGATTGATTCCTGAAAATAAAAATGCTCCAGCAACAAGAGAACTTTTGAGAACTGTTTTATTGATTATGGGTTTAGCCTTTTTGGACTGATTTGAAAAAATCGACATTAAAAATATAAAGCGTAGTAAAACGATAATCATTTTCATTTGGTCTTGGCAAGTGTATTATGTTTCTTGTCAGCAAATCCTTTGATTGATGCCTAGCTTGATTGCTGAAAATTTGACATATTCTTATTCAAGTAAAATTAAATCTGCTTTAAGCAAGGTTTCTCTAAAGCTTGAGCCAGGTACTTTGACTGCTCTTGTTGGTCCGAATGGTGCTGGTAAGTCCACATTATTAAGCTTGCTGCAAGGGAGTTTGAATCCGGATCAAGGAGAAATTACTGTTGATGGAAAACCATTGAGAAATAATCGATCTCAAGTGGCTTTAATGCCTCAGAGGGGGAAGCTGAATTGGAATTTTCCAATTTCTGTTGAAGGATTAGTTTCTTTAGGTCGAGTCAATCATTCGAAATCGACTTGTTGTGAATTAGAAGCAGCTCTTCAACGTGTTGGAATATCTCATTTAGCAAAAAGGCGACTTGATTCTTTATCCGGTGGTCAGCAACAAAGAGCGTTACTCGCAAAAACGTTGATGAATCCTGCCAAAATATTTTTACTTGATGAACCTTGTTCCGCATTTGATCCCCCCGCAAAGGAAGATTTCCTATTAATCATCCGTCAGTTAGCTGATTCTGGATTAACAGTTTTCGTTAGTAGTCACGATTGGGGAACATCATTAAATGCTTATGACAAGGTTGTTGTTATAGATAAGATTATTTTGGCTTCTGGTAATCCTGAAGAGGTGCAGGAAAAACTGAGTTCAATTAATTATCTGAGATGGAAAACATAGTTGTGATTAATATATATTCGATATCATCAAGCATTCAATTCTTGGGAGCAATTTTGGCAAAGGCCAAAGTATTCAAGAGTATGAAACAACAGCTCAAATTTTTTAGAGGTTTGCTGGGGTACCTTCATTGTTTTGACAGGGCATCCCTGCAATCGAGTGGTTTCACCGCAGCTCACGCAAGTTAAATGATGAATATCTCTTTCAACTGGTGCATAAAGGACCTCCCCGTTAGGAAGGTGTCTAGAGCGGATCAAACCTTGCTTTACTAAGACTTGGAGGTTTCTATATACAGTCGTAAGCCCCATTGTGTTTTCACCATTATGAAGTTTTCTATGCAGTTCTTGCCCACTCAATTCATCAGTACATCTTTTGAGTTCATTGAGAAGTTGTTGCTGTCTCTTAGTAATTGCAGGCTTGCTTCTATTCATTAGCAAGATCTTAATTTGATCTCTTTAACAGAACATACTGAATCATTGGCTTAATGTCTTTTATCAATACAAATTGGTGGATAATTCCTCTTCTGATAACTTCTTTCTCAGCTGTGCTTTGCCCTGCAATGGGGACTGTATTAATCACTCACAAAAGGCTTCTTCAAGTTAATTTAATTTCGCACTGTGTGCTGCCAGGACTTGCCTTGGCAATGGCGCTTGGGATAGACCCATCTATTGGAGGAGTCTTAAGTGGATTAGTAGGAGCTATTGCAGCAGAAAGTTTGACAAATGAAAACAATCAAAATTATGAAGCTGTTATGAATACAATTCTTGCTGGTTCGATGGGTTTTGGTGTTTTGCTTATACCTCTACTTGGAATACGGATTGATTTGGAAGCTGTTTTATTTGGAGATTTATTAACTGCAAATTTGAGCGATTTATTAAGAACTTTAATTGCTTTCTTGGCATTTATTTGCTTAATGCTTTTTGGGTACGACAAGCTTGTTTATATTGGCTTAGACCCAGAAGGAGCGGCTTCAAGTGGAGTTAATGTATCTTTTTTAAATTTGGCTCTTGGTTTTACTACGGCACTTGTCATTGTGAGCTCAATGTCTGCAGTGGGAGTCATTCTTGTGATTGCTTTGCTTTCAACTCCAACTTTGTTGGGGTTACAGAAAGCAAGAACTCTATGGATTGCGATGGCTCGTTCCTCAATATTTGGATTAATTTTATCGCTCATAGGTTTTTCGCTGGCTATGATTTTCAATTTGCCTCCAGGACCTTTGATTAGTGTTCTTTGTGTGATTTCATTGATATTGCTACCAAGCAATAGATAGATTTATTTTTACTCTTATTTCTTCTTAGAAGTACTTTCTGGAGAGAATGGAACGAAATAGGTTCTTAAGATCAAGAAATCTGAAAATGGTAACGATCTCGGTTTGAATTCAATAAAATAAAACTAATTGGATGACTATTCACCCTTTCATTGATTAACTCATGAAGAGAACCCAGCTCAATGTAAGTATTGACCCAAAACTCTTAGAGAAGATTAAGGAGAGTGCCAGAATTTCGGGAAAGTCATTGGTTGGCTTTGTGTCTGATTGCTTTATTAATCAAATAGAGAACCTTCCTGTTGAATCTATAGAGTCTCGATTCAAATTGATTGAACAAAGACTTCAATTAATTGAAGAGAAAATTGAATTTTCAGCTCTTCAAGCTCAAAAAACTCCAACTTTTACATCTCAAGAACTACAAAATTTTAATGAATTTATCAAGGCTATTTTTAAAGAAGAGTTAAAAAGGAAGGGATATAAATCAATAAAAGAAGCATGGAATGATTTTATAAATCACATAAACTGTTTTGATCAATGGGATGAGACATGTTCTTTCAGGCTTAAAGAATCTCTTTTTTTTGAAGATGGTGACCCTTTAACAAGCGATGAAATTAATCAGCTTAAAGAGGGAGAAATATGCCCTCAACCAATTCGAACTGGAATCATTAATTGGATAAATAATTCTGATAGGGGAAAGTGTTGCTGCTCAGTTAAGGATTTTCCTTCTCAGCAACAAATTTGCGAAAAGGGCTTAATGCTAGTCAAAGATATATATTCTTAGAAAACTTCAGATCACTTTTCGCAAGATAATTAAACTAAAATCTGTTGTAAAAATTGGAGATGTCTCTAACTTATTTGTCGATATATTCCTTGGAAGTGAATACAACAACTTTGAATTATTCCTAGCTTAAAGATTAGTCAGGATTGATATGGGTCGCGCAAGGCATCCATAATTTACCCATTTTATGAACTCCAATACAACCGAGTTTTTTGGCTTCGCTTTCAGCTTTTGATTTAGTGGGATAAGCATATATATTTTTTGCAGATGAAGAGTTAGAGCTATTAATCGATTGTTGTATCGCAGTGTTCTCTGGACTCCATACCTTTAGCCCCATAGTTGTTATTCCTGCAGAAAATATTCCCATACCTACTATTGAGGCATTGACAACTCCCATGGCTACAACGCCTATTGAGACGACACCCATTGGAACAATTCCAATGCTAACAATTCCCATGGGAACAATTCCAATAGATATGAATCCAAGTGGTGCTATCCCAATCGCAATTTTCTTGGGTTTACTTCCACAATGAGAAGGACCTTCTTCTTGCGCCTGAATAGAGCTTTTTGAAGTTGTCATTGCTTACAATTTTTTAGTGGTGATGGTGATGGTTATGTCCGCCATGCTTTTCATGTTTTTCTTCATCATCATGGGCGTCATGACTATTGCAAGGCATCCATTTATCACCCATTTTGTGAGCACCGGTGCAATTGAAATCTTTAGAGGCCTTTTCAGCTTCTGCTCTAGTTTCAAAGAGCGCACGAGTACTCTTTGATTCTGAAATAGTTGAACATCCTATTAGTGATAGTGAGACAACTAAAAAAGAAACTGCATAACTTAGGCTTTTCATGTGTTTTAGATCTCACTAGTTTTCCTAGTCTTTAGATTAATTAATTTGTGTTTTTTGTCAGCATTTCTTTTTTTTTTACCATTATTTTTTTAATTGCCTCTACATAATTGAAAATGTAGGAATTCGCCTTTTCAGTTAAGTCCTGCAATAATTGTAATTGTGTTTGGAGTTGACAAATAAGTTAGGTCGGGTCCCTCTTCTCACGAAAATATATAGATTCTAGCTATTTCTAATTTTTTAGATTTTTTTTACTGTTTATTTTTCTTCCTGATAAGAGGTAGAGAGAGTCTTCATTCACTTCTTTGAAATCTTGAATTGCTGAATGCATTCATGCCGATGAGTGGAATTGAACCACCGACCTACTGGTTACGAATCAGTTGCTCTACCCCTGAGCTACACCGGCATTAGAATTAAATTATCATCTTTGAATTTATTTTTGAATAAACCTAATAAGCCTCCATCCAATTTGGATCCTAATTTAAGATCTCGACTATTGAAGGAGTCTAAAAATCCTTTTCGTGGATTAAGGAGAGCTGTATGGATTGCTCTCTTTGGATCTGCTGCCCTAGGCTTTTTTATTATGTTTAGCAAGATTATTACAGGAGATAGTGTATCTATTAATGATTTTGCAATTCAAACATCTGCATTAGTAATTCTTGGTTTTTTATTATTAAAAGACAGAAATCAAGAAATTGATGATTAGTAGTTTATGAAATATTAATTATATAGGTTCTCTGGTCTTAAATTTAATAGCTAATTTAATTGGTTAACTTCCGTCTTTGTGTTACAAGCTTGAAGGCTTCTATTTGATCTCCTTCTTCCCAGTTTGCAAAGCGATCACAACCTATTCCGCATTCAAAACCTGTTGATACATCTTTTACATCATCTTTGTTCCTTTTCAGTGAATCTAGATCACCTTCGAAAACGATTTGTTTCCCTCGGTTAACTCTTACTCTGCAATTCCTTTGTATCTTACCAGTTGTTACATAGCAGCCAGCAACGGCACTTTTGCCAATTGAAAATATTGCTCTTACCTCTGCAATGCCAAGTGCTTCTTCTATCATTTCTGGCTCTAAAAGACCTTCCATAGCTAATTGTATATCTTCTAAAAGCTTATAAATAACCTCGTAATCTCTTACATCAACACCATTTGCATCAGCAGCTCGTTTAGCCCCTGATGCCATTGAAGTATTGAAACCTACTATCACTGCTCCAGAGGCGGCTGCTAGGTCGACATCCGTTTCAGTTATTTCTCCTGGGGCAGATAACAATACTCTGACTTGAACTTCGTCTTTGGGTAGTTGTTCTAGAGATCCAAGTATTGCTTCTAAACTTCCTTGAACATCAGCTTTAAGTATGATATTTAATTCCTTAAGTTCACCTTCACTGGCTTGACCAGAGATCGAAGAAAGTGATACTCGTCTTGAAGCCATTTGCTGAGCAAGTCGAACTGCCCGAGCATCTGTTGCACGCTCTCCGACTACTGATCTTGCTGTCTTTTCATCTGGATAAACTTCAAACTCATCTCCAGCAGTTGGAACTTCGCTGAATCCGAGAGCTTCTACTGGGCAAGATGGTCCTGCTTCTTTAATTCTGGATCCATTCTCATCTACCATTGCCCTTACTCTTCCAAGCACTGGACCAGCAGCGACTACATCTCCAGACTTCAGCGTGCCATTTTGTACTAGTAATGTTGCAACAGGCCCTTTCGCTTTATCTAAATGGGCTTCTATGACAGTTCCTTTTGCCAATCTATCTGGGTTCGCTTGAAGATCTTCTACTTCAGTCACAAGCAAAACCATTTCTAAAAGTTTATCTATGTTTTCGTTTTTAATGGCACTAACGGGAACCATTACTACGTCTCCTCCCCATTCTTCTGACAATAAATCGTGCTCTGATAATTCTTGTTTTACGCGATCTGGTGATGATCCTTCTTTATCAATTTTATTAATTGCTACTACGATTGGTACTTTTGCTGCTCTTGCATGGCTTATTGCCTCAAGTGTTTGAGGCCTAACGCCATCATCAGCGGCTACAACCAAAATTGCTACATCTGTCACTCTCGTTCCTCTTGCCCTCATTGCCGTAAATGCTTCATGCCCAGGAGTATCTAGAAAAGTGAGTTTCTTCGTTGATCCATCATGTTCAGTCTCAATTTGATATGCACCAATATGTTGAGTAATACCTCCAGCTTCTCCTGCTGCCACCCTTGCTTTTCTAATAGCGTCCAGTAAAGATGTTTTCCCATGATCCACATGTCCCATCACTGTAACGACGGGAGGCCTTCTAATTAAGTGTTTTAAATCTCCCTCTTCAATCATTTCAACTGTCTTCTTCGCTGCTTCTTCTACATCATCTTGAAGAACTGGAACACCGAACTCCTCAGCAACTGTCTCGATAGTGGCTAAATCCAAGGATTGTGTAACAGTGGCCGTAATTCCTTTAAAAAACAATGATTTGATTATTTCAGAGCTTTCAACACTCAACATGTCAGCAAGCTCTTGAACTGTGAGATTGTCTTCAGGAACAACAATCATTTCAGGCCTTACAAGTTTTGCTTCTCTAGCGGCCCTTAATTCCATAGCACGCCTTCTTTGCCTTTGACGTGTAGTTTCTTTTTTTCGTTTTTTGAGTGCAGTTAAAGGCTTCCCAGTGTTCTTTCTGCCAGATTTAGGCTTTGATGGTCTGGCTAAGCTTGCGGAAAGAACGACTGCTTGTTTCTCCCCTGCAAATCCGCTTGTTTCTGCAGTTAGAGCATCATCATTTTCTCCAATAATATGGACTTTTTGACGCTGTTTTTGAGGGGATTTATTTCTTAAAGCATCAAGCTTTGCACTGTCATCCCAGTCAGGCCTTCCTGTTCTTCTTGGAGCGGCGGCACCAGGCCTATGAGCTGGCTTTTTAGGAGCTGTTGGAGCGGGTCTATTTACTGGTGGCCTTGCTCCCGTTGAGTTTTCTCTTTTTGGTTTAGGACTAGTTGAAGAATCAGATCTTCTTTGGGGAGCAGCTGGTCTGGCTTGGGGCTTTTGCAGTTGCATTAATTCACTTGGAGCAACTGGTTTTCTCATGCCAGAAGGAACTCCTGGACGATTATTAGAACGGTTTGGACCAGCAGCCCTGTTAGGACCACCAGGTCTATTTTGTCCGCCGACCCGATTTGAAGATCCAGTACGAACTGGTACACCGCCTCGGTTATTAACTCCGGGACGATTTTGACCTTGAATAGGTCTATTTGCTACTCCACCTCGGTTGGGACCTTGTCGATTTTGTGACCCTGGACGACTTGGTCCTCCTCCCCCAACTCGGTTGTTCGAGCTAGGTCGATTTGATAGTCCTTGACGATTGGAAGAGACTGGTGGCTTTGGAGCTCCTGGTCTCGATGGCATTAATGGTTTTTTTCTTACTTCGTTTGTCTGAGGTTTGATTATAGGCTTTTCCCTGCGAATCGGGGCACCTACAAGCTCTAGATTATTTCCTTTTGTTGAGGCTGGAGCTGTTCTTGAAGGTGGATTTTGTTTGTTTTGATTTCTGATTCTTTCTAAATTCCCTTGTCTATCTTGCTGTTGTGGAATCTCACCAGGATTAATTCTTGTTTTTGGTTTTTGGTTATAGAGTTGAGGTCTACTTGGAGGGGCTAATGGCCTCTTAGGCTCTGGGCGATAAGCTGGTCGAGATTGGTTTTTTGGATTTTTTGCTGATTCAGAAGTTTTTGTTTGATTGTTGAATTTGGAATCTTTTTTTTGCTCAATATGTGGTATTTCCCTTTCTGTTTTGGGTAAAAGCTTAGAAATGCTTGGCTTTACTTCTTTTCTTGGCTTTGGAGGTAATGGTTTGTTTGGTTTAGATGGAGCAGTTATTTGTTTTTGTTCAGGAGGCTTATTTTTTAAAAGTTTTTGGTTGTTAGAAATAATCGATTCTGTGGATTTATCTAAAGTTTGATTTGGTTTTAAAGGGATATTTAAATTTGCTGGTGAATGCGATGATTGAGTAGGAGCCTTTTGTTTCAGTTCAGACTTATTATTTTTGTGTGTTTTAGGAAGACTTTTTTTAAGAGAAAGAATTTCTTTATCTAATTTCTTATAGGGCTTATTGCTAGGCTTGATAGTATTAGTTTTCTTTAGAAAATCTTTGATTTGATTTGCCTCAAGACTGCTTATTGAACTGCTATGGCTCTTGGCTGAAATAGAAAGCTTTCGAGCTGCTTCTAAGACATCTTTATTGTCAAGGCTTAAGTCCTTGGACAATTCATAAATTCTGATTTTGCCGCTGCTGCTGGTCATTAATGTTGTACTTGAACTTTAGATTTGGTTTTTGAGTTAAGTGAGTTCTCTTTCTTAACATCATGCCTCAGTATCTGAATCAATGCAGGTATTAAGTTGTTTTTGGAGCATATTGAAAAAGCTCGAGTGAATCTCACATCTCAAGGCTTTTTGCAATCGTTTGCGCTTCCAAGCTTCCTCAAAACATGATTCAGTTGGACAAAGATAGGCTGATCTTCCCATCCCGCTTGAGAGAACTACTCCATTCTGAAAATCTCTAGTAACTTTTAAAAGAAACTTGCGATCAAGAACTTTTTTGCAAGATACACATCGACGCAGAATGGTTCTTTGACTCACCGGGTTCCTTCCTCTTCTGTAATCATTTTATCTTCTTCATTGATAGGCTCTTCGGTTATTTCTTCAGTATCAATTTCAGTTTCATCAGCATCGATATTAGATATTGGATCATTTTGGAAGTTCTCTTCATCTTCTGGCAAAGGATAAAGCTCTCTTAAACGTGCATCCTCTTCAGCTCTTGCTGCCTGTTCTGCTTCTAATCGCTGCTCAGCTTCTCTCTGTAAAGACTCTTCTTCTTCCCTTTGAGAGATTAATTCTGCTACTTCAGAATCTTCAGTAGCTTGATCATATTCTTGTGAATTTTTGATATCGATTTTCCATCCTGTAAGCCTTGCAGCAAGTCTTACATTTTGCCCTTCTCTACCAATGGCAAGACTTAGTTGATCTGGAGGTACTAATACATGAGCATGTTGGCCCTCAGGATCTACAAGCCTAACCACTTCAACTCTTGCAGGACTTAATGAATTGCAAATGTATTGAACAGGGTCAGTAGAAAAACGAATGACATCTATTTTTTCTCCGCGAAGTTCATTCACTACCTGTTGAATTCGAGCTCCTCTTGCACCAATGCATGCTCCAACTGGGTCCACTTCTCTTTCAATACTATCAACAGCTACTTTTGTTCTAGGACCTACTGCTCTTGAAGGAGGATTTGCTTCACGAGCGACAGCAACAATACGTACGGATCCTTCTTGTATTTCAGGAACTTCATTTTCGAATAAATAAACCACCAATCCAGCATTTGACCTGCTTACAAAAAGTTGAGGCCCTCGCCTAGGAATTTCACTAACTTCTTTAAGGAATACTTTAAATGTTGCATTTGCTCGATAATTGTCATTTGGTAATTGATCTCTTCTTGGAAGCTCTGCTTCGACCTCTGGTCTTCCTAGACCTGAACTTACTGCCATAATTACAGATTGCCTTTCAAATCTAATTACTCTGGCTGTTAGGACGGGGTCTTCTAAGTCAGCAAATTCCTCTTGAATCATTCTTCTTTGTTGATCTCTCAACTTTTGAGCTAGAACTTGCTTAGTTGTAGCTGCAGCCATTCTCCCAAAATCTTCTTTTTCTGGAGTCACATCTAATACAACGGTATCTCCAACTTGCGCATCATCAGCAACTTGCCGTACTTCTGAAATTGCTATTTGATGATCTTCACTTTCAACATCATCAACTATTATTTTACTTGCCAAAACTCTGTAGCCTTCCTCTTCTAAATCCAAACCAACATCAAAGTTACTAAAATAATCATCTTCAAAAGGATCTTCGCTTATGCCTAAGTAAAGAGTTTTTCGATATCTTTCATAACCTTTTAGAAGTGCTTCTCTTAAAGCAGCTTCGACAACTTGTGATGGAAGTTTTTTTTCCTCACTGATGTCTTCAATTAAGTTATTTAAACCTGGGAGTAGAACAAGAGCCATCGATGATGGGATATAAGGATGAGAATGATTGGGTTAGATAGTTAATATCTAGATCTTAACCAGAAGGTGTTGTAAGACGGACTTGAATAACGTCTTCGACTGGGATTCGTTGAATTTTCCCCTTGTGATTTATTTGTAGATCATTATCTGACCTTTTTAGTAGTAAACCATTTGTTTGTTGTTCAATTTTTTTTAAATCCTGATAAGTAACTTCAATTGGAAAACCTTTGAAAATTTGAAAATCTTTTTTTTCAGATAAGATTTCACCAACTCCTTCGCTACTTATTTCTAGAGTAAAAGGCTGATCAAGGATAGATGAATTTTGAATAGCTTCATCTATATATTTACTTAGATTAGAGCAGTCATCAATAGTGACTTTCTTACTAGCATTTTTGTGTCGAATATTAACTTGAATTGATAAGGGATTTAAATGAGTGAGCATCTTGAAATCGGTTACATCAAAGCCATTATTGGTTGCTGACTTTGTTGTAAGAACTTTCAATTCTGAAACGGTTTGATTAAACAAAAGGTAGTGTCGAAGTCGGGCATTCAGCCCGAGCGGTTTCAGATTTGACCTGCCTCTATTTAAAGAGGTACCGTCAGGCAATTAAATATTACTAGATAAAGGTTTCGCTTACTATAAAATCAAGTTCTTCTTCTTCTTTTGCATTGATCTACTTTATTGTTTTGAGATGTTGGGAATGCTTATGCTAATCCTTAAAAAATTAGGAAACATGTTGAAGGTGAGCATGATATTTTTCTTAGCATCAACATTGGTTTTCTTTTTGGTTGGACCTTTACCTGTTTTTGCTTCAGATGACTTTAATGTGGCTCAAGCCCATAGTTTTGTTGCCAATATCGCTAGGAAGGTTTCTCCATCGGTAGTAAGGATTGATATTGAAAGGGAAATTCAGCCAGATGAATTTGAATCTGATTTATTAGACCCCTTATTAAGGGATCTTTTAGGCGATTTAGGGAGTTTCCCTCAAAAAGAGAGGGGGCAAGGATCTGGAGTCATAATTGATAGCACAGGATTAATTCTTACCAACGCTCATGTTGTAGAAAGGGTCGATAATGTACTGATTACTCTTCAAAATGGTTCTCAGGTGGATGGAAAAGTTATAGGCACTGATCAAGTGACTGATTTAGCATTGGTAAAAATTGACGGACTTTCTGGTTTAGAAACTGCAAAATTGGGTGATTCTGAAGATATTCAAGTTGGAGACTGGGCAATAGCCCTTGGTACTCCCTATGGTCTTGAAAGCACTGTTACCTTAGGTATAGTTAGTAGCCTTCATAGAGACATAAATAGTCTGGGCTTTTCAGATAAGAGATTGGATTTAATTCAAACTGATGCAGCAATCAATCCTGGAAATTCTGGGGGGCCATTAATTAATTCAACTGGAGAAGTTATTGGAATAAATACTTTAGTAAGATCAGGACCAGGAGCTGGGCTTGGATTTGCAATTCCAATTAACCTTGCTTCAAAAGTTACTGATCAGTTGTTGACAAATGGTGAGGTTATTCATCCTTATCTAGGAGCTCAGTTGGTTTTCTTGAATGAAAGGATAGCTAAAGAGCATAATCAAGATCCAAATTCATTAATTTTATTACCTGAAAGATCAGGAGCACTTGTTCAATCTGTTTTGCCCCAGAGTCCAGCCGAGGAAGGAGGATTGAGAAGAGGTGATCTTGTGATTAATGCAGAGGGACATGAAATCCAAGATCCTAAGTCTTTACTCATGCAAGTTGAGAATGCTCAAATAGGAAAGCCTTTTGAATTAGAAGTTCTTAGAAACAATAGAGAGATTAATCTTTCTATTAAGCCTGCTGCTTTACCAGGAATAGGCTGAAAATCTTGCTACTCTCACTCGAAAACTGACGATTAAATGAATCTCCAAACTCAAATGAAACAAGCAGTGGCTAAAGCCGCTGTAGATCAAATCGAAAACGGGATGATTCTTGGTCTTGGCTCTGGATCAACAGCAGCTTTGATGATTGAGGCCCTTGCTCTGAAAATCAAATCAGGTGAACTTAAAGATATTCTTGGAGTAACTACATCTTTTCAAGGAGAAGTTCTTGCTAGCCAATTAGGCATACCTCTTAAATCCCTTTCTTCTGTTTCAAAAATTGATTTAGCTATTGATGGTGCAGATGAAGT
This sequence comes from Prochlorococcus sp. AG-436-J02, assembly GCA_003212625.1. Classification (GTDB taxonomy): domain Bacteria; phylum Cyanobacteriota; class Cyanobacteriia; order PCC-6307; family Cyanobiaceae; genus Prochlorococcus_B. The sequence goes on from QCPI01000001.1 coordinate 22,925, forward strand.
TGATCCGAATTTTCAACTTATTAAAGGTGGAGGAGCCTGCCATGTTCAGGAAAAACTTGTTGCTGCTTTGGCTAAGAAATTTATAGTTGTTGTGGATTCATCAAAACTTGTCAAAAAATTAAATCTCGATTTCAAATTGCCGGTAGAGGTTCTTCCATCTGCTTGGAAACAAGTCCAGAAAACATTAGAGGAATTTGGAGGAGTAGGGGATCTGAGGATGGCCCAGAAAAAAGCTGGACCTATCGTTACTGATCAAGGGAATTTGATATTAGATTTAACTTTTAAAAATGGTATTGATCAACCCGCTTTATTGGAGAGTCAAATTAACAACATTCCAGGTGTTCTTGAAAATGGACTTTTTATAAATCTTACGGATGAGGTTTTAGTTGGGCAATTAGAAGATGAAGTGGTTGGTGTTAAATCTCTTAATAAGATTTAGAATCTCTTTTCCTAATTGATTCTGCGTGACTATACAACCCCTCGCTGTTTGCTAGTTCTATGACAGCCTTTTTAGTTTCATTAAAAGCTTCTTTTGAAAAATCTATAAGAGAAGTATTTTTCATAAATGTTTCTACTCCAAGAGCCCCTGCGAATCTCGCAGTACCTGAAGTAGGCAGTGTATGATTTGGTCCTCCTAGATAGTCTCCAATAGCTTCCGGACTCCATGATCCCATAAATATTGCCCCAGCATTTTTGATGGTTTTTGCTAATTCTTGGGGGTCTTCTACAAGTAATTCAAGATGCTCTGGAGCAAAAATATCACTTAATTTAACGCAAGTTTCTAAATTATCACAAATAACTATCAAACCCCAATCCATAATTGATCTTCTACATATTTCAAATCTTGGATGATCAATTAATTGATGTTCAAGTTCTTTGGGCAATCTTTCTGCTAATTGTTTATTCGTAGTGATTAGAATTGCGGAAGCAAGTGGATCATGTTCTGATTGAGCTAGCATGTCTGATGCAACGTGTTCTAATTTTGCTGATTGATCAGCAATAATTAAAATTTCACTTGGACCGGCTAAAGAATCAATTCCTACTTTTCCATACACATATTTCTTTGCCAAGGTGACATATATATTCCCTGGTCCAGTTATTACATCTACTTTTGGAATTGATTCAGTTCCATTAGCCATTGCGCCAATGGCTTGTGCTCCTCCAATTCGAAAAACTTTATTTATACCTGTAATATGTGCTGCAGCTAAAACGGTTTGGTTTATCTCCCCTTTAGAGTTCGCTGGAGAGACCATGATCGTTTGATCTACTCCTGCAACATATGCTGGAATAGCATTCATGAGAACAGTACTTGGGTAAGCGGCTCTTCCGCCAGGTATATATATACCTGCCTTTTCAACTGGACTCCATCTCCTTCCTAATAATTCTCCATGAGTTCCATTATAAGTAATGTCTTTTGGTAATTGAAAACTATGAAATTTTTCAATTCTTTTTTTTGCTAATAAAAGAGAATCTTGTAAAGTCTTAGGAGTCTTTTCCCAGGCTTTAATTATTAAATCTGGTGGAACTTCTAATGGTTCTGCAAGAAATCCATCAAAGCGTTCGGTGTATTCTTTAAGAGCTTCGTCACCCCTTTCGCTTACGTTTGTAAGAATATCCTGGACAACTTTTATGGCTTTATCTTGTACCGATCCCGACGTCCTATCTGTGATTTTCTGAAGTTCAATCTGAGCCTGAACAATATTTTCAGCTATTTTGATAAAGGGTTGATTTGAAAAGGTTTTTTCAACCTTGCCTTTATTAATTATTTGCGTCATGAACTTTTGGTTATTGGTTCAATTTGATTATCTTATGCCTTAATTTTGATTTATGTAGATCTTCTTCATGGTCTTGAGGTAGTGTGGATTAATATCAGATTAAAACATTAAGCCTAAGTGGCAAATACCAACTCAGCTAAAAAGCGAATTCAAGTTGCGGAACGCAACCGCCTTGAAAACAAAAATTACAAATCTACAGTTCGCACTTTAATGAAGCGATGCTTTGTAGCCTGTGGAATATTCGAAAAAGAACCTGGCGAGCAATCTAAAGCAGATCTTCAAAAAATTTTTAATTTAGCCTTCAGTAAAATTGACAAAGCCGTAAAAAAAGGAGTTCTGCATAGAAATACAGGGGCAAACCAAAAATCAAGGCTTAGCTTTGCTCTTAAGAAAGTTTTGAAGGAAGTTGTTTGAGAATAAATAATTTAGGATTTAATATTGAAAAAACAATTTATTTTAAATTTTGAGTGATTCCAAAAGTTCAATAATTGATAGTCACTGCCATATTGTGTTCTCTAACTTTAATGAAGATAGAGATGAAGTTGCAGAAAGGTGGAGGACTCAGGGGGTTAAAGCTTTATTACACGCTTGTGTAGAACCGTCTGAAATACCTGCAATAAAGTTAATGGCTGATCAATTTCAGGAGATGAGGTATTCAGTTGGAGTGCATCCATTGGATGTACATCATTGGAAGCCTGGAACTAAAAATATTTTAAAAAAAGCAGCTCAGGATGACAGCCGAGTTGTTGCGATAGGAGAATTAGGACTGGATCTTTTTAAAGCAGATAACTTGAGTGAGCAGCTATCAATATTAATTCCGCAATTGAACCTTGCTTTTGAATTGAATTTACCAGTCATTGTTCATTGTAGAGATGCTGCAACAGAAATGCTAGAAGTTTTTTCTCAGCTTTCTCAAGATAGTTCCTGCCCTAAAGGGGTTATGCATTGTTGGAGTGGAAATGTCAAACAGATGAGAGAGTTCCTTTCTCTTGGTTTTCATATAAGCTTTAGCGGTAATGTGACTTTCAAAAATGCTATTGATATTCATGAATGTGCTAAAGAAGTCCCTTCCAGTAGATTTCTAGTTGAAACTGATAGTCCCTTCTTATCTCCCGTTCCTCATCGAGGAAAGAGGAATGAACCATCTTTTGTAAAGCATGTAGTAGAAAAAATTTCAGACCTTAGAGGTGAAAGTTTTTCTGAAATTGCAGAAAAAACCACTCAGAATGCAAGAGAATTGTTTGGGTTGCCTTAAATATCATCATTTACGCTAGTTAATTATCTGATTTAAGTGTAGAGTTATTTATTGTCTTGATTAGCGTGTTATCAGCGCTTAACCCTTTAGGGTTCTATCTTTTAGTCAGTGTGTTCGTTGATTAAGTAAATTCATTTTCAGATCTCAGTCTTCTAGGAGATTGTTTTTGTGTTTTTTCTTATGAAAGATCATTTTTGACTTAATTAAGGACAAGACATCAACCCGTCCTCTACATATAAACGCAGGTTCTCGAATGAGCAGAAGCGCAATTCAGGTAGCCAAAGCAGCTACATATCTGCCTGATTTGGTTGAGGTGCAAAGATCAAGCTTTAAGTGGTTTTTGGATAAAGGCTTGATAGAAGAATTAGACAACTTTTCTCCTATTACTGACTATACGGGTAAGCTTGAATTGCATTTTATTGGCGCAGAATATAGGCTTAAGCGTCCTCGGCATGATGTAGAAGAAGCAAAAAGAAGAGATGCAACTTTTGCTTCTCAGATGTATGTAACCTGTCGTTTAGTTAATAAAGAAACAGGAGAGATTAAAGAACAAGAAGTTTTTATAGGTGAATTACCTTTAATGACGGAACGAGGAACTTTTATAATAAATGGTGCTGAAAGAGTAATAGTTAACCAGATTGTTCGAAGTCCTGGAGTTTATTTCAAAGATGAACAAGATAAAAATGGAAGAAGAACTTATAATGCAAGTGTTATTCCTAATCGTGGTGCCTGGTTAAAGTTTGAAACTGATAAGAATGATTTGTTGCATGTTCGTGTAGATAAAACAAGAAAAATCAATGCGCATGTCCTAATGAGAGCAATGGGTTTATCCGATAATGATGTGATAGATAAATTACGACATCCTGAGTTTTACCAAAAGTCAATTGAGGCCGCAAATGAAGAAGGCATAAGTTCAGAAGATCAGGCTTTGCTAGAGCTGTATAAGAAGTTAAGACCAGGTGAGCCTCCATCAGTTAGTGGTGGCCAACAGCTACTGCAAACAAGATTTTTTGATCCAAAGCGTTATGACTTAGGAAGAGTTGGTAGATATAAAATAAATAAAAAATTACGCCTAACTATACCGGACAATTTAAGGACACTTACAAATGAAGATGTTCTTTCTACTTTAGATTATTTAATTAATTTAGAATTAGATGTAGGTGGAGCAACTTTGGATGATATTGATCATCTAGGAAATAGGCGAGTTAGGTCTGTTGGAGAGCTTTTACAAAATCAAGTACGAGTTGGTTTAAATAGACTTGAGCGGATAATTAAAGAGAGGATGACAGTTGGGGAAACTGACTCTCTTACTCCAGCGCAATTGGTTAATCCAAAACCTTTAGTTGCGGCAATAAAAGAATTTTTTGGTTCTAGTCAATTAAGTCAATTTATGGATCAAACCAATCCATTAGCTGAATTGACTCATAAAAGACGTATCTCTGCTTTGGGGCCAGGAGGATTAACTCGTGAAAGAGCTGGTTTTGCAGTGAGGGATATTCATCCGTCTCATTATGGAAGACTTTGTCCAATCGAAACTCCTGAAGGGCCAAATGCAGGTCTTATTAATTCATTAGCAACTCACGCACGAGTTAATGAATATGGTTTTATTGAAACACCATTTTGGAAGGTGGAGAATGGGAGATTGATAAAAGAGGGAGATCCTATTTATTTGTCTGCGGATCTAGAAGATGAGTGCAGGGTTGCCCCAGGTGATGTAGCTACAGATGAAGAAGGAAAAATTTTAACAGAGCTTGTTCCTGTTAGGTATCGACAAGATTTTGAAACGGTTTCTCCTGAGCAAGTTGATTATGTACAACTATCACCTGTGCAGGTTATTTCAGTAGCGGCATCTTTAATTCCATTTTTAGAACATGATGATGCTAATAGGGCTTTGATGGGTTCAAATATGCAAAGACAAGCAGTTCCTCTTTTGCGTCCCGAAAGACCTTTAGTTGGAACAGGTTTAGAAACTCAAGTTGCTAGAGATTCAGGCATGGTTCCAATTTCAAAAGTCAACGGAACGGTAACTTATGTTGATGCGAATGCAATTGTCGTTACTGATGATGAAGGGAATGACCATACTCATTACTTGCAAAAATATCAGAGATCTAATCAAGATACCTGTTTAAATCATAGGCCTATAGTTTTTAATGGTGATTCAGTTATAGTTGGCCAAGTTTTAGCTGATGGATCGGCTTGTGAAGGAGGAGAGATAGCCCTTGGTCAAAATGTTTTAATTGCGTACATGCCATGGGAGGGATACAACTATGAAGATGCAATTTTAGTTAGCGAAAGGTTGGTTAAAGATGATCTATATACTTCTGTCCACATAGAAAAATATGAAATAGAAGCTCGTCAAACAAAATTAGGCCCTGAAGAAATAACAAGAGAAATACCAAATGTTTCAGAAGAAAGTCTTGGTAATTTGGATGAAATGGGAATTATTCGAATAGGAGCTTTTGTTGAAAGTGGAGATATTCTTGTTGGGAAAGTAACTCCTAAAGGGGAATCTGATCAACCACCAGAGGAAAAACTTTTAAGAGCTATTTTTGGAGAAAAAGCAAGAGATGTAAGAGATAACTCTCTTCGAGTTCCTTCAACTGAGAGAGGAAGGGTAGTGGATGTGAGAATTTATACAAGAGAACAAGGTGATGAGTTACCTCCTGGAGCAAATATGGTTGTCCGAGTCTATGTCGCACAACGCAGAAAGATTCAAGTTGGCGATAAAATGGCTGGAAGGCATGGAAACAAAGGGATCATTAGTCGAATACTTCCTAGAGAAGATATGCCTTATCTGCCGGATGGTACACCTGTAGATATATGCCTCAATCCACTTGGTGTTCCAAGTCGAATGAATGTAGGGCAAGTCTTTGAGCTCCTTATGGGTTGGGCTGCTTCAAACTTGGATTGTAGGGTTAAAATCGTACCTTTTGATGAGATGTATGGACCAGAGATGTCTAATCAGACTGTTCAATCTTATTTAAAAGAAGCGGCAAAGCAGCCAGGTAAGTCATGGGTCTACAACCCTGAGGACCCTGGGAAGTTGCTTCTTACGGATGGCCGTACTGGTGAGCCTTTTGATCAACCAGTCGCTGTTGGCTATGCCCATTTCTTAAAACTTGTACATCTAGTTGACGACAAAATTCATGCTCGTTCGACAGGCCCATATTCATTGGTCACTCAACAACCTCTTGGCGGAAAGGCCCAGCAAGGTGGGCAGAGATTGGGAGAAATGGAAGTATGGGCACTCGAAGCTTACGGGGCTGCATATACGTTGCAAGAACTTTTAACTGTGAAGTCCGATGATATGCAAGGTCGTAATGAAGCATTGAATTCTATTGTCAAAGGTAAACCAATTCCAAGACCGGGTACTCCAGAATCTTTCAAAGTTCTAATGAGAGAACTTCAGTCATTGGGATTAGATATTGGAGTTTATACAGATGATGGAAAAGAAGTTGATCTCATGCAAGATGTGAATCCACGTAGAAGCACACCAAGTAGACCTACCTATGAATCATTGGGTAGAGAGTACGAGGAGTAATCGACTCTATCGGAACAATCATTTAAACACCTAAATTTCTCATGACTAATAGCAATCTCCGTACAGAAAATCATTTTGATTACGTCAAAATTAAGTTAGCTTCTCCTGAAAGAATAATGGAATGGGGGCAAAGAACTTTACCAAATGGCCAGGTTGTAGGTGAAGTTACGAAGCCTGAAACAATAAATTATCGAACGCTGAAGCCTGAGATGGACGGATTATTTTGTGAAAAGATTTTTGGTCCATCCAAAGATTGGGAATGTCATTGTGGAAAATATAAAAGGGTTAGACACCGTGGAATTGTTTGCGAGAGATGCGGTGTTGAAGTAACCGAAAGTCGTGTTAGAAGACATAGAATGGGATTTATCAAACTAGCTGCTCCGGTTTCGCACGTTTGGTATTTAAAAGGCATTCCTAGCTACGTAGCTATTTTATTAGATATGCCTTTAAGAGATGTCGAGCAGATTGTTTATTTTAATTGTTATGTTGTTTTAGATGTAGGAGATAGTAAGGACCTTAAATATAAACAGCTATTAACTGAAGATGAATGGCTTGAAATTGAAGACGAAATTTATGCAGAGGATTCAACTATAGAGAATGAACCCATTGTTGGGATAGGTGCAGAGGCATTAAAACAATTACTTGAAGATTTAAATCTAAAAGAGGTTGCAGAGCAATTGCGAGAAGAAATTGCAACAAGCAAAGGTCAGAAAAGGGCTAAGCTTATTAAAAGACTAAGGGTGATAGATAATTTTATTGCTACCAGTGCAAGTCCAGAATGGATGGTCTTAGATGCGATACCTGTAATACCTCCTGATTTAAGACCTATGGTTCAATTAGATGGGGGGAGATTTGCGACTTCAGATTTAAATGACTTGTATAGAAGAGTAATTAATAGGAATAACCGGCTTGCTCGTCTCCAAGAGATTTTGGCTCCAGAGATAATCGTTAGGAATGAAAAAAGGATGTTACAAGAGGCTGTAGATGCATTAATTGATAACGGTAGAAGAGGGAGAACGGTTGTTGGTGCAAATAATCGTCCTTTGAAATCACTAAGCGATATTATTGAGGGTAAGCAAGGTAGATTCCGACAGAACCTTCTCGGAAAAAGAGTTGATTATTCTGGTCGTTCAGTAATAGTAGTTGGCCCTAAATTAAAAATGCATCAATGTGGATTGCCAAAAGAAATGGCAATCGAACTTTTTCAACCTTTTGTAATTCACAGATTAATTCGTCAGAATATTGTTAATAACATCAAAGCGGCAAAGAAATTGATTCAGAAAGCTGATGATGAGGTAATGCAGGTCTTACAGGAAGTCATAGATGGTCACCCAATTCTTCTAAACCGTGCCCCTACTTTACACCGATTAGGTATTCAAGCATTTGAGCCTAAATTAGTTGCTGGTAGAGCCATACAGCTACATCCATTAGTATGCCCAGCTTTTAATGCCGATTTTGATGGGGATCAAATGGCCGTTCATGTCCCATTAGCAATTGAGGCGCAGACAGAAGCAAGAATGTTGATGCTAGCGAGTAACAATATTCTTTCCCCTGCAACTGGGGATCCAATTGTGACTCCATCTCAAGATATGGTTTTAGGTTCCTATTACCTTACTGCGATTCAGCCTCAAGCTAGTCAACCTAAATTTGGAGATTATGCACAAACATATGCATCACTTGAAGACGTAATACAAGCTCTTGAAGATAAAAGAATAGATCTACATGATTGGGTATGGGTTAGATTCTCTGGTGAAGTTGAGGATGACGATGAGCTTCAGAAACCTCGTAAGTCGGAGACTTTGCAAGATGGAACGCGTATTGAAGAATGGACATATCGACGAGATCGCTTTGATGAAGATGGAGGTTTAATTAGCCGTTATATATTGACTACTGTTGGTCGTGTCGTAATGAATCATACGATTATAGATGCTGTAGCAGCGACTTCATAACTCTTAGAACAAATTGTCCTTTTATCTCGAATAGTTTTTACCATGACTTCTTCATCTCCTAAAACTCGTAAATCCTCTGCTAAATCAAAAGCAAAAAGAGGTTCTAAAGCAAAAAAAGCAGCAGCTCTGAAAGTTGTTCAAAGACTTTCTAAAACGCCTCCACCTTTTAGAAATAAAGTGGTAGATAAGAAAGGCTTGAAAAGTTTAGTTGCATGGGCATTTAAGAATCATGGAACTGCGGCTACTGCAGCTATGGCTGATAATTTGAAAGACCTTGGTTTCAGATATGCAACACAGGCTGCTGTTTCAATTTCTGTTGAAGATTTAAAGGTTCCAGAAGCGAAGCAAGATTTACTTGGTCAGGCTGAAGAACAAATAACGGAGACAGAGGAATCTTATAGGTTGGGAGAAATTACTGAAGTCGAAAGGCATACAAAAGTTATAGACACTTGGACAGAGACCAATGAAAGATTAGTTGATGCAGTTAAAAAGAATTTTAATCAAAATGATCCTTTGAATTCAGTATGGATGATGGCGAATTCAGGTGCCAGAGGAAATATGTCTCAGGTTCGTCAGCTTGTTGGGATGAGAGGATTAATGGCCAATCCTCAGGGTGAGATAATTGATTTACCAATAAGAACTAATTTTAGAGAAGGTCTGACAGTTACCGAATATGTCATTTCTTCCTATGGAGCACGAAAAGGTCTTGTTGACACTGCCTTAAGAACTGCTGATTCTGGATATCTAACAAGACGTTTGGTTGATGTCGCCCAAGATGTAATTGTTAGGGAAGAGGATTGTGGCACGACAAGGTCAATTTCAATAAGCGCTGAAGATGGGAAATATGGGAATAGACTTGTTGGACGCTTGACTGCAGAACAAGTAATTAATGTAGACCAAGAAACTATAGCGGAAAGAGATGTTCCAATAGATCCTCAGCTTTCAAAGAAATTTGAACAATCTAATATTCAAGCTGTCCGTGTTAGGTCTCCACTGACATGTGAGGCAAGTAGATCAGTTTGTCGTAAATGTTATGGTTGGGCACTGGCTCATAATCAACTAGTTGATTTAGGGGAAGCTGTTGGGATTGTTGCTGCTCAATCTATTGGGGAGCCTGGCACTCAACTAACAATGAGGACTTTCCATACTGGGGGGGTCTCAACAGCAGAAACTGGTGTGGTTCGCTCTACTATTTCAGGGAAAGTTCAATTTGGAGCTAAGGCGCGTGTTAGAGGTTATAGAACTCCACATGGTGTTGAGGCTCAGCAGGCGGAAGTTGATTTCAGCCTAAGTATTGTGCCGGTAAGTGGTAGTAAACCTCAAAAAATTGATATTCCTAATGGTTCTCTACTTTTTGTAGACAATGATCAAGATATTGGTGTTGATGTTACTGTTGCTCAGATTGCTAGTGGAGCTGTTCAAAAAAGCGTTGAAAAGGCTACGAAAGATGTGATTTGTGATTTAGCTGGGCAAGTTAGATATGAAGCAATTATTCAACCTAAAGAGGTTACTGATAGACAAGGTAATATCACTCTCAAAGCTCAAAGGCTTGGTAGACTTTGGGTCTTAGCTGGAGACGTATACAATTTGCCTCCCAATGCCAAGCCCGTTGTGTCAGGCAATGTCTCTGTAGATAAAGGACAAGTTTTAGCTGAAGCCAGTCAGGCAAGTGAGTTTGGAGGTGAAGTTAGGCTGAGAGACTCTATTGGTGATTCGAGAGAGGTTCAAATAGTAACTACGTCGATGACTTTAAAGGATTTTAAATTATTAGAAGAATCGACGCATTCAGGAGAGATATGGCATCTTGAAGCAAAAGATAATACTCAGTATAGATTGAATACTATTCCTGGAAGTAAAATTGGGAATAATGAGGTAATAGCTGAGTTATCAGATGATCGTTTTAAAACACAAACAGGAGGTCTTGTTAAATACTCCCCTGACTTGACAATTAAGAAAGCTCGTTCGGCAAAGAATGGTTACGAAGTAAGCAAAGGAGGTGCTCTTCTATGGGTACCTCAAGAGACTCATGAAATCAATAAAGATATTTCATTGCTGATGATAAAAGACCGTCAATGGATAGAGGCAGGGACAGAAGTTGTCAAGGATATTTTTAGTCATACTTCTGGAATAGTTACTGTTACTCAGAAAAATGATATTTTGAGAGAAATTATTGTTAGAAGCGGTACTTTCAAGCTATGTAAAGAAAGTAAAGCACTTGATAGATTTGAGGGCGATGGGCAAATAGTTAATCCTGGTGAAACTATTGCTAAAGGTATCAAGACTGATGCAATGGTATTAGTTCAATCAGTTGAAGCACCAGAAGGGAAAGGTCTATTGCTGAGACCTGTTGAGGAATATACCATTCCTGATCAGGCACAACTACCCGAACTAGAGCATGTTAAGCAACCAAAAGGTCCATCACTAGGAATCAAAGCATCTCAAAGGCTTGCTTATAAGGATGGTGAGCTCATTAAATCAGTAGAAGGCGTTGAATTGCTTAAAACCCAATTAATACTTGAGACGTTCGAGACAACACCACAGATGACGGTAGACGTGGAAGTCGTAAAAGATTTGAGTTCAAAGAGTATTGATAGATTAAAATTAGTTATTCTTGAAAGCATTTTAGTTAGAAGAGATACGACATCTGATTCAAGCCATGGTTCAACGCATACTGAGTTACAGATAGAAAATGCTCAAATGGTTTTAGCTGGAGACGTTGTAGCAACAACTCAGATCTTGTGTAAACAGGAAGGTATTGTTCAACTCCCGGAGGCTCTTGATGGTGATCCAATTCGTCGACTTATCGTTGAAAGGGAGGAAGATACAATTACAATTGATTCTAAGGGAACTACTCTTTTAAAAGTCGGACAAAGAGTGGTAGATGGAGATTATGTGTCAAAAGACCAACCAATTGGTGCTTGTGGTGAAATAGAGAAGATTGATGGAAAGAAAGTGAAATTGCGTCTTGGTCGACCTTACATGGTCTCCCCAGATTCAGTTCTTCATGTTCGGGATGGAGATCTGGTGCAAAGAGGCGATGGGTTGGCTTTGTTGGTTTTCGAAAGACAGAAAACAGGAGATATCGTTCAAGGTTTACCTAGAATCGAAGAGCTGCTTGAGGCTCGTAGGCCTAGAGATTCAGCGATTTTGTGTAAAAAGTCTGGAACTGTAGACATAAAAAATGGAGATGACGATGATTCTGTAATTGTATCTATCATTGAGGAAAATGATGCGATTTCTGAATATCCAATTTTACTAGGACGTAATGTAATGGTTAGAAATAGCCAACAAGTTGCGGCTGGGGAGTTCTTAACTGACGGTCCAGTAAACCCTCATGAGCTTTTGGAATGTTTCTTTACAGATTTGCGTGATAAGAAACCCTTAATGGATGCTGCTCAGGAGGCAATAGCCAAACTTCAGCATAGAATGGTAAGTGAAGTCCAAAATGTTTATAAATCACAGGGAGTAGCTATAGACGATAAACATATAGAAGTAATAGTTCGCCAGATGACTAGCAAAGTTCGCATAGAAGATGCTGGAGATACAACATTTTTGCCAGGAGAATTAATAGAACTTAGGCAAGTTGAAGACACTAATCAGGCCATATCAATTACTGGAGGAGCCCCTTCTGAATTCACTCCTGTTTTGCTTGGTATTACTAAAGCATCACTTAATACTGATAGTTTTATTTCAGCTGCTTCATTCCAAGAAACAACTCGAGTTCTTACTGAAGCTGCTATTGAAGGTAAGTCTGATTGGCTTCGCGGACTTAAAGAAAACGTGATTATTGGGCGTTTGATACCCGCAGGTACTGGTTTTAGTGGTTTCGTTGAAGAGTTAACGGCTGAAGCAGGTCCTCATCCAGATATTCTGGCTGAAGATCCAGCTGGATATCGAAGGATCCAAAATCTTAGACCTGATTACACTGTTGATATGCCTTCTTCCCCAGTTGCTAAGAATACCTCTGTGTTGGATGATCCTAGTGAAGAGGATTTAGAGGCAACCAGAAGTAGACATGGAATAGACCCGACAACGAGTAATTTCGCAGCATTTGCTCGCCCAACCGGTGATGATGATGCAGCTGAAGATCAAATGCCAGATCCTGCTGCATTAGAGGGACTGCAAGAAGAAGGCTTGCTTTCAGATGAATAAAAATTTTCGACAATACTTTTCTAAATTTTCTAACATTTATTTATTTACTTAACAGTTGAGCAATGATTGATCCACCTGTAGTCCCCAAGCGAAAATTACCTCGCTACGGTTTTCATACACATACTGAACGGGTTAATGGTAGATGGGCAATGATTGGCTTTATTGCATTAGTTATTCTGGAATTTAAATTGGGACATGGTTTAATGAATTGGTGATCAATCTTCCTCATTTATCAGGTAATTCATTTTTACTTGGCTTAAGTTCGGAAAAACTTGAAGAATTTGCTCTTCAGGAAGGTGAAAAAGCTTTTCGTGGAAGACAGATTTATGAATGGATCTACCAAAAAGGAGTAAAAGACTTAGATTCAATAACTGTTCTTCCAAAGCAATGGCGAGACTCTTTACAAAGTAAAGGCATAAAAATAGGAAGACTTGAGAAAATTAATAGAGTTGTTGCAGAAGATTCGACATTAAAATTATTGATGGGGACTTTAGATGGAGAAATCATAGAGACAGTAGGAATACCAACAGATAAAAGACTTACTGTTTGTGTCTCAAGTCAAATTGGTTGTCCCATGGGTTGTAGATTCTGTGCTACTGGAAAGGGGGGTCTGAATAGATCTCTTGATGTAAATGAAATAGTTGATCAAGTTATTAGTATTAGAGAGACAATGAATAGGAAGCCAACTCATGTGGTTTTTATGGGCATGGGAGAGCCACTTTTAAATATTCGTAATGTTTTAGACTCTATTAAATGTTTGACCAATGAAGTTGGTATTGGTCAAAGGAAAATTACTGTTAGTACTGTTGGTATCCCTAATACTCTCCCTAATTTAGCAAAATTAGCGCAAGAACGTTTAGGTAGAGTTAAATTCACTCTTGCAGTTAGTCTTCATGCACCAAATCAGCATTTGCGTGAATTAATAATTCCTTCGGCTAGTTCTTATCCAATAAATTCATTACTCAAAGATTGTAAACAATATATAGAACTTACTGGTAGACGAGTAAGTTTTGAATATATCCTGCTTGGAGGTTTGAATGATCAAGATATTCATGCTGAACAATTAGCTAATCTAATGAGAGGATTTCAGAGTCATGTTAATTTGATAGCTTATAACCCTATCGCAGAAGAGAACTTTGAACGACCAAGTAAATACAGAGTTAATAGGTTTAGAGAACTATTAGAAAAAAGGGGTACAGCGGTCAGTGTTCGTGCAAGTAGAGGTAGAGATAAAGATGCTGCATGTGGACAATTAAGGAGGCAAGAAATAGATAAAATGAAAATCAAGTAAGTAAGTAAAAATCAAGTGTGAGTTCTTATGGCATTTGTTGATTGGTTAATTTTAGGTATTTATTTAATGCTTTCCTTGGTATTGGGAATTTATATTTCATTAAAGAATCATAATGAAGCAGATTACTTTGTTGCTGGTCGTCGTCTAAATGGTTTGCTTGCAGGTATGTCGATGGCTGCAACAACATTCTCAATTGATACACCTCTCTATGTCGCTGGTATTATTGGGACAAGAGGCTTGGCTGGAAACTGGGAGTGGTGGAGCTTTGGACTTGCCCATGTTGCTATGACAGTTATATTTGCTCCTCTTTGGAGGCGTAGTGGCGTATTAACTGATGCAGCATTCACTGAATTACGTTATAGTGGAAAACCAGCATCTTACTTAAGAGGTATAAAAGCATTTTTACTTGCTGTTCCGATTAATTGTATTGGTATTGGTTATGCTTTTTTGGCAATGCGTAAGGTTGCTGAATCATTAGGAGTAGTCGATGGACATATCGTTTTGGGGGTGTTTACTGACACGATACTTTTAATGCTTTTAGTTGCTTTGTTTTTACTTCTTTACACTGTATTAGGTGGACTTTGGGCAGTAGTGGTTAATGATTTTGTACAACTAATATTGGCTCTTGTAGGTGCTTTCGCTGTTTGCTATGTGGCACTCGATGCTTCAGGTGGCATGACAGATTTGTTAGTCAAGCTAGAGGAGTTAGATCGACCTGAACTACTCTCTTTATTCCCTTGGGAATTTGATAAAGATGGGTTGAGCTGGCTTGATGCTTCGGGGATAAGCATTACTACTTTTATGGCTTTTATTTCTTTACAGTGGTGGAGCTTTAGACATAGTGATGGTGGTGGGGAATTTATTCAACGCTTATTGGCTACGAAAGATGAAAAACAAGCAACTTTGGCAGGAATAGTTTTCTTAATTGTTAATTATCTTATTCGCAGTTGGCTTTGGATTTTAGTTGGATTGGCTGCTTTAGTTTTGTTACCTTATCAAACAGATTGGGAATTAAGTTATCCAAAACTCGCTGTTACTTATTTACCACCTGTGGGTCTTGGATTAGTTGTTGTTTCAATGGTCGCTGCATTTATGAGTACCATAAGCACTTCAATAAATTGGGGAGCAAGTTATCTATCTCATGATCTTTACAAAAGATTTATAAGGCCATCGGCTGGTGCCCGAGAAATGATTCTTATAGGTCAATTGTCAAGTATTTTATTGCTTGTAATTGGAGTCATTACAGCTTTCTTTAGCAACAGTATTGGATCAATGTTTAGACTCGTTATTGCGATAGGTACGGGACCAGGTGCTGTTCTTGTCCTTAGATGGTTTTGGTGGCGAATTAACGCACTAACAGAACTTTCTGCAATGCTCAGTGGTTTTATTATAGGTCTAATTACTTCAGTTTCTCCCTACTTAAGAATTGATGATTTTGGTAAAAGACTTTTATTTACTACGGCATTTACTGCTGTCATATGGTTGCTTACTTTATTTTTCACTGAACCAGAGTCAGAAGAAACTCTTAATAAATTTGTTATGGAGGTAAAGCCTCCAGGCCCAGGTTGGGGGAAAATAAGAAAAAAATTAAATTTAGATTCAGCTGACTCTTTTTTAGTTCTTGGATCTCGTTTTGTTTTAGGTTCAGGAATTCTATATGGGTCTATGCTAAGCATTGGAGCTTTCTTATTACACCAAGAACGCAGCGGTTGGATTGCACTTTCCATTGCGGTCTGTTGTGTCTTTTTAATTAAGAAAACAAGATTAATACCTCAATAAGTTGACCCCACATGTCCAAATTGTCAAAATTTAGAGCAGAATGGTGATCTAATTAATTTGAAACCTTGGGTTTTTTACGTACAACTCTTTTCCCTATTTTAATTGTGGTACTTTTCGGTGTTGCTTTGTTGGCAGTTAGCGCTCGTATATGGCTCCCTGGGGATATGCTTGCACCAGCACCAATTAATTAAGTTTGCTCTTCTTTTGTCAGAGCTATGAATGATGAAAATCAAAAATTAAGTAAAGAAGGCTTGGCTAATTTGGCCATAGATCCTGATCTCTTAGCTAGAGAATTAGCTGCTCAATTAGCAGGAGATCCTTTAGATGAAATTGAAATAGATAAAACCGATGAAGATTTAGTTACTTCATCAAAAGAATGTGATCTTGCTTTGAAATGGCTCCAATCAGGGAATGAAGAAAGACTTCAGGGATTAAGGGTCTTTTGCGAGCATAGAGATCCTAGAGCTCTTCCCTTCTTAGTACCTTTGCTTGACGAACCTTCTCCTGTTGTGAGGATGAGCGCTGTTTATGCTTTAGGTAGAAACCCTTGCCCTCAAGCTGTAGATCTTTTATTGCATTTATTGAAGTTTGACAGTAATGCTTATGTTCGAAAAGCTACTGCTTGGAGTCTTGGAAATTACTCTGAGGCCCCTGTCTTAGAACCTTTGATTAATGCATTAAAACAAGATGTTGCGGCTGTTCGATTGTGGGCATCAAGCTCTTTAGCAGAGGTGGGGCTTAATTCGTCAGAAAGCTCTTTCCCCGCAGCTAATCAATTACTTGAAAGTTTGCAAGTTGATGGTGAACCAATAGTGAGAAGTAACTGTATTTGGTCACTGGGACACCTTTATAGCCTTTTGAGTGAGGAAATCAAAATTCAAATAGAAGAGACTTTTATTTCTATTCTATTAAATGATAGAGAGCCTTCTGTCAGGTACGAAGCCAGGATCGCTTTGGAGCAATTGGATAATCCAAAGGTCCAACAAAAATTAAAATCACTAATTGATGATGGCCAATTGGTTTAATTTTTGGTACAAAAACACTTCGTTGTAATAAAAAATTCGCGAAACTATACTTTTTTTCTATATCATCAGTGACCAAAGGGTCTTTTACATGCCACAAAGGACATTGCGCTTTAAAATTCGACAAGATGGACGTGTTGAGGAAACCGTCGAAGGTCTTGTTGGTGAAGCATGTATCAATTTAACAGAGAAACTTGAAGATGCCTTAGGTACCGTTGAGCGGAGAGAATCAACTTCTGATATGTTTCTTCGTGAAAAGGTTCAAAAACAGACTATTCCTGCAGAAATTAACTGATGTCACATTTCAGCACAGTAAAAACTCAACTTCGTAAGAAAGAGTTCTTAAAACAGGCTCTTATAGATTTAGGCTATTTACCTAATGAAGGTGAAAATCTTGTTAGAGGATATAGAGGTCAAGCAGTCAAAGCTGAAATGACTGTGGAAATGAATAAAGGGGGTGATGTTGGATTTCGCTTTAATGAAGGAACAAAATCTTATGAGTTAGTCACTGACTTGGATCTATGGAAACAATCTATACCTGTGGAAAGATTCTTGGCTCAAGTTACTCAAAGATATGCTTTTCATACTGTTTTAGAATCTACGGCAAAGGAGGGATTCCAAATTTCTGATCAAAAGCGAAATATAGATGGATCAATAGAACTGGTTGTTACTCGTTGGGATCCTTAAGACTGCTTCTTAACATTGACTTTTGATCCAAGCGCAGCATTTGAAACTGACTCTCGTGTATATCAGAACTCAACTGATATGTATGATCCAAATGTTGCATTCGAAGCTGCCAATAATGAAGATTTTGCTCTTAGTGGTAGAGATCCAGTCTTAGGAGGCAAGTTAAGGGAAAAAGCTGTTTGGGTTGATGAGAGAAAATGTATAGGCTGTACATACTGCAGCTCAGTTGCTACTAACACTTTTGCAATGGAACCTGAACAAGGTAGAGCAAGAGCGTTTAGACAAGATGGAGATGGTGATGAATTAATACAAGAAGCCATAGATACCTGTCCTGTTGATTGCATTGAATGGGTTCCTTTTGAAGACTTAAATAAATTGGGAGAAGTTATAAGAAATCATCATTTTAGGAATTTAGGCTTGCCTCCTGTTACTTGATTCTTAAACGATTAAATTGACAAGAAATCAAGGTAGTAAAAATCATTCAATCCCATTTAGACGATTTGGGCGAACAGAAATTCAAATGCCTGTTTTATCTCTTGGAGGGATGCGCTTTCAACAAAGTTGGAAGGATTTAGACCCTAAAGAGATTAACAACGAACAACAAGATATCTTGCATAAAACTATTAGGCATGCTTCTCAAAAAGGTCTTCATCACATAGAAACTGCTCGTCATTATGGGACCTCAGAACTTCAGATAGGATGGGCTTTGGGTAAAATCGATGACCCAAAAAGAATTTTGCAAACAAAAATTCCGCCGAATAATGATCCTTCGATTTTCGAGCAAGAACTTGAGTTGAGTTTAAGTAGATTAGGCTCTGAGAAAATAGATTTATTAGCCATTCATGGTATTAATCTTCCAGAGCACTTGGATATGACTATTCGTCCTAATGGATGTCTAGATATTGTTCGTCGTTGGCAAAAAAATGGTCTTGTTGGTCATATTGGTTTTTCCACTCATGCCAGGATTGATCTGATAATTAAAACAATTGAAACAGGCTTTTTTGATTATGTGAATTTGCATTGGTATTTTATTCGGCAGGACAACGAACAAGCTATACAGGCAGCTAATGATAATGATATGGGGGTTTTTATTATAAGTCCTACTGATAAAGGAGGTCATTTACACACTCCTTCATTGAAACTTTTAGAGTTATGTAGTCCTTTGCACCCAATAGAATTTAATGATCTTTTTTGTTTGAATGATAAAAGAATTCATACATTAAGTGTTGGAGCGTCTAAGCCTGAGGATCTTGATATTCATTTAAATGCAGTTTCTAAAATGGACAGAATTAATGGGTTGATTGATATTGTAGAAAAGAGACTAATATACGCCTCATATAAGACCCTTGGGAAGTCATGGCTAACTACTTGGAATGTAGGATTGCCTCGCTGGGATCAAACACCAGGAGAAATAAACATCCCTGTATTGTTATGGTTAAATAATTTATTAGAGGCTTGGGACATGGAAAGCTTTGCTAAAGATCGTTATGGTCTTTTAGGTAGAGGTGGACATTGGTTCCCAGGATCAAACGCAGATTGTATAGATTGTGAAGTGAGCGAGGAGGACTTGAAAAAAGTTTTGCTTAATAGCCCTTGGAGTTCTGAAATCCCTTTTGTGCTTAGAAAATTAAAAGATCGATTGGGTGGAAAAAGAAGAGATAGATTGTGGGGAATTTAATAACCTAATGGTTGCTTTTTTGGTGTGCCAATTGATCTTGGAAATTTATTGGGACATTTATTCATAGGTTTAATTCTAATAATATTTCTAATACCGCGATTATTAGGAAGTAAAAATTTTTGCGTACGTTGGATTTCTGCATTGAGTTCCTTCAAGGCTTGGTTTAGCTTTTGTTCCTCTGTCTCGTTCCAGTTCCCTTTGTATATGAGCGCTTGACCTCTCGAATTCAAAAAAGGGACTAGATATTCTGCTACTACAGTTGCCGGAGCAACCGCTCTGGCAATGGCATAGTCAAACTTACTTCTTAAAATTGGATCCTTTCCTGCAGATTCAGCTCGCTCGGTTAAGATTGTGATTCGAGAACTTAATCCAATTTCTTTAGATACTTCTTTTAAAAAAGTTGTTTTTTTATTTGAAGAATCTAAAAGAGTGACTTTTGAATTTGGAATAGCTATGGCTATGGCGATACCAGGGAATCCACAGCCAGAACCGATATCAATATATTTATGAGAAGGTTTTGGGCAATGAAGTTCTTCATGAAGTGGCAACAAGCTATCACATACTTGTGAAGTCCAGAAATCATCTCCATCGACTAAACGAGTAAGGTTGGTCTTCTGATTCCATTCTTTAAGTAACTTTTGCAAATGGATAAATTGAGTTAATTGTTTTTCACTTGGCACCCATTTAAGCTCATTCCATATCTTGAGATGAGTTGCTTTTTTGTTGTTTTTATTAGTAGACATTTGGAATTGTTTTTTAAAATAGTCAGTCCTGAGATATTTAGATAAAATCTATTTATTATTAGATCATATTTTCTTTAGTTGACTCCTTCCTCCAATTGTTACGAACTGCTTGGAGTTGCTCCCTCTGCCAATAACGCAGAGCTCAGAAAAGCTTTCCGTCAATTAAGTAAGCGACTTCATCCGGATACGACATCTTTGCCAAGAGATGAAGCGACAAGGCAATTTCAAAATCTTTGTGAGGCTTATGATTTATTAAGTGATCCTGTCTTAAGGGCAAACTATGACTCGTTTATAGAGCAAGAGAGTAATCTTATAAATCAGAAAAAAGAACCTTCTTTAACAAACATAGAACCTGTAAAATTTTCTAGATCGATAGGAGTAAGGCGACCACTCTCAGGTGGAGAATTGTTTTCACTTCTTCTTTTACTTATCTCTATTTTCTTGAGCCTGTCTTTAGGAATCTTTATTGCTTTTTTTAAAGGTGGAAATCTGGATTTTACTCCAAGTTGGTTGATGTAAGTTGAATTTTTAGAAATAATTATATAGCTAAGTGCTTAGAATCTTTATAAGAAAAATATTAGGATAGAGAATTTAAGCCCTCTTGGATTCCCAAATAGCACTTCTCTAATTCTTCATCTGTGATACACAGTGGTGGCATAAGATATATTACATCTCCTAATGGCCTAATAAAAACACCAACCCTCAATGCACTTGCTTTCATAATTTTCCCAACTGAACTTAAATACCCTTTTTTACCTTTAACTTTAATATTAAAAGCAGCAATGGTTCCTGTAACTCTTGGATATTCAATTCTTGGATCTTTAACTATTTTTTCTAGATGAGGTAGATGACGTGACTCGAAATTCAAATATTTTTGAGGGTATTTTTCTAGAAGATCTAAGCTGGCATTCGCAGCTGCACAACCTAAGGGGTTAGCTGTAAAACTATGACCATGCCAGAATGTTTGCTTGGGATCTTCTCCAAGGAAGCCTTCAGAAATTTTTTTGCTGGACATAGTCACTCCCATTGGAAGGAATCCACCGGTTAACCCTTTCGAAAGTGATATCAGGTCTGGCTTTAATCCGGCTCTTTGAAAAGCAAATAATTTTCCACACCTTCCAAAGCCAGTTAATACTTCATCTGTAATAAGCAAAGAATTAGATTGGCGAATTCTTTTTTCGACTTCTACTAAAAATTCTGGACGAACCATTCGCATTCCTCCAGCTCCTTGTACTAATGGCTCAAGAATTACCGCAATAGTTGGTGTCTTCAAGAGGCGCTCAAGAGCTTCTAAGACCTCATTCTCTCGCTTCTCAAAATCTTCATCTCCCCACCATGTCTCAGGCCAAGGGACTCTGCTTACAGGGAATAGCATTTGATCAAAAGGTTCGCTAAATATATTTCGTTCGCCTACTGCCATTGCTCCAAATGTATCTCCATGATAGGCACCTTCGAATGCAATAATTTGAGATCTATTGTCACCTTTATTTTTCCACCATTGACGAGCCATTTTTAAAGCTACTTCTACAGCAGTCGAGCCATTATCTGAGAAGAATAACTTTTCTAGACCTGTCAATTTACTTAGTCGATTCGCTAATAGCTCAGCTTGAGGGTGAGTAAAATCTGCAAAGATAATTTGTTCTAACTGCTCGGCTTGAGTTGAGATAGCCTTAGCAATATATTTATTTGCATGACCATGTAGAGTGACCCACCAGCTACTTATGCCATCGATTATTGGACTTTGGCCTTTAGGCAATAAAAGGGCATCTTTGGCTTTTTCAACCAATAATTGAGGCTGAGAGGATGGAAGTTGTGTGAATGGTGGCCATATATGAGGATTCTGGATAGTTTGATTTGCACCTTCTTTCTCATTCATCAAATTTAGTTTTTCCTCTTGTTTCATTTAACTTGATGGATGTCAAAATAACCTATTGATTAAGAAAAAAATAAAATTTTTATTTCAAATGTATTTTTTTAGCTTTTGATCTAATTGCTGTTTATTCCATTCTTGTGAAAGTACTTTTGCGTTTACATCATCAAAGATAGGAAGACTTGCAAGAATTTTAGTATCTCCAAATTGCTCTAGAGTCTTTGGATTGTCATTGTGTGAAGGGCCATTTAATACTATTCCTAATACATTTAAATTCCTGTGTTTCAAGGCCTCTAGACTTAATAAAGTGTGATTGAGGGTGCCAAGACCAGTTCTTGCTACAAGAATTATTGGGGCTCCCCAAACCTTTAGTTGGTCTATTTGTAGCCAATTCCGATTTAAAGGAACCATTAATCCACCTGCGGTCTCGATGATTATTAATTTATCTAAGTTGGGTAAATGTAAATTGTTTGGTTCTATAAAACTAGACTCTCGTTCAGCAGCCCAATGTGGAGAGACAGGAGCCCTGAATTTATATCTTTCAGAAAGATAGCGGTTAGGTTCAAGATCCAAGAGCTTGCAAACAGTTTTGGTATCAGTGCCTTCCTCTGTTCCGCTTTGAATGGGTTTCCAATAGATACCTTTAAGACCTTGGACGAAAAAGCTACTAACTATCGTTTTACCTACATCTGTATCCGTACCACAAATAATAATTCTTTTTGAGAAAGCACTCATCGCTTAATTAATAAAAACTGAATTGACCAACTAAGGCTTACTTCTTCATCCTGATTGGAAATTGGCCAAAAAGACAATAGATGGCGCCAATCTGAAATACTTAATTGTTCCTTCTGACTGCTTTGTGCTCCGACCTTGATCATCGGTTTCAATAATGAAGTTACCTTCTTAGTTGTCTGTTTGATAATTTCAATTTTATTGAAAAAAATACTATGTTTTGGAACGACTCTTATTAGTGAGTCGTACGATGGTAAATCAAGAGCCGTACATGTTAAATTTGCCTTTTCTGCAGCTTCATACCATTCAGGAAAACTTCCCTTGACTGGGATTGCTAAAGCAATCCATCCATCTAGGCTTAGAGAATTGAACCAGTCCTTAAGTTGTTTTTGTGGATTATCAAGCCAATGTAAAACAAAACTTGAAGCTAATAAATTTGGTTTCTCAGACCACTTAGGTAACCCATTATTTAAATCCCAAAGTTGTTTAACACTTGTTTCTGGATGTTGATCAATCATCTTTTTAGAATTATCCAATCTCATTACATACTGGTTTGGATGTAGATCTTCTAATGATTTAGCGAGTAGTCCAGTGCCAGAACCAAGATCAATCCATAGCCCATGTTTAATTGAGTGATGAGAACATATCTTTGCAAGTTCTAAAGCAGTACTTTTTTGAATTGATGCTGATTGGTTATAGTTTAATGCAGCTTCATTAAAGTTTTTATTAACTTGGCTAGACCATGTTTTTTGCATGATCAGATTCTAGCCAATGTTGTATTGTTTTGATATTTTTAATTTTTGTAATGGAATGTCCCTCGTCTTGAAGGTTGATTATTTTTGGTCCAGCCTCTAAGTGATTTATTAAATCTTCAACCAGATTTACTTTTGTTTGATTAGCTAATATATGGTCTTGTTCACTATTGATAATTAGTACTTTGGAATATGTATTTAATCCAATTGGTAGAGAATTAGAATTCATAAGAAGTAATAAATCATTTTTTAGTCTCATCCTTCCTTTATCTGATATGTGAAAGAGATGTGATTCAGATGACTTAAAATCTATGTAATTCGGCTTATAAGCTTTTATATAAAATTTCCTTAACATAGCTGCTTCATTAGGCGTATTAATTGCATTCATCATCTTGTTGAGGGCCATTTGTATAGGGCGACTTTCTTTACCACTTGGAATAAAACGACTAAAACTATTGATTAATACAACATGAGTAGCTGATTGTAAAACTTGTTTATTTATCAGATGTGAACCAAGAGAGTGACATAAAGCAACTCTTTTAAGTTTGACTGGATTTAAGTTGTTATTCCATTTGGGTATATGAGGACTTATATTTTTATATCCGCGTTCAGCAGCTTGCCATTCATAATCACAATTTTTAAATATCTTTTCCCAATTTAACCATTGATGACTATCGCCTGCCCATCCATGCATAGCAATTATTTCGTTCATTTGTTTTTAAGAATTTCGATAAGTCTTTCCAAGGCCTGAACAGGAGTATTTCTCCTGATAACTAACCTAAGTCTCGACTTCCCTTCAGGGACAGTTGGTGGACGGATCGCAACAGTAAGAAGGCCGTGTACCTCAAGTCTATTCTGATAATCGATTGCTAATTCGTCTGAACCTAGAATTATAGAGAGTATTGGACCTCCCCCCAAAGGTCGTTGCCACCCAATTTGAGACAACTTGTCTCTTAAAGTTGTTGATTTCTCTTTCAGTTCCCTACCCCAGCTAGGGTTGCTTTCAATTAGATTTAACGCGGCTAAAGCACTTGCACAGAGAGGAGGAGCTAAAGCCGTTGTATAGCGAAATGCCCCACAGTTTTGTATTAAATTTTCTCCTGTTATCTTGTCTGTTGCTAGAAATGCTCCCCCACTTCCAAATGCTTTACCGAAGGTCCCACTGATAATGGATAGTGGTTCTTTAAGACCAAATGATTCACCTCTTCCTTCTGGACCCATAACGCCAAAAGCATGAGCTTCGTCAATCAATAACTTTGA
The DNA here is from genome assembly GCA_003212625.1 of Prochlorococcus sp. AG-436-J02. GTDB lineage: Bacteria > Cyanobacteriota > Cyanobacteriia > PCC-6307 > Cyanobiaceae > Prochlorococcus_B. The sequence continues at coordinate 47,411 of QCPI01000001.1, forward strand.
ATCATACTTAATGCATAGCTTTGAAATTTCTTTTATGGGGGCTGTTGTGCCCTCCATACTAAAAAGGCTTTCAGTAATTACTAAGGGTTGTTTTTGTGGATTGCTTTGTCTAGATTTTTTTAAAAGTCTTTCTAGTTCAGATAAATTGTTGTGCTTGAATCTAATGAGCTTTGCTCCACTCGCTTTGACTCCAACGAGCAGAGAATGATGTATCAGACGATCACAAATAACAGGAGTGTGACGATCAGCAAGTGCTAAAACTGCAGCCAGATTAGCTTGGAAACCACTTGGATAAAGCAGGACAATCTCACGATTAAGCCATTTAGCAAGCTTCCTTTCAAGTCTTTGATGAATATTTCTACTACCAGTAATAAATCTTGATCCTCCAGAACCAACTCCATCAATTTCTAAGGTTTGTTTAGCTGCTTCAATTAATAATGGATGTCTTGCTAGGTCTAGATAGTCATTACTCGCAAGGTCAATTAAAGTGATTTTTTTTTGATTTTCATCTACACCAATAAATTCTGATGATCTCTTCCCCGGGAACCAAGTCCTGAGTTTACGAATTCTAGGATTAGGGATTTTAGGCATATTGTTGTTTTGTTTTCTGTATTTGAAGATTTGGGGGCTGGCTTTACATTTTTTTTGTTTCTAGATTTTATTATGTATCCACGTCAAAAATCATGTGGTCATAGAATATTCCCCTAGGATTTAGTAATGACTTCACTAGAAAGAGATACGTCTGAGAACGAAATCCTCCAAAACAATTTAAATCCAAAGGAAATCTTTCCTTTTGCATTGGATGAGTTTCAACTTAAAGCAATTGACTCACTCAATCAAGGGCATTCTGTAGTTGTTAGTGCCCCTACAGGATCAGGTAAAACCTTAATTGGAGAGTATGCAATTTATAGAGCGATTTCTCATGGAAATAAGGTGTTTTATACAACGCCCTTAAAAGCTTTATCTAACCAAAAGCTGAGAGACTTTAGGAATCAATTTGGTTCAAGCAATGTGGGTCTTTTAACAGGTGATTTAAGTCTGAATAGAGAGGCTTCGATTCTTGTTATGACTACTGAAATCTTTAGAAATATGCTCTATGCAGCAGCAGATAGAAATGATGACCCTCTACTTGATATAGAAACTGTTGTTCTTGATGAATGTCATTATATGAATGATGCTCATAGAGGGACGGTGTGGGAGGAATCAATTATTCATTGTCCTAAATCTGTTCAGTTCGTTGCTCTATCTGCAACCGTTGCAAATGCAGGTCAATTAACTGATTGGATTGAGCAAGTTCATGGACCTACAGATTTGATATCTAGTAATTTAAGACCAGTTCCCCTGGAATTCAATTTTTGTAGTGCTAAAGGACTTCACCCATTACTCAATAATAAAGGAACTGGATTACATCCAAACTGTAAGATTTGGCGTCCAACAAAATCACATAAGAAGAGGGGACGCTTATCCAAGCCTACACAACCTGAATCTCCTTCATTGGGCTTTGTGATATCGAAGTTGGCAGAAAGAAATATGTTACCTGCTATTTATTTTATATTTAGTCGACGTGGTTGTGATAAGGCTGTGAAAACAATAGCTAGCACTTGTTTAGTGAACCAAGAAGAAAGAAACTCAATTCAAGATCGATTTCAAAAATATACGATTGTAAATTCAGAAGGTTTGAGAGATGATTTACATATAAAAGCTTTATTTAATGGAATCGCCTCTCATCATGCAGGAGTTCTTCCTGCATGGAAGGAGTTAATAGAGGAATTATTTCAAGAAGGATTGATAAAGGTTGTTTTTGCAACTGAGACCTTAGCTGCAGGAATCAATATGCCGGCGAGAAGCACAATTATATCTACTTTGTCGAAGAGATCAGATAATGGACATCGTCAATTAATGGGGAGTGAATTTTTACAAATGGCTGGTAGGGCTGGGAGAAGAGGTCTTGACTCTAGAGGCTATGTAGTTACTGTACAAACTCGATTCGAAGGAGTTAGAGAAGCCGGGCAATTAGCGACCAGCTCGGCTGACCCACTGATTAGTCAATTCACACCGAGCTATGGGATGGTTCTGAATTTATTACAGCGATATGATTTAGACAAATCAAAAGAATTGATAGAAAGAAGCTTTAGTAGATATTTGGCAAGCTTGGATTTAGTTGAAGAAGAAGAAGAGTTATCCAGATTAAAAGAAGAGTTTAAAGAGTATAAAACCTTTTCAAAAGATATACCATGGTCAGATTTTGAAAGATATGAGAAAATAAAAAGTCATCTAAAGGAAGAAAGAAGACTATTAAAAATTCTCCAAAAACAATCTGCAGAAACCTTATCTAATGAATTGATCTTAGCCTTAGAATTGGCAAATAATGGAACCCTCATAAGTCTGAAGACATCACATTTGCAAGGAAAAGTTATACCTGCAGTCATTGTTGAAAAAATACAAAAAGGAGATAGGCAATCTCAATTGTTATGCTTAACAGATGAAAACATTTGGATACTTATTGCTGGTAAGGAAGTTGTTAGTCTTTATGGCGAATTGACATGCTTAGACGTCTCACATCTTACAACTCCTGAAATTAGTAGATTGGGTGAAATACATCATGGCGATTTACTCACTAATGAAACAGCTTCAATAATTTCAAATTTGGCTCAGAAATATGATATGAGAACACCTCAATATGATCTTGCTAGTGAAGTTTTATCTCAAATTAAATTAGTGAAATCTCTGGATGATGAATTATTGATTCATCCAGCTCATCGATGGGGGGATAAGAGAAAATTAAAGAAGCATAGACGAAGGATGGACGAATTAGGTATTGAAATACATGAACGTGAGAAGATCCTCTACGACAGGTCTAATCGTCACTGGGAAACTTTTGTATCACTAATTAAAGTACTAAATCACTTCGGGTGCTTGGATGATCTAAATCCCACTGATATTGGTAGAGGTATTGGATCTTTAAGAGGTGAGAATGAGTTGTGGCTAGGATTGGTTTTGATGAGTGGACATCTTGACGAATTAACACCAGTAGAATTAGCTGGTGTTATTCAGTCAATTGTTACTGAAGTAAATCGTCCTGATTTATGGTCTGGATTTATTCCAAGTGCAATTGCAGATGAAGCGTTTAATGACTTATCAAATATACGAAGAGAATTGTTTAGAGTTCAAGAACGATTTGGTATAGAAGTCTCAATTTTATGGAGTTCAGAATTAATTGGTTTAGTAGAAGCTTGGGCTCGAGGAAGTACTTGGACGGATTTAATTTCAAATACTTCCTTGGATGAAGGAGATGTCGTAAGAATTTTAAGAAGAACAAATGATCTACTTTCACAGATTCCCTATTGTGAGTCTGTGAGTAGGCAACTGAGAAATAATGCCAAGTCAGCGATGAAACTCATGGATAGATTTCCAGTTTGTGAAGCTGCAGATATTAATAAAGCAAAAGAAACAAATTATGAACTTATTAATCCCGCAACTGAAAGACATAATTGAGATTGAAAAAACTTATTTTTCAATCATTTTCAATCATAGATTTTGGATTGGTGAGATTATCAAATTCTTCTTGATCAATATAATTTAATTGAATGGATGCTTGTCTTAGACTTAGATTTTTTCTATGGGCTAATTGGGCAATTTCACTAGCCTTTTCGTATCCGATTGATGGCGCTAATGCAGTTACCAACATCAATGAATTATCTAGATACTCTTTGATTATTTCTTCATTTGGTTGAATACCTTCAATCATATGTTCTCTGCAACTCTTGCATGCATTGTGGATAAGGTTGATGCTTTTTAAAATGTTGTAGCCAATGAGTGGTTTATAAACATTCATTTGTAGATGTCCTCCACTCCCTGCAATTGATACCGAGGTGTCCATACCAATTATTTGTGTACACACCATTGCCATCGCTTCGCATTGAGTAGGGTTAATCTTTCCTGGCATTATTGAACTACCAGGTTCATTGGCTGGTAGCTGTAGTTCTGATAATCCAGCTCTAGGTCCACAAGATAAAAGACGAAGATCATTGACAATTTTCAGAAAAGTTACGGCTAACAATTTTATTTGAGACATTATATTTACAAGACCATCGTGACTAGCCATAATGGCAAATTTATTAGCTGCAGTCTCAAAAGGTAAATTTGTTTTTCTGGCAATATCAAGAGCAATTAAATTATCGAAATTTTTAGGAGTATTAAGGCCAGTTCCAATAGCCGTTCCTCCAAGTGGAAGTGGGTACAGTTCCTTCAGATTGATTTCTAGACGTCCTATTGCAGTTTCTAATTGACTGGCCCAAGCAGAGACTTCTTGCCCAAGAGTGAGAGGTACTGCATCTTGAAGATGTGTGCGTCCTATTTTTATAATATTCTTCCATTCTTTACTCTTTTGATTGAATACATCAATGAGCTTGGTTAATTCGGGTATTAATGTGTTTTTTAATGTAAGTATTGTGGCTATTTGGATTGCAGCTGGGAAAACATCATTTGTGGATTGAGAACAATTGACATGATCATTGGGATGTATTGGATTATGACTACCTAAAGGTTTATGTAAACGTTTTGAGGCTATATTACAAATAACCTCATTGACGTTCATGTTCGTTTGAGTACCACTGCCTGTTTGCCAAACTTTCACTGGGAATTGATCATTATGTTTCCCTTCAATAATTTCTAAACTTGCTTCGATGATAAATTGTGAGATTTCTATATTGATTAGACCTAGATTATTGTTTACTCGAGCCGCGGAGGCTTTTATTTGGGAAATTGCATGAATAATCTCAAGAGGGATGACCTCATCCCCAATAGCGAAATTTAAAATTGAGCGTTGAGTTTGTGCTCCCCATAGCGCATCTTTTGGCACATCAATTGAACCTAGGCTATCTTTCTCAAGTCGTTTCATGTTGGACATTGATCTTGGGTAGAAAATTTAAGCTTTCTCTGGGAGTAGAAGTCTATAGCTATGGATTTTAGATAAATCTAATGCTATGCCCTTTTAGAGTCTACTTACCGATATTAATTAATTTAGCTTTTGCTGCTATATCCCAAGTCTGTCCCAAATCACTTTTAAATTTGATTGATGTAATTCAGTGGAAAAACAGTCAGAAAGTTGTTCTCGCGAGAGTTTCTCCATCACTTCTGGATCATTCTCAAGGTTTTTCTTGAAATTTCCTTCGGGTTGATTCCAGGCTGAATGGGCATTCCTTTGAACTAATCGATAAGAATCTTCTCGACTCATTCCATTTTCAACTAAGGTTAAAAGAACTCGTTGACTAAAAACCACTCCTCCATAAATGTTCAAATTTTTAAGCATATTATTTGGATAAATTCCAAGACCTTTAATTATTGCTGTCATTTCTGTAATCATGAAATGGAGTGTGATAGAGGTGTCTGGCAGCATTAACCTTTCATTTGAGCTGTGACTAATGTCTCTTTCATGCCATAGAGCTACATTTTCAAGAGCTGCAACGACATAGCTTCTTAACACTCTCGAAAGACCACTTACTCTCTCACTACGTATGGGATTTCTTTTATGAGGCATCGCAGAACTACCTTTTTGGCCTTTAGCAAAGTTTTCCTCTACTTCAAGCACATCTGTTCTTTGAAGATTTCTAATTTCTGTAGAAAAACGATCCAATGAAGATCCAATTAAAGCAAGAATTTGTACATAATTAGCATGTCTATCTCTAGAAATCACTTGAGTACTAGCTGTATCAGCTTCGAGGCCCAATAGTTCGCAAGTTATTCTTTCTATTTCTGGATCAGTATTAGCATAAGTCCCCATGGCACCACTAATTTGACCAACGGAGATATCTTTTTCGAGACTATTTAGTCTTTCCTTGTTTCTGAGCGTTTCAGCTAGCCATCCTGCTAGCTTGAATCCAAAAGTAATAGGCTCTCCATGTATCGCATGAGAACGGCCAATCATTACAGTTCTCTTGTGTTGCCTTGCTAGATCTCTAATAGCTTCTTCAAGCAATAAAAGCTCTTTTCTTAAAAGTTTTACTGAGGATTTTAATTGAAGAGCAAGACCTGTATCGAGGACATCGCTACTTGTCATCCCAACGTGTATATAACGACCTGCATCTCCAACATATTCATTAACATTTGTTAGAAAAGCAATTACATCGTGTCTAACTTCGGCTTCTATTTCGAGTATTCGATCTGGTTTGAAATTTGCCTGTGATCGAATTATTTCCATTGCACTACTAGGGATTTTGCCCAATTTGCAATTAGCCTCACATGCTGCTATTTCAACATCAAGCCAAGTTTGGAATTTGGCTTCTTCGGACCAAATATTCCCCATCGCTGGGTTTGTGTAACGCTCAATCAAAGTGCTACAAAGTTAAAGGTTAGTTTAATTTAGTTCGTCAAGGTCAAGCTGACTTGAGTCTATTGTGTTCAACTTCCCAATGGACATATCTTCCCCAAGCTTGTTGCCTTACCCTGCATCTCCCCCCTTTGCAATCAATAACTTGAAAGGGAGGTAAATCATTTGGTTGATTTGCAAATTTTGCAAAACTTCCTGGAGGAAGAAGTTCAAGCACTTCTCCAGTTCGGTTTTTTGGGTTTAGATGAAAATGACCATGGCTAGACAGCTCATTTTCATTGGTTGGATGTCCGAGCTTTTTAGACAAAACCTTTGGTCAATTGAATTGATTCTCTACTGAAAAAGAGGATTAGCGCCAGTTCTGCGGTTTTTGTTCCGTTTCCTGTTTGTTTTTGTAAACAAATGACTAAAAAATCGCGTTTAGATCTTCACTTGCTGACTAAAGGGCTGGTCAAATCTCGTCAAGAAGCGCAGAGGCTTATTAGAGCAGGCAAAGTTAAAACAATTAATGGACAAATCCTTGATAAGCCAGGCCAAGAAGTTTTAAAAGATCTTGAGATAGTAGTTACGCAGCCTTTGAGGTATGTATCTCGTGGAGGTGAAAAGTTGGCTGAAGCTTTTAATCAATTTCCTCTAAATATTAAGAATCGAGTTTGTTTAGATGCAGGTATTTCAACGGGTGGGTTTACTGATTGTCTTTTGCAATTAGGGGCTGCAAAGGTTTATGGAGTAGATGTTGGTTATGGCCAAACTGCATGGAGCATTAGAAATGATCCAAGAGTGGTTCTTTTTGAACGGACGAATATTAGATATTTAACACCTGAAAAATTATTTAATGATGGAGATCCAATACCTGATTTCGCAGTGGCAGACTTATCTTTTATATCACTTAAAATTGTTTTACCTAGTTTTAAAGTTCTGCTTCGCAGTTCCCGATCTGAATTGTTGTTACTAGTGAAACCTCAATTTGAGGTTGGGAAAGACAAAGTGGGTAAAGGCGGAGTTGTTCGTGATCATTTCCTTCATGCTGAGGCAGTTCAAGGGGTGGTAAGCGAATCTAAAAAATATGGATGGTATCCAAAAGGATTAATTCCATCACCTTTAAAGGGCCCAGCTGGTAATCAAGAATATCTTCTTTGGATGGGTGATGAAATTCATGAGAATATTGAAATCGAAAAAATTATAAACTTTTGGTGATTTAAAGAGCTGTTTCGTTTATATCGCCTGTTCTGATTCGAATAACTGATTCAATTGGAGTTACGAAAATCTTTCCATCACCAATTTCTCCAGTCTTAGCTGCATCAGCAATGGCTGTTAAAACAATTTCAGTTTTCTCGTCAGGAACTACAACTTCTATTTTGAGTTTTTGAAGAAATTCAACGGTGAACTCTGAACCTCTATATCTTTCTACTTGTCCTTTTTGTCGCCCAAATCCTCTTACCTCGCTTACTGTCATACCAACTATTCCTGCATTAACTAATGCAATTTTTACATCCTCAAGCTTAAAAGGACGAATTATTGCCTCTATCTTTTTCATTTCACTCCAAGTAACTTTTTCAAGTTTAGTTAGTTTCTGATTAAATTTTGTCTAATTGGCTTAGAGAATTGATGAAATTTATATTTATTCCAGCATTTGTTGCGTCTTTAAAAAGATCTTGGGCATCCTTGATAGAAATTATTACTAGACCATTACTGAGGGTTTCCCAATGAATGGATTCAAAATGAGTTTGTAACCAAAGCATTCCATGAATACTAGTAGGCTCGATTTGAGTCCCATTTCGGTTTTGAGAAAGACTGATGTCCATATAAAAACTTTTTCTATTTCTATTAGGGGGGATAGCGGGGAGTGTGATTGTACCTAATGATACAAATCAGTTTTTTGTCATGTTTCGACTGCTTGTTTGATTAGGAAAATTTATTTGCGGTTTCAAATTTGAAACAAACTTTTATGTAGTCTTTGATTTATATGCTATTTAAATATGCTGAAGCGAGAAGAAGAAACCAAAGAGGTAATTATGTATGGAGAACGACAAATAGAGAATGGTAAATTGATTTGTTTCCCAAATCCAAATAGTAATAGAGACTATGAAATTTCAATCGATTTTCCTGAATTTACATGTAAGTGTCCTTTTTCAGGGTACCCTGATTTTGCAACTTTGAGAATAATATATCAACCAAATAAGAAGGTAATAGAATTAAAAGCAATTAAACTTTATTTAAATAACTTTCGTGATAAGAGAATATCTCATGAAGAAGTAGTAAATAAAATAATAGACGATCTTGTTGATGCTTCTGATCCTAAATGGATGCAACTATCAGCTGATTTTAATCCTAGAGGTAATGTTCACACTATTATCAGAGCTTGTCATGGGAAAAGGAATAATCTAGAGTTAATTCTTTAATAAACTAACAAATTCAGGTAATTCTTTTGATAGACCAGAAAGGTTTCTATTACTTAATCCACCTATATAAATTAGAGATTTCTCTTTTTCATATATTATCCATATTTTCTTAGTGGAAATTATACTTAATGAACCACCAATTAGTATTATAGCAAAACTAGTATATACGAGAGGTACTCCAGGATCACGCTTTAAAAGTAACCCACTACTTGGGATTATATTTATTATCTTTATTAAACTTTCTTTTACTTCTGCTTCCTTATTTATACTTAAGTTCATTAGTTTTGTTCCATCATCATCATAGATTGACACTGGTCCTATTTCACTATTAACCGTTAATAGAACTGGACTAGTTCCATCTTTTTCTGTAGGTATTATTGTCCCCCAAACTTGTTCACCTAGCTCAGGAATTGACTTTAATGGTATTTGTAGTTTTGGACTATTATTAATTTGAATAGTCATTGCTGCTAAAGACCAGTCAGCTTGGTATAATGTTAACCCTTTGTATCTTAATGGATAATTAACACTGATTTCTTTTGCTTCATTATTACCATTTGGTTCAAGAATATTGATAATCGATCTATACTGTTCAGCTCTTCCTTGTGGATCTCTTTCAATTTGAAAACTTTCAAGTTCAATCGTTAATCCTTTTTCTTCATTTTTGTCTAATAAATCTATTGATCTTCCAGGAGCTAGAAACCTTTCTATAGATTTCCCATATAATGAACCGTAAGTTGCACCTACCATTAAGAGGATCATACCTAGATGGATTAATATAGGTCCTAATCTTCCTATTACTCCTTGCCTTGCTGCTATCCTTCCTTCAGTCTCTTTAATATTCCATCCCTTCTTATTTAGATAAGTTCTAATTTCTTCTAAGCTTTTTAAAGGATTATTACTTTGTATTGCTTGAGAGATTGAAAGTTTTGTTATTTGTCTAGAAGATTTATAATCAATCCAATTTAATGCTGACTTGAGTATTGGTAATTGTCTTCTGAAACTACAAACTGAAAGAGCTATAGATAGCCAAATTAGTAGTAATAAAAACCAAAAACTTGTATAAATATGATTGAATTCAAATAGTAGTAATATCTTTGCATTAAGTATTCCAAGAAAAGGATTTTCAGTAAAATTATCATAATAGTATTGATCTGATTCTTGTTGTGGAATTATAGTTCCTGCAGCACAAGAAATTGCTATTAATAATAATAGGAATATCGCAATCTTTAAACTAGAAAGCCAATTTAAAACTTTGCTAATTCTTTTCATCTATTTTATATCCAAATAGAAAAAAGGCTTATAACACCTACGGTTAATAAAATTACTCCACTAATGGGTGGGACCCATTTCCCAATAGGTCTTAAGGATAATAATTTTGGAATGCTTGCTGCAAAAGTACCTGCAACAAATAAAGGAACAATTTGACCCAGAGCAAAGCTTCCAAGAAAAATTGTGCCAGTAAGAGGGTTGCCTTGTTTCGCAACCCAGGCCAGAAGAACAGCCAGGACAGGAGTAGTGCAAGGAGAGGAAGCTAATCCAAAAGCTAAACCTGCTGAAACTGGTGCTAATGCAGGAGGCACTCGATTTGTCCAGATTTCAGGATTAGGACCAGATGGAAGTGAGAGTTTTAAAATTCCAAGCAGATTAAGACCCATAAAGATTGAAAGAAAACTGATAAAAATTGAAAATAATCCTGGTAATTGTCCATAAATTCTCCCTAAAAACCCGCTCAGAGTGCCTAATATAACTAGGGATATAACTATTCCGCTGCAGAAACTAATAGTTCTTTGTAAAGGGTTTTGGTTGTTTTTAAATCCAGCTAAATATGCAACTGTTATTGGTAAAAGTGATAATGCGCAGGGTCCGAAACTAGTTAAAAGTCCTCCTATGAAAACTATCAACAGTGTTAGAGGGGTTGGATTATTTAGCCCATTATTAATTAACTGCTCGCCATTATGAGTCAAATCAGAAAAAATTAAATTTATAGAATAAAGGTTCAAAAAATGATTTACCATTCGACGTTCATCTTCCAGATTATCTAGTTAAAAGTTTATTGGAGGGATTTTTAACTAATAAATCTGTCGATTCAATTGATGACCTTACTAATAAGGCTGCTATTAGTAAGCTTGAAATTAATGAGTTTCCTCCATAACTAATCAAGGGGAAAGGCAGACCAGTTGTAGGCATAGCCCCTGCTGAAACTGCTATATGCATGATTGATTGGCCAACAAGAATAGTGCCTGATCCAATGGCGATTAGTTTAGAATAATTGTTTCTACAATTCAGAGATATTTTAAGAGTTAAATACGCAACTAAAAGTAGAAATGATAAAAGTAAAATAGATCCAAAAAATCCAAATTCTTCAGCAAACACAGCAAATATAAAATCAGTACTTCTGTAGGGTAAATAGTGTAATTTTTGCATAGAAAGTCCATAACCTTCTCCAAATAGACCACCCGAACCAATAGCATAAAGGCTCTGAATCAATTGATATCCACTCTCTTGTGGGTCTAGCCATGGGTTTAGGAATGACATAACTCTAATTTTTTGATATGGATTAGAAAAAATACTTATTGAACCAATAACTAAGCCTGATAGAGCTGTATTGAAAAGATATCGGAAATCAATACCTGATGCTAGGGCAATCATCCAAAGCAAAATCCCTGTTAATGCAGCTGTGCTTAGATTTGGTTGTTTTATAATTAATAAAATAATTGATGCAAAAATAGTTAACCAAAAAAGTTTTTTTTCTGAATTTATTCTTTCCCATTGACCAAAAAGTTTTGCACTTTGCAGAATTATAAAAGGTTTGATTAACTCCGATGGTTGAACTTGGATTGGACCGATAATTAACCATCGAGTAGAACCATTAACTGTGCTGCCGAAAAAGCTTGTTGAGGCAATGAGAACCATACCTATCAAAAGGCAAGGACCCGAGAGCCTAAGCCATTTTTTTAGATTGATATTGATTGCAAGATAGAAAATGCTCCAACTAGCTCCCAGCCAAATTATTTGTCTTTTTATGTAATAAGCACCGTCACCCATTTCCCTAATAGCTACCCACCAACTAGCTGATCCAAGTATGAAGATTCCTGATATGCACCAAAAGACAATTAATCCTAAGATTAAACGTCCTTCTTTTGGCCAATAAAGCCAAGGTAATGGAAGTATTTTATTGTTTATTAAAGATTCCAGATGGTTTTTTGATTTGCGGCCATTTTTTTGATTCAGTTGAGCTTGAATTTTTGTATTAGATATATTACTCAAAGGATCTAATGCTTATATACCATTGAGCCGCTTAATTCCAATTTTGCCAAGTCTTTCAATATAATTTTTTTTTATGGAATTCAAGAAAACCTAGAAGCTTTTATTTAAGATTAAATTTAGTTGTTAATCTTTTAAATTGAATTACTTGAAAAATATAAAATAATTATGTCTTATTTTTTTTTATTACTATATAAATTCTACTAGAAATAATTGTTGATTTTAATAAATAGACAAGTTTGTAAATTTATTAATTAAGAATTTTTTTTGTTTTGAAGCAAGTCTCGTGATAGATTCCCCGGGCCTTTGCAGAGAGCTTAGGTGTCTTGTTTGCAAATCAACTTCTCATTGGCACATATTTACTCCAATAGGAGGAATTGTTGTGGAATCTGAGATTGTTGAAGATTGCTCAAGTCGTGATCCTCTTCTGGGTATTGATTCATTGGACTCATCGTCCGGAGTCAAATCAGATGAATATCTCGACCTTCAACTTCGAGTGTTTCGTCTGACATTTTTATTGACCATTTTTGCTGTTGGCATAGCTGGTTTCTTTTTGGGAATCCAAGCTAGTGCAAGCCTATTTGTTGGTGCTTTATCAGGGATTTTTTATTTTCGCTTGCTTGCTCGCGGAGTTGGAAGATTAGGTACTTCATCAAAAATCGTCGGTAAAGTCCAGTTGTTAGTTCCGGTTCTTTTGGTTTTGGTATCTTCTAGATTTCCTCAACTGGATTTGATTCCGGCATTATTAGGATTTTTGCTTTATAAACCAGCGTTAATTATTGAGTTTCTATCTATGCCTTAGGTGCTTATTTAGAAATCAATTTTTTAAGTTTTGTTTGTTCGGCTTTTATTTTCTTCATAACCTAACTCCGAGATAAATGGGTTCTTTGCCATTTGTTTTTCCTTTCGCTGAGTTAGAGGTGGGTCAACATCTCTATTGGCAAATTGGAAATTTTAGAATTCACGGCCAAGTTTTTATGACTTCATGGCTTCTAATAGGCGCTTTGCTCGCCTTAGTTGTCATTGGAACTAAAAAAATGGAACGTGATCCAAAAGGTGTTCAGAACCTTTTGGAATTTCTTTGGGATTACATTCGTGATCTTGCAAGAACTCAAATTGGAGAAAAGGTTTATAGAGATTGGATGCCTTTCATCGGAACCCTCTTTCTGTTCATCTTTGTGAGCAATTGGGGCGGAGCATTAGTTCCCTGGAAGCTGATCGAACTCCCAAGTGGTGAACTTGGTGCTCCTACAGCTGACATAAATACAACTGTTGCTTTAGCACTACTGGTATCTCTCTCATATTTCTATGCGGGATTGAGCAATAAAGGTTTGCGTTACTTCGAGTATTACGTTCACCCAACGCCAATAATGCTCCCGTTCAAAATTGTAGAAGATTTTACAAAGCCTCTCTCTCTATCTTTCCGTTTATTTGGAAACATTTTGGCAGACGAACTTGTTGTAGCGGTACTAGTTTTTCTTGTACCTCTTGTGCTTCCCGTTCCAGTTATGTTTCTAGGCTTGTTTACTAGTGCTATACAAGCTCTGATTTTTGCAACTCTTGCTGCTTATTACATCGGGGAAGCAGTTGAAGAGCATCATTAATCATGATTTTTTGCTACTGAAATAACTTTTCAATAGCAAATTACTTGCTTTTAGGTCTGAAATTCTTTCAGTATCATCTCAAGAACTATGAGATGGACCCCTCGCAGGTATAAACTCCCGGTCACAACTCTATAAGCGTTTAAAGCGCTACACATCTTTAGCAGAATTATGGATTCCATTACCACCGCCGCATCAGTTGTTGCAGCTGGTTTAGCTGTAGGCCTTGGCGCAATAGGCCCTGGTATCGGTCAGGGTAGTGCTGCACAAGGAGCAGTAGAGGGTATAGCCCGTCAACCAGAAGCTGAAGGAAAAATCAGAGGTACTTTGCTTCTTTCTTTCGCTTTCATGGAATCACTTACCATCTATGGCCTTGTGGTTGCATTGGTTCTTCTCTTCGCGAACCCTTTCGCTGGCTAAATGTTTCAAATAGGCTGTCAGATTAAATCAAGTAATTTGATTAACTTTCAGCCTAAAATTTTGAAAATTCTTTTAGCAAATTTCAATTGCCGCTGTTCGGCTCGCTTAATTTCTTGCACCCCTAGCTAATGCCAACTTTGTTTTTGTTTGGTGCCTCTGAGGGAGGTCTGTTTGATTTCGATGCAACTCTTCCGCTTATGGCGGTTCAGGTTGTATTGCTAACTTTTATACTTAATGCTCTTTTCTTCAAACCTGTTGGACGGGTAGTTGAAGAACGAGAGAATTATGTAAATACGAGTCGAGCAGAAGCAAAGAAAAAAATCGCTGAGGTTGAAGGACTTGAGACTGAACTTAAAGCACAGCTCAAAGAAGCTCGTCTTGAAGCTCAGAAGGTTATTCTTGAGGCAGAGCAGGATTCTGAGAATCTTTATAAAGAAGCTCTTGCTCTAGCCACTTCAGAGGCAAATGCATCGAGAGAGAAAGCTAGGCGTGAGATTGATACGCAAAGAGATGATGCTCTTAATCAACTCAAAAGCGAAGCTGACAATCTTGGTGATTTGATTGTTGAAAGACTCTTGGCAAAAAAATGACTTCTTTAATTTTCGCTTCCGAAGGCTTTGGCCTCAATTTAAATATTTTTGAGACCAATATTATCAACTTAGCTGTTGTTGTTTTTGGCCTCTACAAGTTCTTGCCTGGTTTTTTAGGAAAAATTCTTGAAAAACGAAGAACCACAATACTTTCTGACTTGAAAGAAGCAGAAGAGCGTTTAGCTCAAGCAAAAGATTCTCTTTCACAAGCAAAAGATGAGCTTGCCTCAGCTAAGCAAAAAGCAGACAAAATCAGAAATGATTGCAAAGCAAGAGCAGAGGCAATTCGTCTTGAAAGTGAAAAAAGGACTGTTGAGGAAATGGCAAGAATTAAACAAGGTGCTGCATCTGACTTAAATGCTGAGGCTGCAAGAGTGACTTCACAATTAAGAAAAGAGGCTGCAGAACTTGCCATTGCAAAAGCATTAGCAATACTTCCTAAAAGGCTAGATTCAAATACTCAAGATAATTTTCTTAAACAGTCAATTAAAAATATTGGAGACAATTAATGCCACTACTTAATACTATTACTACTCCATACGCTGAGGCGTTCCTTCAAGTCGCGGAGAGCCGCAATGAGGTGGAAGAAGTGGTAACTCAATCTAAATCTATTTTAGAACTTTGGAATACTTGCCCTGAATTTAGTGATGCGATGTCATCGCCAGTTTTAGAAGTTAATCAGAAGAAAGCAGCTTTAGAAAAGCTTTTTTCAAGTCAGGTCACTCCCTCTTTCTTAAACCTTCTAAAACTTTTGGCAGATCGACAGAGAATTGGATTGTTGAATTCTGTTCTTGAAAGATTATTGGAAATCTATCGAGAACAAAGAAATATTGCTTTAGCAACAATTACTTCTGCTTCAGCTTTAAATGAAGAACAACAATCTGAGCTACTCAAGAAAGTACAATCCATAGCTGGTACAGATAATTTGGAAATCGATCTCAAAGTCGACTCTGAATTGCTAGGTGGCTTTGTGGTCAATGTTGGATCAAAGGTCATTGATGCCAGCATCGCAGGGCAAGTTAGGCGACTTGGCCTTGCTCTGGCCAAGGTCAGCTAACCTTTCCTGACTTTTCTCCTTCCCCCCCCCTTCATCTTCCCCAACTTAAGTTAATCCCATGGTTTCTATACGTCCCGACGAGATCAGTTCAATTCTTAAACAGCAGATTGCTGATTACGATAAATCAGTATCTGTAAGCAATGTAGGTACTGTTTTACAAATTGGTGATGGTATCGCCAGAGTTTATGGCCTTGAAAAGGTTATGGCAGGTGAACTAGTTGAATTTGAAGATGGAACAGAAGGAATTGCGTTAAACCTTGAGGATGACAATGTTGGTGTCGTTTTGATGGGTGAAGCTTTAGGAGTACAAGAGGGAAGCACAGTTAAAGCAACTGGAAAGATTGCTTCAGTCCCAGTTGGTGAAGCAATGCTTGGAAGAGTTGTTAATCCTCTTGGACAGCAAATTGATGGAAAAGGAGAGATGGCTACAACTGACTCAAGATTAATTGAGTCAATAGCTCCTGGAATTATTAAGAGGAAGTCAGTACATGAGCCTATGCAAACTGGCATCACATCTATTGATGCGATGATTCCTATTGGAAGAGGTCAGAGAGAATTGATTATTGGAGATCGTCAAACAGGAAAAACTGCAATAGCAATCGATACAATTATCAATCAAAAAGGTCAAGATGTTGTTTGTGTTTATGTGGCGGTTGGTCAAAAACAAGCATCAGTGGCAAATGTAGTTGAAGTTCTTAAAGAAAAAGGAGCTTTGGACTACACGATTATTGTTAATGCAGGAGCCTCTGAAGCAGCAGCTTTGCAATACTTAGCTCCTTATACAGGTGCAGCAATTGCTGAGCACTTTATGTATCAAGGTAAGGCGACACTAGTTATTTATGACGACTTAACCAAGCAAGCTCAGGCTTACAGGCAAATGTCATTGCTTTTACGTCGTCCACCAGGACGTGAAGCATATCCAGGAGATGTTTTTTATTGTCATAGTCGTTTACTAGAGAGGGCTGCAAAACTTTCTGATGCTATGGGTGCTGGATCAATGACCTCCTTGCCTATTATTGAAACGCAGGCTGGTGACGTTTCTGCTTACATACCAACAAATGTTATCTCAATTACTGATGGTCAGATTTTCTTAAGCTCAGATTTATTCAACTCTGGATTAAGGCCTGCTATTAACGTTGGTATATCAGTTAGCCGAGTAGGAGGAGCTGCTCAAACGAAAGCCATTAAGAAAATTGCTGGTACGTTAAAACTTGAACTAGCTCAGTTTGATGAACTTGCGGCATTCTCTCAATTTGCTTCAGATCTTGATGAGGCTACTCAAAAGCAATTAGGTAGAGGCAAAAGGCTAAGAGAACTTCTTAAGCAACCTCAATTTGACCCTCTCAATTTAGCCGAACAAGTAGCTATTGTTTATGCAGGTGTTAAAGGATTGATTGATGAGGTGCCTGAGGAGGAAGTGACAAAGTTTGCTCGTGAATTGCGTGATTATCTAAAAACAAATAAGGCTGATTTCATTAAGAATGTTCTCTCAGAAAAAGTCTTAAATGAAGCATCTGAATCAATGCTTAAAGACGCCATTAACGAGGTTAAATCCTCAATGCTTGCGGCTTAAATTTAAAGGCTATCTAAGAGAGACAATTACCTATGGCTAACCTCAAGGACATAAGAGACAGAATTGTATCTGTCAAAAACACTAGGAAAATCACAGAAGCGATGAGACTCGTTGCTGCTGCGAAAGTTCGGAGAGCACAGGATCAGGTCCTAAGAAGTAGACCTTTCGCTGATCGATTGGCAAGGGTTTTAGAAAATATACAATCAAGAATGCAGTTTGAAGCTGCTGACTCTCCTCTGCTAAATAGACGTGAAGTTAAGACAATTACTCTCTTAGCTGTTACAGGTGATAGAGGATTATGTGGAGGTTATAATGCAAATATTATTAAACGAACAGAGAAACGCTATGCCGAATTAAAAGGTCAAGGATATACTCCCGACCTAGTATTGATTGGTAAGAAAGCAATAGGTTATTTTGAGAATAGATCTAGTCTTTACAACATAAGAGCTACTTTTAAAGAATTAGAACAAGTTCCGACTTCTGAGGATGCTGGCTCTATTACGAGTGAAGTTTTAGCGGAATTTCTCTCTGAAAGTACTGATAGAGTAGAGGTCATTTTTACTAAGTTTGTAAGCCTGGTGAGTTGTAATCCAACAATACAAACTCTTTTACCTTTAGATCCTCAAGGGATAGCAGATTCAGAAGATGAAATTTTTAGATTAACTACAAAGGATAGCCAACTAATTATTGAAAAAGATGCCGCTCCTTCTAATGAAGAGCCAAAATTACCATCGGATATTGTTTTTGAACAAAGTCCTGATCAGCTTTTGAATGCTCTTTTACCTCTTTATTTACAGAATCAATTACTACGTGCATTACAGGAGTCTGCTGCTTCAGAGTTGGCGAGTAGAATGACTGCAATGAATAACGCTAGTGATAATGCTAAGGAATTGGCTAAAAACCTTACGATTGATTATAACAAGGCAAGACAGGCAGCAATTACGCAAGAAATTTTAGAAGTTGTGGGTGGCGCTGCAGCGTAGTTTCTTATTTATCTTTAACTTTCGAATTCGCAAAGTATAAGTATTTAATAAAGTGAATCTTAAATTTATAGAATTAGATCTTGATTGGCCTACCGAATTAAGTCTATTTGACTTGAGAAATTACATTATATCTAAGCTAATGGAATATGGTGAACCACTTAGGTGGGCGATTACTTCAGTAACTACCTATTCTGAAAAAAAAATTCAGGTAATATCAGTCGAAGTTGTGTTGATTATTAATCAGGAGAAGGGGAAAGGCATTAATCCCGAATTGAATTGATTTCTTTATGACAAATACTGATCCTTTGCCAACATTATTGATTATTCCTACTGGTATAGGGTGCAGTGTCGGTGGATATGCAGGAGATGCAATCCCTGCTGCAAGATTATTGGCTTCTGCTAGTGACTGTTTAATAACTCATCCCAATGTTATGAATGGTGGATCTTTATATTGGCCAGATACTTGTATCCAATATGTAGAAGGGTATAGTTTAAATCTTTTTGCCGCTGGAGAAGTGTTTCTTAAACCAGTAAGACAACAAAAAGTAGGTTTGCTCTTAGATGCTGGCTTAGAGTCTGATTTGAAAATGAGACATTTACAAGTTGCTGATGGCTGTATCGCAAGTTTGGGGCTAGATATTGGCCCTGTGATTACTACTGAAAGAGCTATAAGAATTAATTTAAAAAAAGGTTTAAGTGGCTCAAGTTGGGGGGATATCGAAGAACCAGACGTTCTTTTAAGAGCTGCAGAAAAACTTAAGAAAGCTGGTGCAACAGCAATTGCTGTTGTAACGCGTTTTCCTGATGAGAATAATGAATTAGAAACCAAACTTTATCGACAAGGTAATGGTGTAGATGTTATTGCGGGGGTCGAAGCTGTAATCAGTCATTTTCTTGTAAAACATTTATTGATTCCATGTGCACATGCACCGGGGTTAGCCCCGTTAGCAATTGATTATGATCTAGATCCTCGAACCGCGGGAGAGGAGATAGGGCATACATTTTTGCAAAGTGTTTTAGTTGGTCTTAGTCGTGCGCCCGATCTGATCTGTAAGTCAGCCATAAATAGTAAAGAAAATGCTTTTTTACAGGTGAAAACTTTATTAAGGGATAGGGATTTAGGTGCCGTTGTTGTGCCACAGGGTGCATTAGGTGGCGAAGCAGTTTTGTCTTGTATCGAAAGATTTATTCCTTTGATAGTCGTTTCCAATGAAGGACTATTAAATGTAAGCTCCACAAAGATGAGACTAGATTGCCTCAGTAGTGATAAAGATAAGAAAATCTTGTATGCTGAGAATTATTTAGAGGCTGCGGGATTAATAACAGCTTTACGTCATGGAATTAATATTAAGTCTCTGCGAAGACCAATTGGTGGCTTGAAGGAATTGAATGAAGAATAGACGTCAATTAAAGGATTTATCTTGAGGCTATTGGTTTTTTCCAGCCGCTTCCAAAAGCTTGATTACTGATTTTTAATAGAGGAGGTGCTTGATAACGTTTGAATTCAGCGCTCTTTAACAAGTTGGCTACTTTATTAACAATTTTCTTATCAAATCCTTTTTCTATTAAATCTTCAGTAGGTAAATGGTCTTCGATAAAGCCTTTCAGTATTGGATCAAGAATGGAATAGTCCGGTAAAGAGTCGCTATCTAATTGCTCTGGTCGTAGTTCAGCACTGGGAGGCTTGTTTCTTATTTCAGAGCTGATTATTTCTCCTTTTTCAGGGAGAAAAAAATCATTTCTGCAACTTGATGACGACTCACTATCTATCCAATCACATAATTCAAATACGCATGTTTTATAAAGATCTCCAATTACAGATAAGCCTCCATTCATGTCTCCGTAAAGAGTGCAATATCCAACAGCTAGTTCTGATTTGTTTCCTGTAGATAGAAGTAAATGGTTTTTTTGATTTGCTAGAGCCATTAATATTGTCCCTCTGATACGAGATTGTAGATTTTCAGCTGTGGTTCCAGTTGGTGTTCCCAAGGTTGTAGTTGATAAAACATCATTAAAACTATTCATTAGATCTGAAATAGGAATCTTTTGATGATCTATTCCAAGTCGATTGGCTAATGTCGTTGCATCTTTAACAGAACCTAAGGAACTCCAGGGAGATGGCATTAAAATTGCATGAACTTTTGAGGTCCCTAAAGCGGCTACTGCAATAGTTGCAACTAGGGCTGAGTCGATCCCGCCACTTAATCCAATGATTGCACTATTGAAATTACATTTTTTAGCATAGTCTTTAACTCCAAGAACTAAAGCTCTGAATAGGACTTCTTGTGATGTTGGGTATGGACTTGGAATAGATTTTGGTTCATTGAGCGAAGTAGTTTCACAGAGAATAACTGACTCTTTGAAGGCAGGAAGTTCTTGTTGCAACTTTCCTTTGTTATCAAGAGTAAAACTAGAGCCATCAAAAATTAGTTCATCATTACCTCCTACTTGATTGACATAGATTACAGGGCATGAAAGACGAATAGCTGCTTTAGCTGCTATTTGTTGGCGTAATAAATTTTTTGATTGAATAAATGGAGAGGCTGAAAGATTGATAAGCAAATCTAATTTTTTATTTTCTAGAGATTTTATAGGATCTTTCCCTAGAATTTTTTCACCTTGTAGGCATTGATCCACCCATATGTCTTCACAAATAGTTATTCCGATCCTACAAATTTTCTCTTCATAATATAAATTTAAAATACTACTTTCTTCTGCAGAACGGAAATAACGTTTTTCATCAAAAACATCGTAAGTGGGTAGTAGTTGCTTCCTTGCCACGATTCTCCAAGTCCCTTTCTCTAGAAGGGCTACTGAATTATAGAGTTTAGGAATTTGTATATCTGATGTTGGTTCAGCAATACCAATTAATATAGATAAGTTCTGACTAAGATCGCTTAACCTTTTGCTTAATTTGTTAAGAACATCTTTTTCCTTTTTAAAAAGTCGTGGATTAAATAATAAATCTTTTGGAGGGTATCCTATAAGAGAAAGCTCTGGTGTTATTACTAAATCAACATTCTTATTTTGGATGTTTTTGCAAACTTCAAATATTTTTTCTCCATTACCGTCTAGATCTCCAATTATTGGATTGAGTTGGGCTAGTGCTAATTTCATTTTCTGTTTTCGGCAAGACCGTATAGGTTTTCTTTCAGGAGTTTTGGAACAAGTGCTGAGGGAACAAGTCCTTCTTGAGGTTTTTCTCTGAATTTTGAACTTGATGAAGGGGGTATATAAAAAGGCAATAACTCAATTTCCCCTCCAAGTTTTTTAATCTCTTTTATTTGATTATGGCTAATGGGCCACCCATCTCTAATAGCTATAGCTATTTTTGCTTTATTTAGAATAGATTTAGCATGAAGCCACTTTGGAATTTGAACAGCTAAATCACTGCCAATTACAAAACTAAAACGTGCTTCAGGCCATAGTTGTAAAGCTTTCTTTAGAGTATGAATAGTTCTAGGGCTACTGAGTTCCTGAACTAGTTCTAATTTAGGATGTGAGATTTTGTTTACCAGAATGTTTAAAAGCTCAGTTCTTTTTTGAAGTGGAATATGATGTTTTTTATCAGGGTTATCACTTGCCCAAGTGATAACTTTTGGGAAAATTTTGATTAATTCACTCAACAAAGCCTGGTGACCCAAAGTTGGTGGATCAGCACTTGTCCCAAATAAGGCTATAGAATTGATTTTGGATTTCATGGTAATAAGAAGTTTTTATTTTTATCCGTACTTGATGCAAGAAATCTAAAATCACCGAGCATGACTCTTAAGTCTGTATTTTTTTTGAGAAGATATTTCAGCATTAACTGAGGTCGTCCATCATTCCTATTTGTTCCAATTAGAAATTTATAAGCTGCTAGACGACCTATGAGTTTTGTCGTATGAATAGCAAGAGCTACTTGCACAATAGCTATAGGTGCAGCAGGAGCAAGGCTTAAGCCTCCAGTAAGAGGTGCAGCAAGGATTAGTATTTGCTTGAAAATATTGAAACTAATTTGGATACCTATTTGTGCGCCCCCGAGTAAAGAGTTTTGTAAACTAAGCTTTTTTACTAATTGTCTAGCGGAAGGACCACCTACTTCTAAACCGTATAATTTACTTAATTGAATAACAAGGGCACTATCAAAAGCAAGACCAGTGACAAGATCAATCATTAAAAAAGGATTAATTGCCACTCCGGAGGCTTTTAAAGCAGCATATTTACCGATCAAGGTTTGTGCTGCTTCTTTCTTTTTAAGTAGTCGATTCTCTTTCAGTGATTTGTATAATTGGTCGGCAATTCTCAGGCTATTTATACAAAGAAGTAATTCACCACTTTTATCAATAATATCTTTAAGTTCACTTTTGAGAATATCTACTTTAGGCATTTTTTGTTCACTTCTAACAGTTCCGTCTGGTTTTATTTTTGCTTCCCTTGGAGATGAAGCAGCTAGAGCAATTTTAATTTTTTGTTCGTAAAATGATAACTTATTGTGGATACTTTTGAGGATTAATTTTGTTTCTTTTTCATTCCATTGATCACAACGATTTAAGACTATGAGTATAGGCTTATTATATCTCAAAAGTTCTTCGATGGAGTTCAAATCGATTCGTGTTAAATCACTATCAATTACAAACAGAATTAACTCGGAATCTAATAAATAATGAAAATTTATTCTTTCTTTGTTCGTATTATTTATTTCGTCTATGCCTGGTGAGTCTATTAGTTCAACCTTGTTTAAGTTTTTGAATTTTTTGCACCATTGATAAGACTTAATTGTCTTTGTATTTCCATTAACTACATCAGTTGGGAAAACTTGTTTTTCAATTAATGCATTTAACAGGCTTGATTTCCCAACTCCAACTCTGCCATATACTGATATCTGTAATTCTTTCTTTTCTAACTTTTGTATTTGAAAATCTAGTTGGTTTAAGACGTCTTCAAATTTAGTTCTCTCATAATTAGTCAGATTTAAATTTTCCTCCCAGTTTCTAAGTAGCGACATGCATTTTTTTTGTATATTTCTTTTGTTAATCATTTGTTAGATTTCCTCCACCAACCAGCTAAAACTGCTAAGACAGCCTCTGCTCCTATTAGACCTACAAAACCACCAAATTCATCTACGACAACTCTGACCCCGTTTTTGTCTTCATTAAAACCAAGAAGCAGTCTGTCTACTCGAATCATTTCTGGTACAAACTCTACATTCTCGCTTAGGTCATAAGGAGTTAAATGAGAGTTCCCTTGAACTAAAGAGGCTAATAGTTTTTCACGGTTGGCAACTCCAACAACCTTGTCTACTTCCTCACCTAATACTACCCACCATGTTGCATTATTCTCTAACAAGCTTGACTTGACAGATTGCAAAGAAACTCTACCTGGGAGTGTTGGAGCAGCAACTCGTGGAGTCATGAGATCTTTAGCAGTTAGATCATTTAACTGGAAAACTTTGGATATCATTGCAGCTTCGTCAGCTTCTATTTGGCCTATTTGAGATCCAAGTCTAGCCATCTGTCTTATTTCTTCTTCATCTGTTGTTAGTTCGCTTTTAGCAGTAATGATTGGTAGTAGACGTTCAAGAACTATTAGCAATGGTCTCATAACTATACTCAAGAAATCAAGAACAGGAGCACTAGCTAAACTGATTTGCAGTGCAAGCCTTGTGCCTAGAGCTTTGGGTACAATTTCTCCAAGAAGTAAAACAAGAATGGTAAGACCAATAAAAAATATTGGCTTTACATTCTCAATACTATTTTGAAAGATGCGACTTGCGTAGCTACCCACCATCAAACTTCCAAAAATATTGAAACTGTTATTAGCAATTGTTACTACAGTTAAAGTTCTTCCGATCCTGTGGCGTAATTTCTCTAATCTTCTAGCTCCTAGTACTTTTGGTTTTCTTTGAGCGAGCTCATGCACGCGTAATGGATTGACAGCTAATAATGCTGCTTCTATCCCTGAGCACATTGCAGAACCCATTAAAATAACCGCAATAAGAGCAGTTAAGAGCAGAATGTCTTGGCTCATCTCTTAGAGATTTTTTAAAGAGTAAGGATCTTTTGCTTTTATTTTTCCACTAAGTTACTTCTCTTGCCATCCTTAATAGTAAATAGGATTATTTCTGTGGCTGATTCAAGTATTTTTCGTGGCCGAAGAGACATGTTTTTGTCACATTTGGGTTCCTATGCTGCCATTATTCCTGCGGCAGAATTAGTTACTCATCATGCAGACTGTGAGTATCCGTTCAGACAAAATAGTGACTTCTGGTATTTAACTGGTTTTGACGAGCCAAATGCAGTGGCTTTGTTTTTGCCTCATAAACCCAAGGGAGAACAATACGTATTATTTGTCTTACCTAAAGAGTCTGCGGCAGAAGTTTGGACTGGCTTTAGATGGGGAACAAAAGGAGTCTTAGATAATTTTGAAGTTGATATATCTCATTCTTTGAATGAGTTACCCAACCTTTTATCTAATTATTTGGAAGGAGCTGAGGGAATTGCTTTTCGAGTTGGGAAACATTCACATTTGGAACCTTTGGTGTTAAGAACGTGGTCGGAACATCTTCAAAAACTTCCAAGAAGTGGCGTTGCTCCATTCTCAATGATTGCGCCTTGCCCCATACTTCATGATATGAGGCTTCGTAAGGATGATTTTGAAATAGAAAGGATGCGTATTGCATCAAAAATTTCAGCAGAAGCTCATGAATTAGTTAGAGAATTTGCTCGCCCAGGGATGAATGAGAGAGATTTACAAGCTCAAATAGAAAAATACTTTCTTGAGAAGGGAACTCGAGGACCTGCTTATGGCTCAATAGTTGCTTCAGGAGATAATGCATGTGTTCTTCATTACACGGAAAATAATTCACAAATAAGAAATGGAGAGCTTGTTTTGATAGATGCAGGTTGCTCTTTAGATGATTATTACAATGGTGATATAACAAGAACCTTTCCTGTTAATGGCAGATTTTCTGGAGAACAAAAAGCTTTATATGAAATTGTTCTTATAGCTCAAAAAGCCTCACTGAGATGTGTTCGTCCAGGTAACAACGCCGAGACTGTACATATGACTGCCTTGAAACACCTTGTTGAGGGTTTAGTTGATATTGGCTTACTTGTTGGCGATGTGGATTCGATTATTGAACAAGAAAGTTACTCTCATTTATATATGCATCGAACAGGGCATTGGTTAGGTCTTGATGTGCATGATGTAGGAGCATATAGGTTGGGTGATTTTCATAAAAATCTTGAACCTGGAATGGTTTTAACCGTTGAGCCAGGTATTTATATTAGTGATCGATTGGCTGTACCAAAGGGACAGCCTGAGATAGACGAAAAATGGAAAGGTATTGGGATTCGTATCGAAGATGATGTTCTCGTAACACAAGATTCTGCGGATGTATTGAGTAGTGGTGCCGCTAAAAATTTGATTGATTTGGAAAATTAATTGAATTTATTTGAGTGATTACTAATAAAATCCATCAATGTAAAGCATTGAAAGTTAATGAATTTATTTAAATATTGTTCTATTTGAATTATTTCATCATTATCAAATAGTAGAAAACCTTTTGGATTCCCACTCTCGTCATTCAAATAGGTCCTGGTTCCTGTTAAGTTAGGTCTTTGTTAGCAAGTAGACAACTTAGAAATGATGGTTTCTGAAGAAGCTGGTACTGTTCAAGAAGATGTAACAAGTACTGAGGCAAGCACACAATCTGAAAAACCAGGGAAAGTAGATTCTGATGAAACGAAATCTGGCCGGCCAAGTGCACTTGGAGGTGCTGCAGCCTTGGCAACTGCAACTATTGATGCAGATGGAGTCCCTTCTGGGCATACACCAAAGGCAGATGAAGGAAGATTTTTATTGAAAATTCTTTGGTTGCCAGATAATGTTGCTTTAGCAGTTGATCAAATTGTTGGAGGAGGACCTAGCCCACTGACAGCCTATTTCTTTTGGCCAAGGGAAGACGCATGGGAAACATTAAAGTCTCAATTAGAAGAAAAAAGTTGGATTACTGATAATGAAAGAGTTGAAGTACTCAATAAAGCCACAGAAGTTATAAATTATTGGCAAGAAGAAGGAAAAGGAAAAACTTTAGAACAAGCTAAAATCAAATTTCCAGATGTAACATTCTGCGGAACTGCTTAAAATATTTTAGAACGAAAAATATCGATCAAGAAAAAAGAAATATTAAAAATTTTATTCCGATTTTGATGCTTGAAACCAAGCTTTTGCTTTATTCAATGTTTCTTGAGCTTTAATTTTTTCAGGAGAAGACTTTTTGTCCTGTGTTTGACTTAATTGGTTTTTAGCTTGTTCTAAGTCAGCCTCAGCTTTAACTGAATCAATATTTTTCCCCATCTCAGCTTTATTTACTAAAACTGTAACTTCATTAGATTCAACTTCTGCAAAACCTCCAGTTAAGGCAATTGAGTCCCAATTGCCGTTTCTTAAAACCCTTAACACACCAAAATCAATAGCTGTAACCATTGAGATGTGACCAGGTAATACTCCCAAGAGACCAGTAGTACTTGGAAGTATTATTTCATCAGCAGTATCGTCAAATACGCTCTGATCAGGAGCAAGCACTCGGAGAGTTAAAGACATTTCTTGATGATTTTAGAAAAACGAATAAGAGAAGTTAATTGAAAAGAATCAAATACTTTAAGATTTTGCTTCAGATTCTATTTTTTCTGCTTTAGCTTTAACTTCATCAATGCTTCCAACAAGATAAAAAGCTTGCTCAGGTAAATGGTCAAGCTCACCTGAAAGAATCATATTAAAGCCTTTAATTGTATCTTCTAATTTTACGTATTTGCCTGACATACCAGTAAATATTTCTGCTACAAAGAAGGGCTGAGATAAGAACTTCTCAATTTTGCGGGCTCTATCAACTGTCTTTCTATCTTCTTCTGATAGTTCGTCTAATCCCAAAATTGCAATGATATCCTGCAATTCCTTATATCTCTGAAGTGTTGATTGAACTGCCCTAGCTGTGCGGTAATGCTCATCGCCTACAACAGATGGCTGAAGCATGGTGCTGGTTGAGTCAAGTGGATCAACAGCAGGATAAATTCCCTTGGCAGCAAGAGCTCTTGCTAGAACTGTAGTTGCATCTAGGTGAGCAAAAGTAGTTGCAGGTGCTGGGTCTGTTAAGTCGTCAGCAGGTACATAAACAGCCTGAATTGAGGTAATTGATCCCTCAAGGGTTGAGGTAATCCTTTCTTGAAGCTCTCCTACATCAGTTCCTAATGTCGGTTGATATCCAACAGCTGATGGCATTCGACCCAATAAAGCAGATACTTCTGATCCAGCTTGAACAAATCTGAAAATATTATCGATAAACAAAAGAACATCTTGCTTATTAACATCACGAAAATGCTCAGCCATTGTCAAAGCAGATAGGCCAACTCTCATCCTTGCTCCAGGAGGCTCATTCATTTGACCAAAGCATAAAGCTACTTTTGACTTGGTCAGATCTTCTGAATTGATCACACCGGATTCTTTAAATTCTTCATACAAATCGTTACCTTCTCGAGTTCTTTCTCCAACGCCACCAAACACTGAAACACCACCATGCTCTTTTGCAATATTGTTTATGAGCTCTTGAATTAGAACTGTTTTCCCTACCCCTGCTCCTCCAAATAATCCCACTTTTCCACCTTGTCGATATGGAGCAAGTAAATCGATAACTTTAATTCCTGTCTCAAATACTTTTGGTTTGGTTTCTAAGTCTGTAAGGCTTGGAGCTGATCGGTGAATGGGTGAAGTGGTTACATTCTTTAGATCGCCTTGCTCATCAACAGGTTCTCCAAGGACATTGAAAATTCTTCCAAGTGTTGCTTCACCAACAGGTACAGAAATTGGAGCTCCTGTGTCTATAGCTTCCATTCCTCTAACTAATCCATCGGTTCCGCTCATAGCAACGGCTCTAACGCGATGGTCACCTAATAATTGTTGAACTTCAGCTGTCAGTGCAACATCTTGACCTGCAGGGTTTTTACCCTCAATTCTTAACGCATTGAGTATTTTTGGGAGTTTCCCAGCAGGGAATTCGACATCTAAAACTGGACCAATTACTTGGCGAACAATGCCTTTAGTTCCAATGTTAGCAGTAGCAGAAGCGGCCATAAGATCACTAGAAACTTTGTGAGCATGCTCTGATGCGCATACTCTTTATCAGCGGCTAAGACTACCACTCCACAGGCATTTTTTTGCAGTGTTCGGTCAACCGCACAGAATAAATGTGGTCTTGAGCGTACTTAGATGCATAAATTAATACCGTTGGTAATGAGTAATACTCTTTATCGAGCGGCGCTAAGCGCCTTTGTTTTTTTGCTCCTGCATTAATTTATGGCAGCTGTATCACTCAGCGTCTCCACTGTTAAGCCACTTGGAGATCGTGTATTTGTAAAAGTTTCTGAATCAGAAGAGAAGACTGCGGGGGGCATATTGCTTCCTGACACAGCCAAAGAAAAGCCTCAAGTCGGTGAAGTTGCTCAGGTTGGTCCTGGCAAGCGCAACGAGGATGGTTCACGTCAATCTCCTGAAGTAAGTGTAGGAGACAAGGTTCTCTACAGTAAGTACGCAGGTACTGATATCAAACTTGGCAGTGATGAATACGTTCTTTTATCTGAGAAAGACATTCTGGCTGTCGTCAATTAAAACTCAGCTTCTTTAGCTGCAGTCCAATCCAAAAAAACTTTTCGAAATTAAAGGAAATCGCCTCTTATGGCTAAGCGCATTATTTACAACGAGCAAGCCCGCCGTGCACTCGAGCGAGGTATTGACATTTTGGCTGAATCAGTCGCAGTAACTTTAGGACCGAAAGGTCGTAACGTTGTTCTAGAGAAAAAGTTTGGTGCACCTCAAATAATCAATGATGGTGTAACAATTGCTAAGGAGATCGAACTAGAAGATCACATTGAGAACACAGGAGTAGCCCTCATTCGTCAAGCTGCTTCAAAAACCAATGATGCTGCAGGTGATGGAACAACCACTGCAACTGTTCTTGCTCATGCGATGGTCAAGGCTGGTTTGAAAAACGTTGCTGCAGGCGCAAATGCCATCACTTTGAAAAAAGGAATTGACAAAGCAACTGAATTCTTGGTTGGAAAAATAAAAGATCATTCCAAACCAATAAGTGATAGTAACGCGATTGCTCAGTGTGGAACTATTGCTGCTGGTAATGATGATGAGGTTGGCAGAATGATTGCTGATGCAATGGATAAAGTTGGAAAAGAAGGAGTTATTTCTTTAGAAGAAGGCAAGTCAATGACCACTGAGTTAGAGGTAACTGAAGGAATGCGTTTTGATAAGGGATATATTTCTCCTTATTTCGCAACTGACACTGAGAGAATGGAAGCAGTACTGGATGAGCCCTACATATTATTGACTGATAAAAAGATTGGTCTAGTTCAGGATCTTGTTCCTGTTTTGGAGCAAGTTGCGAAAACTGGTAAGCCTCTTTTAATAATTGCTGAAGATATAGAAAAAGAAGCTTTGGCTACATTGGTCGTTAATAGGCTTAGAGGTGTTTTAAACGTTGCAGCGGTTAAAGCTCCTGGTTTTGGTGATCGCAGAAAAGCGATGCTTGAAGATATGGCTGTATTAACTAATGGCCAACTCATCACTGAAGATGCAGGCTTAAAGCTTGAGAATGCAACTCTTGATATGCTTGGAACTTCAAGAAGAGTGACAATTAACAAGGACACATCCACAATTGTTGCTGAAGGCAATGAAGTAGCAGTAAATGCAAGATGTGAACAAATTAAGAAGCAGATGGATGAGACAGATTCAACTTATGACAAAGAAAAGCTTCAAGAAAGACTAGCCAA
Source organism: Prochlorococcus sp. AG-436-J02 (assembly GCA_003212625.1). Lineage (GTDB taxonomy): Bacteria > Cyanobacteriota > Cyanobacteriia > PCC-6307 > Cyanobiaceae > Prochlorococcus_B. Next base: position 77,445 of record QCPI01000001.1, read on the forward strand.
GCTATCTGGTGGAGTTGCTGTAGTGAAGGTCGGAGCGGCCACTGAGACTGAGATGAAGGATAAGAAACTTCGTCTAGAGGATGCAATAAACGCAACTAAAGCTGCTGTTGAAGAAGGCATCGTACCTGGTGGTGGTACTACACTTGCTCATTTGGCTCCTGCTCTTGGCGATTGGTCTTCAGCTAATCTTTCAGGTGAAGAGTTAATCGGAGCAAATATAGTTGAGGCGGCTCTCACTTCTCCACTAATGCGGATAGCCGAGAATGCTGGAGCTAATGGGGCAGTTGTTGCGGAGAATGTTAAATCCAAGCCAGTCAATGATGGTTACAATGCTGCAACTGGTGAATATGTAGATATGCTTTCTGCTGGAATTGTTGATCCAGCTAAAGTAACAAGATCAGGTTTGCAAAATGCTGCATCAATAGCAGGAATGGTTCTTACAACAGAATGCATAGTTGCTGATTTGCCTGAGAAGAAAGATGGTGCTCCAGCTGGCGGAGCAGGTGGAATGGGTGGTGATTTTGATTATTAAAGGCTGACTTTGATTATTGCGTTCTATACTCAATAATCGCAATCTTTAATTAAAATGAGGGATAGGGTTTATGCCTTATCCTTTTTTTTATTAAATTGAAAAATTAAATATTAATTTATATTGTTTGTTCTAAAAGTATCTCTAGGAATTAATAAATTTATTTCTTAAAATAGATAATAAGTTTTTAAAAGGTATGAAAGTTAATAATCTTTTTTCTATTTTAACCATCCTGCACTAAGAATAACAGCAAGGGTTAAAAATAAGATAAGACATGACCATGTTGCCCTGTTTAGAGTGGACTCAGCACTACTAGCGCTTGTGAACATAGAGCTTCCACTCGATGCTAATCCGCCCATCCCATCTCCTTTTGGGCTATGAAGAAGAACTAATAAGATTAGAAAAAGTCCTGAAATTGCCCATGCCCAAGATAAAAGTGGAATGATCATTTTTGCTCTTAATTATGCTGGTTGAGGAATGAAATTTGTTTTTTTGGGTAACTGAATTGGTTCAATAAGTGTTGAACCAGTCATTGCTTTTGGCTTTGGTAAATTTAAAAGGTGTAAAATAGTAGGAGCTAAATCAGATAATCCACCTCCAGACTCTCTAAGTTTTATATCATTTCCATATCCTTTTAATTTACGTTTTTCCCCTTCGATAAGTATAACTGGAACAGGATTTGTTGTATGCGCGGTCCATGGTTGTCCATCTGGCCCTATCATCATTTCAGAATTACCATGATCGGCTGTTATTAGAAGAGATCCACCTAATTTGCCTATTGCATTTAATAATTTTCCAACACAGCTATCAACTTTTTCATTAGCTTTTATTGCAGCTGACATTATCCCAGAATGCCCAACCATATCTGGATTCGCAAAATTGATTACTACTAAAGAGTAAATGCCAAGATCAATTGCTTTGATGCAACTATCAGTAAGCTCATCTGCCGACATCTCAGGCTGAAGATCATATGTTGCCACTCTTGGTGAAGGAACAAGATGTCTTACTTCTCCTTTTAATGGTTTTTCAATACCACCATTCATAAAATACGTTACGTGTGGATATTTTTCTGTTTCAGCTGTCCTGTATTGATTTAAACCGTGGTCAGAGACCACTTGACCTAATAAATCATTTAGAGGTTCAGGAGGAAAAGCAACTGAGACTGGTAGACCTGATTCATATTGAGTAAAGGTCAGTATGTCGATATCTATTTTATTTTTTCTCTCAAAGCCATCAAAATCTTTTAATTTGAGTGCCTTTACCAATTGCCTAGCTCTATCAGGGCGGAAATTAAAAAAAATTACGCCATCTCCATCTTTTAAGGAGGAGGAGGAGAGTCTTATTGGTTCAATGAATTCATCTGTAATTCCTTCTTCATAGCTTTTGTTGATACTTTCTTCTGGTGACAGATTGCTAATGAGAAAGTCTGGATCGGTCAGTAATTCATAAGCCTTTAAAGTCCTTTCCCATCGATTATCTCGATCCATAGCCCAATATCTCCCACAAATTGACGAGATCTCTCCTACTCCAGTTGATTTGATGGTATTTTTTATTGTCTTTACATATTGTGGAGCACTCTTTGCAGAGGTATCTCTACCATCAGTAAATAAGTGCAATGAAACCTTCGTGAGTCCCTTTTCAGCAGCCCATTGAATTAATCCGCATAAATGATTTATGTGACTATGAACTCCTCCATCAGAGCAAAGTCCCATAATATGGAGAGTTCCTCCATTTGTTTTCATAGTTGTAGAAAATTCATTTAAAGCAGGATTTGCATTTAATCTATTTTCTTTAACCGTATTAGATATTCGAACTAATTCTTGCTGAATTATCCTTCCCGCTCCGATTGTTAGATGACCAACTTCAGAGTTACCCATTTGTGCATCTGGGAGCCCTACATCTGCACCACTAGCCTCTATAAGTGTATGAGGATAAGCATGCCATAAAGAATCCATTATAGGAGTAGATGCTTGCTTTATTGCATTGTTTTCACTTTCTTCTCTATGACCCCAACCATCAAGTATCGCCAGTACGACTGGCGATACTTTTCCTTTTTTTATTGAAACAGCGGTTTTACTGTTTGACATTCAAAGAAATTTGTTCCTTTTGATGGTTTTCTTTCGTATTAAATTACTTCCTAATAGGTAAAGAGGCTAATACTTTGATGTTTAGTTAGCTTTTCCCTATTAGATTAAAAAAGTATTTCAGTAGTTCCTAACAAAAATTGTAATTTTTAGGAACTTAAATATATGTCAGATCAAATCATACCCAAAGAACTAGAGATTCTCTCTAAAAAAGAACTTAATAGAACTATTAAAAGATTGGCATCTCAAATTTCGGAAAAGGTTCCAGATACTAGTTCTTTATTGCTTGTTGGTATTCCAACTAGAGGAGTTCATTTGTCTAGATTATTAGCAATTTATTTAGAGGAATTATCTGGGCAAAAAGTTGAAAATGGTTGTTTAGACCCTACTTTTCATAGAGATGACCTTTCAAAACTCGGTACTCGAATAGCTCCAGCAACTGAATTACCCTCTACTGTTGATAATAGAGAGGTTGTTTTAATTGATGATGTAATTTATACCGGCAGGACTATAAAAGCAGCCCTAGAGGCCCTGCATTCATGGGGTAGGGCTAAAAGAATCATGCTTGTTGTGATGGTAGATCGTGGACACAGAGAAGTTCCCATTCAGCCAGATTTCTGTGGCCGTGTAGTTCCTACTAGTAAAGACGAGACGATTGATCTTAGATTGATGGAGATTGATGGAGAAGAGGGCATATTTTTAAGTAAAAAACTATGAAATAGTAATTTAACCAATCAGATAGTTATCTAATTGCACCAAGATTATGAGTTGTTATTGAATTATTATTTCTTAAATCGATACCTTTAATTTCAAGTTGACATTTTTTATTTATATTAAAATTTAATTTAATACAATCTTGACCAATCTCACCTGGGGGATCAAGAGGAATTGAAATTATAGTATTATTTAATCTTTTGATTTTATCCTTAGATTTTAACTTTTTTAAAGTAGGCAATCCATCAATATAAATAATCTCATTTGATCCTTCTGCCTCCGGTTCTCCAATTATTAAATCTATACTTAATTGATTATTTATACTTGCGGCTAAAATTATTGATAGGGGTTTAATTGTTGGCCATGGTTGACCTGCTAGAAAAAGAGGGTGCCATATATGTTTTTCATTTTTTTTATTCCAACACTTAAGACTTACGCCTTTATTTAAAACATCTTTTACCTCCACTCCTGGAGTGAGATTTAATGCTCCCAAAGCAATTGCTTCAATAGGTGGCGGAGTTAAAAAAGGGACTGAATTGCAAAGAGTACTTAAATAATTTTTAATCAAAGGTATTTGTGATCCACCTCCAACTAAAACAACACTATCAAGATCTTCTAATTTAAATGAATTTCGTTTTGCAATATTAATTGTTTGAGTGAAAAGTATTTTAATACTTTCTAATAGTCCTTTATTAATAAGTAATTCTTCAAGTCCTTTTTTTGATAGCTTTAAAAATTTTTCTTCTTGTTTATTAGTTGTTACTTTTTTGGTAATAAGTAATGTTTCCTTTATATCTATTTTGCTTAAATCACATTTTAGTTCCTCCGCTATGTTCAAGATTGAATTTGTTGGTTTTTCATCGGGTAATAAATGATCAGCTATCCATCTATCAATATCTTTTCCCCCTATGCGAATTCCTGCTTTGCCTAGGACTTTTGCTGTGCGAAGCACTTGAGTACTTTTCCCTTCGAGATTATTACCATCAAATCTTACAAGTTGAGCTATCGGTGAAGCTTTTCCTTCACCTCCTTCTAAAGCAACAATTGACATATCAATTGTGCTTCCTCCAAAATCCAAAACAAGCAATGTTGAACCTGGGGCCATTCCAGCGCCCATCGCAGCAGCTGTAGGCTCATCAACTAATGCAATTTCTTTTACTTTTAAGGAATTACATACGTTGACTATCCATGTTCTATATTCTCTATATGTATCTACTGGAGCTGTTAATACAAGCCTTTTGATGTTGACCTTTTCTGATACCTTTTCCCAAATGTTATGAATTAAAATCTCCCCCGCCTTGTCTGGTGAGATTTTTGAATCATATATAGGATCTATTTCTGGAGCTCCTATCCATCTTTTGAAATCTTGACTTAAATTATTTTCTTTTTTGTCACTAATCAGGTTTAAATCGATAATTTGTTGCCCTATTAAATAATTTTGCGCTTCTTCAGATGATTTCCAAATTAAGCTTGGTATTTCACCTGGAGAACGGCTAATGGGAGGTAAATCTAACAGTTCAGGAGATTGACCATTCTCTTTTTGAAATACAACTACTGTCGTTGAGCTACCTAAATCAATGGCTAATGTCCCAAAATCATTTTCATTGTTTTGATTTTCTTGAATGTTTTTTAATCGATCTATTTTATTGTTCTCCATGTTTCTTAGTAATTGTTTGGCTGGAGCATCAAGAATTAAACAATATCAAGCGAGTCAAGAAAAATTAAAACCACTGTGATTATTTAGCGAAAAACATGGAAATGAACGATTCTCTCCTAGAATAAATTAACAATAAAGTTTTTAGTGTGATTAAGTCAGGTTCAGGGGTTAATTCCAAGGATTTAGCAAAAAGAGGAGAGAGTCTTATAAGGCACTCAACTAATCGCTACTTAACTACTGTGCGTATTGCTTTTAGAGCAAAGCAAAGAAGATTTGATGATTTTGATGGACTTTTAGAAGAATCAGCAGTCAAGCCAGTACAAAGAGCTATAATCGAACTAAGTGATGAACAGGATCAGCCTGATCTTTTACCTGGGTAGGTGATAAAACAAGAAGGTCAGGGTTGGAGAATAATTAGAGATGCATCAAGAGGTGATTTTTCTACACTTATAGGTGGTCAATCTTGGGCAATAGAGTTGAATCAGTTTGAGTGGGAAACACTAGTTAATGTAGTAATTGATTTGTCTGATCAATATAAAAATATTAAAGAAGAATTAATGGGTGAGGAGGATATAACCCTTGAAATGGAATCAAATCCTTGGCTAGCGATTTTGCAAGGTGATCAATATGGATGGAACCTCAAATTGATCTTAGAGTCTAGTGATTCATTAAATCGAGGTGCAGAGGTCTTTTGGCCTAGAGATGTGACTTTTAATCTTGTTAAGGCAATGAGAATAATGTGGGATTCAGACTATTTGTGAAAGAACTTAATTAAAAGTTTTTCAATTCTTTCCTCAAAAGGAACTGGATATAAACCACATCTTTTCCACAGGATTAACATTATTAATCAACTTATCACTATTGGTTGTGGAAAACAGTTGCTCTCGATAATTTAAACCTGACTATTAAAGAACTCTTATATTTAAGATAAGGATTAATTATGTATTTTTTCGAGAAGGCTGTTGTGAGCTTGATCTGAGAATGAGACGACTAGAGAAAGTGTTTTTTAATTTTTTTTTTAGGGAGTAATTTGCAAACGGATTTAATTTTTCTAAAAGCCTTTTAAATGATAAATATTGATCTTACTGAAGAAAGCAGGTCTATCCAAAAAACTGAGGTTTTGGACTCAGAAGACATAATTAGTTTTCAAACAGAAATACCTCAGCCTATTCAACAAGCAATGAAGGTTTTTATTGAGAAACATCCAAATTGGGATCAATATAGGCTTTTGCAAGCTGCACTCGCAGGTTTTTTGATTCAAAACGGTATAAATTCTAGAGTAATAACACGGATGTATATTGGGAATATGTTTGGATCTCATTCTTTCTGAATTAATTTTTCTTGAGCTTTTTGAGCAGCTCAATAGCGATATTTTTTTTAATTGGCATTATTGATAGCCTATTTCCTTTGCGAACTAGAGTGAGTTCTGCAGACGTATAAGTTTCAGATAGCTCCTTTAAAGTAATCATATCCTTAAATTCACAGATATATTTAGTTTTCACACAATCCCAACGAGGATTGTCTTTATTTGATTTCTTATCATAGTACTTTGAAGTTTCATCAAACTGGTATGGGTCGATTAAGTTTGTCTCAATAATTTCCATTAGACCGACTATTCCAGGTGGCTTAGTATTTGAATGATAAAAAAAGGCCTGATCACCAATTTTCATTGATCTCATAAAGTTTCTAGCCTGATAGTTGCGAATTCCATCCCATAAAGTTTCTTTTTCATTTTTTAAATCTTTAATACTGTAAGCGTCTGGTTCACTCTTCATTAGCCAGTAGTTAGTCTCCTTTGGAGCCATGGGATCTTAGCGATATTGCGATGTGTGGATGGTGTGTGGATGGCTTAACATTCTCACCCCTATTTCTTTATTCTATTTCAATCAGGTTTCTATTACTAATAGCTAACAGATCGCAACTGACAAAAAATAGCTTGTTCAAGATCCGCTCGACTTGTATATGTAATCCATGAGATTATTTGATTCGAGCTCGGCAATTGCTGGCTTAAGCATATTTCGATATTTTTCCCATCCATTTAGTGATTTTGAATTAATAGGAGACCTAACTTGGACAACGCTAGCTGTCTTTATATTCCGATTGACATTCTGAGGTGAAAGATAAATTTGATTCCATTCCCAATTCAACCATTCAATTAACTTTTTAATCTCAATAGCCGGTTCAGTAACTAATGAATCATAGTTTATAGAGTATATATTTGAAGGAAATCTTTTTTGATATTCTTTTATTATTTCTATGTGATTAATATATACTCGAGCACAATCTTTTAGGGATGAGGCAAATCTAATTCCTTCTCCAAAATTAGCTTTGTATATAGAGAGAATATTATCCAGTGGATTCCTAAAACAATGTATTATTTTTGCATAAGGAAGACTATTTAGAATATAGCCTAAATAAATATAGTTATGTAAGTATTTATCAGTACTTATAAATTCAGGTTTCACAAATTTACTCCTTTCGGATAAGTATAATTTATCTAAAGTGTTATTCTCTTTAGATTCTTTGTTTGAGGATAATATCTTTTTAAGTGATATTTCAATGAAAGGTCTTTCTCCCATTCCTATAGCATTTGTGTTGGCATTTAAAATTGTTTCTATTAATGTTGAGCCACTTCTTGGCATTCCTACAATAAATATACATTCCGGATTTTTTTTAACTGCACCTTCTCTATTTTTTTCTAAATCCATTTGCTTGATAAGATGATCTTTTGATACTTTAATTAATTGGCTAGCAGTTGAATTATAAATAGTTAGCTTTAAATCATTTGCTTTAGTTAAGAAAACTGCACTCTCTTCATATTGTTTTTTTCTATGCAAGATATTGGATTGTGCAAAAAGAATATTAATTTTATCTTCGGTCGAATTTATTTTTTGTAAATTTAAATGAGAAAGTTTATTTACAAGGTTTAAATCTTTTTCACAATTAGGAAATCTAGAGAGAGAATGATATGCTAATGCAAATTTAGGATCTAATTCAATAGTTTTATAAAGTGAATCCTTTGCTTTAGATAGCTTTCCAGAGTCTGAATATACTTGGTGGAGCATAAAATGAGATTTTGCTATTTTGGGAGATTTATTAATTACTTTTTTAATTACATTTTCTGCTTCCATATAATCTTCTTTTTCCATAAGAATTTTTGCAAGAATATAATATGCTTCTATCATATTTGGCTCTAAATCAATAGCATGTCGAATCTCTTTCTCTGCTTTATTGAATTCAAATTTTTTAGAAAGTATTTCGCCCAGATTTAAAAAAGATTTTGCAATTATTGGGTTTATTTTTATTGCTTCTCTTATATGCTTTTCAGCCTGATCATAATTTCCTTTCTTACAGAAAAGTACTGCTAGATTTGAATGACTAGGAGCGTATTGTGGGCTAATAGCTATTGACTTTAAATTATATTTTATTGCTTTTTCTATTTCTGACTTTTGAAGAGAAATAAAACCAAGTGCTGAATAGACTCTTGGATCTTCTATGCCAGATCTGATGATTTGATTGTAATAAATAAGTGCTTGCTTGATATTTCCTTTGGCATGAATTGCTAGTGCATAGTCGACTTTCTTCATTAAAGAGTCATTAGATTTCCTTGCTTTATTGCTTAACTCTTTCCCAAAGCCTTTCACGATTGAATTGAATTGAATAATTTCATTCTATGGCTTATTCAATCAATTCAGTCTAGCAGCTTGATTTTGTTGGATAAGTGGTCTTTAGATGCAAATTCTTTATTAGCTTAAATCAGAAGCTATGAATGGATTTGTCTATTTTATACCATTGATATCTGGATCACTCTTCATTAGCCAGTAGTTAATCTCCTTTGATGCCATGGGATCTCAGCGATATTGCGATGTGTGGATGGTGTGTGGATGGCTTAACATTCTCACCCCTATTTCTTTATTCTATTTCAAACAGGTTTCTATTACTAATAGCTAATAGACTTTTCCATACAGAATCTTTTTGGCTTGAAGTGAGTTCTCTCCGCGTGCTTTCTACTTGAATCAGAGATAAAATTGATTTATATAGGGAGTCTTTATGTCTTCTCGAGAAGGTCAAGCTATGAAGTCACTTGAGGTAGCTTTAGACCATGCGCTTACTCGACTGAACCAATTAGAGGGGAAAGATAGACTTGCCTTCGCTAGTGAGTACAAGGAGTGGCTTGCCGATGATGAGTTGAAAGAAAGGGTTTGGTTTTCTGTGCCACTGAAGAAGAGATTAGATAGTCATTGATCTTGGCTAGAGATATATGTCGATCAACAGGTAGGGGTATGGGATTATCTATGTACTATTATTGCGTTGAACAGTTTTCTGCTTGACGAGTCTAGATCGCAGGCTTGATTTACTCTTGCTGTTCGAAGCCTGTTTTCTTTGCCTCACAGATAGGGCAAACCCAGTTGACTGGCAAATCTTCAAACTTGGTTCCAGGTGAGATTCCGTTGTCAGGATCACCTTCTTCTTCGTTGTATACGTAAGGACAATCGGGACATTGATATTCCATTGATTTATTCCTCGTAAGTTTTACAAGTAGAAGCAGTTGGATGTTCAGCACACTCATTTTCCCAAAACTCATCATGGGTTTCAGCGGGAAGTTTGTATGAGAAGTCATGCATTCGACGTATATCACTGATCACATTTTTAAGAACAGTGAAGGGACTTGATAATTTCATAAACCTCCTGCTCGGATATGCTTTTTCTAATTGATCTTTCTTTGGGATTACACCTCGGGTTTCACGAAAGTATTAGTACTATGTATGTCTTAAACTTTGCTTTTGACTCTATTGTAGATACATTTAATACGGAAAATACACTATTTAAATGCGGCTATTCCATCTTTAAGTACAAAGAACAAGTGTCTATAAAGAATATAATTATTGGATTACAAAAATGACAAGATTAGCCACGAAATCGTTTCTAAGTCAAATCACTCATATTGAATCTATAGTTCGTTTGATTAAAGATGACTTTCTCCGAGAACGATTAATAACTGATTTTAACAACATTGATTTAGCTATATCTGAACTAGAATCTCTGCATGAATTTGTGTTTAATCAAGAAACAGGATGTAATTATAAAGAAAGGAAGATTGACTAGTCTCTAATTCTTTTCAAAATAATATCTAGTTATTTTCGATCAGTTTTCTGGCTGTAAAGAATTTTATTCTAACTAAAACCTGAATAAATCATTAAATTATTCTTGCTATGAATAGGTGATTACAGCTATTCTGATTAAGGAAGAAATCTTTTTAGATTTTTTATTTTCTTGAAAGACATATATAGACTGCATTTTATTAGTCGCTATTTTAAGAATTTAAATGGTTTAGAATTTAAGAATAGTTTAGGTAAATACTCTTAGGTACTTTATATTTAACATGAAGAATAAATATTCCATGTTAATAGTGTTGCCCTTCTAAAGAGGAGAAATCATGTCTAGTAATGAAGAGAGAAAAGTACTATCTAATCCCAAGCCATTGAATCCAAGAGATTTGTATTACAATTGTATTACTGCATGCTCATTGAATGATGATGGTATTGAATGCTTAACTGAATGTGTCACCACGTATTATCAAGATGTGTTAGAAAAATGATAAAAATCACACCTATTTATAGCATTTAAAAGAGAGTGTTATATTTTTAAATATTAGAAATCTTTTGAATTGTTGAACCCTTTTAGGCACTATAAATAAGTTTTGATTATCCGAGAAGTCCTGGCTTTACTTGATTCTGAGGTTTAGCTCGTCCTTCATTAGCCAGTAGTTAATGTCAGTCATAGTCTGTAATCTTAGTGATTCTTGATGGTTGGAATGGAGTTGGAATGAAACTTCATTCTTCCATCTCTTTTCTTTACTTTATCTAATCAGTATTGGAAGAGAATAGGAATTTTGTAAACCTATTATCTAATTGGTTGAATCTATTGCGATTTGATAAAGGTCTGGAGGTGCAAGATTGCTAATTAGATCTCCTCGATTATCCAAATTTTTTAGACTTGGATATTTTCCATAAATGGAATGAGATAATTGATCGCCTATTAAAATAGATGTTGAAGCACTCCCATGATCTGTTCCTCCAGAGCCATTTTGGGCAAGTCGTCTACCAAATTCACTAGTAATTAAAATGGTTACTGCTGACCTGCTTGGGAAAGCCTTTAGACCCTTATGGAAAGCAACTAAACTGGCAGTAAGTTGCCTTAAAAGTATTCCGTGTCTTTGTTTTTGATTGATATGAGTGTCATAACCACTATGTTCCATTTGAATGAAGGGAGGTGGGTTAGGACTTCCAACTAATTGAAGAGCAAGTGCGAACTGATTCCCTAAAGAATTGTTTGGTAAATCATGGTTTTTGGGTAATTGAGCTAACTCTTTCTTGATCTGATTTAACGCTTCTAAGCTTCTCTTTTCTAGAGAAAGAAGTTTTTGTAGCAAAGGTCTTTGATGAAAAAGATCATCAATCTCTTTAAAAGAAGAAGTATTCTTTTTAAGGTCAGCTTTGCTGAGTTGCAGAGTAATAGAATTTCCTCCATCCATTGCGCTGCTTCCAGTGGGACCTAATCCAATTAATGGATAATTTAGATTGTGGCTGTCCATTGTTTTTGCTAACCAACCAATACCTTCTCCACTCTGACTAGCGGTTGCCCATTGATCTGTTGCTTTGAAATGACTCCGATTAGGCTCTGGCCAGCCAACTCCTAATGCTAAAGAGAGTTGCTTTGCTTCCCATAGTGGTAGTAATCCAGACAAAGCTGGATGAAAAGCTAGTTCATTACTGATTGGGATCCCATCTTCAATTCTTAGAGTTGGTCTAAGAAGTTTATAGGCTTCATCTTTATAGGGGATAACTGTATTTAGTCCATCGTTACCTCCTCGTAACTCAAGCCAAATCAACGTTCCTTTTCTTTTGTTTGCCCTAGAGTTATTCGGCCATCCAAAGCTAACACTTGCACCTGTTAATAAAGCAAGCTCAAGGAATTGACGTCTTTGCAGTTTTATCATTTTTGTTCTAATTAAATTTTGATGGGACCAGCGAATTGCCAACTGGGGTCAGAAAAAAGTAACGCAATATTTTCCCTGCTGGGTTTTGCAGGTAGTTTTAAGTTGATGGGAGGGAAAGGAACTAAATTGTTCTTCAGTTCAAGAGGTAAAGAGCGACTATCCCAAACTTCTTCATCTGCTAAGAGACGTAATAGCCCACGTTTTCGAGCGGCCATCCATCTGCTCGTGAGCCATTGTTCACCGTAAGGCCATCCTTTGATAGATGGAGGTGCAAATGGTGGCTGTCCCATTAAGGATTGGATAGAGAATGCTAGTTGAAAGGCGCTTGGGTGTTGGCTTCCGAGTAATTTTAGACTTTTAGATACAACATTTATTGGGTCCAGTAAACGAAGACCTAACTCAGCACATTCAATTGCTTCAGGTTGTTTTGAGAGATTTCTATATAACCAGGGTAGGGATAGATCATTCATATACCAATGCCTTGCAAATTCATTTACTCTCTCTTGAGATGGATCAATTCCTATCCACCTTCTCCAAACCCTTTTACTTATATACGTCGCGGTAGATGATTGATTCCCTAACCAGTTAGCTAGGCGAACGACATCAAAGTTAGCTGTCTTTCCAAGAATTGTGTGAGGACCTGGATCATTTCTTCTAGGAATGATTACAACCTCGTTGTTCTTATTGAGCCTAAATCCCGTTAGTGCCAAAGCTACTTGCTTAACATCCTTTTCTGAGTAATTCCCTTCTCCTATTGAGAAAAGCTCAAGAACTTCTCTGCCAAGGTTTTCGTTAGGGTTATTACGATGATTTTGAAATCCATTGAGATAGTGCAAAATTGCAGGCTCTTTTAAAATATTGCTTAATAGTTCTGGGTAGGTGCCAAATTGAAATTTTTCAATAGTTTCAATTTGGCGATTTAACCAGGAAGGATTCGGAAGTTGGCGCCAATTAACAGCAAAGATACTGAGCCACATTTGAACTAATTCTGCATTATTTTTTTTAGGGCCAAAAGCAAGTCTTTTTATCCAGTTTTCACAAAGCTCTCGACCTGCATTTTGCTTGCAACGTGTACGCTCCAAGCGATTTTGAATACTGCGACAATCTATATTTGAGACTAAATTCATCTAAGATTGATACCGTTAACCAAAGACTGTGCGAATTCATTCCCTAGATGCTTTCTCATCCCTTCTATATTTATAGGTTCACACTTCATTAGCCAGTAGTTAATTTCTTGTGATGCCATGGGATCTCAGTGATATTGCGATGTGTGGATGATGTGTGGATGGCTTAACATTCTCACCCTTATTTCTTTATTCTATTTCAATCAGGTTTCTATTACTAATAACTAACAGACTTTTCAATGCAGAATCTTTTTGGCTTTAAGTGAGTTCTCTTCACGTGCTTTCTACCTCAATCAGAGATAAAATTGATTTAGCTAGGGAGTCTTTATGTCTTCTCGAGAAGGTCAGGCTATGAAGTCACTTGAGGTAGCTTTAGACCATGCGTTTGCTCGACTTAACCAATTAAAGGGGAAAGACAGACTTGCCTTTGCTAGTGAGTACAAGGAGTGGCTTGCAGATGATGAGTTGAAAGAAAGTGTTTGGTTTTCTGTGCTACTGAAGAAGAGAGCAGATAGTCATTAATCATGACTAGAGATGTATCTATAATTTTTAGATGTATAAAAAAAAATCACTACTCCTAATCTGCCTGTGCTCAGAGTTGCTTCTCGGCTCAGGCCAAGGCATAGCGGGAGATTGCACAGATGCATCAGGTAATACTGTTACTATCTCAATAGATTGTAGAGGTCTAGATTTTTCAGGAGATGTTATTGATTTTATTATTAATTCAGGAGTTACGATTGATCAGGCTGGTAAAGGAGCAGTTGACATTAATAATAATACGGTCACTAATTTTACTAATAATGGAACAATTGAAGCTTCGAAACATTTTGGCTTACGTCATAATGGCTCAGGAGAAATTAGCACACTTACGAACACTGGTACTATTACTGCGGATGAACGCTATGGCTTAAACGTTACTTCTTCAGATATAACAAATCTAATAAATTCAGGAACAATTTCTGCTGGTACTCATACTGGATTACGAAACCGTGGTGGAACAATTAAAACCATTGATAATACAGGAACGATATCTGCAACTCATCATGATGCTTTAAATAATTCTAATTATGGAACAATTGAAACCATCAATAATTCAGGAACAATTTCTGCGGGCACTGATAGAGGGTTGAAAAACGTTAGTGGAACAATTGAAACCATCAATAATACAGGAACGATATCTGCCGCTGAAGATTATGGTTTAAGAAATGAAGCAACAATTGGAATATTAGATAACTCCGGCACGATTTCTGCTAATGACAATTCTGGTGTATGGAATGGTGGCACAATCACTACATTGATGAATAGCGGGAATATTCAAGCCATAACGGCTGAGTTTGGATTGAAAAATGTTAATGGGACAATCGGGACTTTAACTAATTCAAGCATGATATCCGCTGGGGATAGATATGGAATTTATAACAATGGCACGGCGATTATTACCACCTTGACCAATTCCGGAACGATTTCTGCAGATCGTTCTGGAATATGGAATGATGCCACAATCACTACACTGACGAATAGCGGGAATATAAAAGCCTTGACGGGTGATTTTGGTTTAAAGAATGTGAGAGGCACTATAGGCACATTGACTAATTCAGGAACGATATCTGCCGGGGATGATTGGGGAATTTATAATGATAGCTCAGCCACAATTACTACACTTACAAATACGGGGACGATTTCCGCTTCAGGAAATAATATTGGTATTTTTAATGATACTGATAGTACTATAACTACACTAAATAATTCACAAGGTGCCTCTAGCTCTGCCTTGACGTACGATGGAAAGCTACCAACTACCTACAATATTATTGTCAACAGCACCTCTGATTTTGGTAAAATAACGTTTAGTAGTGTCTCTGGTACAACAAACTTCGGCGTTGATTCATCTTCAACTTTGGTAGCAGACACAACCTATAGCTCTGTCATTAGTGGATTGAGTAGTAGTGAAATAGCGAGCGGTACTTCTGGGAGTCATGTTGCTGGGTCTTTAAGATTCGATTGGACACTCATAAATAGCTCTGGCAGTATTTGGGATTTAGTCGTTGCGGCTAATCAAGATATAGCTCCTGATACGAATACCTCAGTAAACACTACTCTTAAGCCAAATGTCGTTCTTGGTATGAACAATATGACCTCAGTCACTGAAGTTAATTTTGCTAATATGAACACCTATGACTGTGATTTATTTGATGAAAACAATATATGTCTCTCTTTAGGTAGTAGATATACCTCTATTAATACTCCTAAAACAGAAGCCAATAGTGGCGTGATGGTTGCTGGTTATAAGTTTTCAGACACTCTCAGAATTGCAGGTTTTTACCATAGCAACTTAAGTCATAAAACACCTGCGAATTTTCAGCTTTCAGACAAGACGCCGTTGACCGGTGGGCTGGTTGTATGGAACCAGAATTCAAACCATGTAGGTTTTCAATTAAAGCTCGCCAATGCACAACAACAAAAACATGCCACGTTCACTCGTGAGGTAGTAGGAACTTCAGAGGAAGGCAAGGGACAGACAGTGATAGAGGCAAAGAGCTATGTCGCTGAACTGCAGTATGGCTATCAATATAGTGATAACACTGTGCTGCGTCCTTATTTAGCTGCTCGCTCGGCAGTCATCACACAAGAGGCTTATACAGAGACAGGTAATAGTTCACCACTGAGCTTTAATGAAATAGAAGACAAGTCAATGACGGTTTTACTGGGGCTTAAGTCTAAAACCGAGTTAAATCAAAAGCTATCATTAAAAGGCAGTGTCGGAATAGAGTATGACATTGAGCACTCGGTTGATAAGTTGGAGCCTACTGGGATGTCAGGATTGACTACAGTTAGCCTAACGGATGACTTTAATAGAACGAGACCCGTTGTTTCACTAGGGTTTGAATATGCATTACGACCCAATCAAAGGATCGCAGGTACTCTCCAATATCAAGAGCTGCCTTATTTGTCGAAAACAGAGACTAATGCCTATTTACACTACACAATTGGTATTTAGCACTTCACATATAACATTACTGATTAGAGTTAAGAGAAACATATTAAAAATAGATCATATCCTTGCTATGATTGGAAGTTACTTCTAGCTCACACTTCATTAGCCAGTAGTTAATCTCCTTTGGTGCCATGGGATCTCAGCGATATTATAATATGTGGATGTGTGTGGATGGCTTAACATTCTCACCCTCATTTCTTTATTCTATTTCAATCAGGTTTCTATTAATAAGAGCCAACAGATAGTAACGGAAACTTCTCCATGCTAAAGAAGAAAATATTCAAATTTGCTATTTATTGCATACCAGCTGGTTTGATTTCATGCACAGTTTCCCCTTTAATTAGAAACCCCCATCCCCATCCGCCAAATGGATTTCTTGGTTTTCATACAACGACTAACGGGATGCGCTATTGGGAACTTGTTAAGCCGCAAATAAAGAATGTAGAACGACCTGATTTTTGCAAAAAGAAAATGTTTGCAATGGATGCAGGAATTTTTAATTTGTATTGCTATCAACGTAAAGCAATACCAAATCAGAATCTTTATTCGATTACAAGTTGTTTTTATTCTCCAGATTTTAGTAATAGAACTTCTGAGCAGAAAGAACCTAGCTTTACATGCACTGTCAAGCAAGAAGAAGAAAAATATTCTGATGAAGAAAGAGATAGGGCGATAAGATTTTTTGGAGATAGTGTACCTTCAAACTTTGAATACGCAATTATTGTTCTTAAACAATTGTTAGCATTCATTGGGTTTCTGCTTATTGTTTTTGTTGGTCCTGGTTTGTTATTTATTTGGCTACTGATAAGCATTCTTCAAGTAAGTTTTAATTTGATTAATAAATGGATTTCTAAGCCATAAGACTAGGTACTGATGAAAAATGACAAAGTCTTGAAATCGAGTGTCAATCAAAAACAAGTTTGAATAAAGATTGAGGAAACCTTTTCCTTTTGCGTTATCTTTTTCATTATGCATTTTATATAATATTACCTATAATTTATAGGTGAATATAAAATTTTCTCTACTATTTCTTTTTCTATGCTCAGAGATTGTTCTCTGCACAAAGCAAAGTTTGGCAAATCCCTGTAGTGATGTTGATGGAACTACTGAAATCATTACAGCAGACTGTAAGAACTTAAGAATTAAAGGTGCAAACTCTAATGACTAGAAAAATTATTTACTTAGCTTCACCATATGGATTTTCTATTCAATGGCGTCAGAAGCTTCTTCCTGAGTTTATTTCTGTTCTTGAAGGATTAGGTTGTGAAGTTTGGGAGCCCTTCCAAAGAAATAGTCAAATCAACTTAGCTCAGAGAGGTTGGGCTCATAAGGTTGCTGTTGCTGATCTTGAAGATGTGAAAAAATCTGATTGTATTTTTGCAATAGTGAATGGAACGCCACCAGATGAAGGAGTCATGATTGAACTTGGAGCCGCGATAGCATTGCGTAAACCAACTTTTTTGTTTCGTGATGATTTTCGCCGCTGTACAGATTCAGAAGATTATCCACTAAATTTGATGCTTTTTGCAGGATTACCTGCCTCTGATTGGCATAAATATTTTTACACTTCTATAGAGGAAATTAGCGACCCTAATAAAGCTTTATTGCGATGGATTAATGCATGATTCTGAATTAAGTAACTATCTCTTATCAATGCAGTCTCAATCTGACTAAAACGGAATGTTTATGAGGGGAAGAGTACCTCCAGTATTTATTGTTAGTCCTCTTCTCAAATTCTGCTTTGAAATGCATGCTTTGATTTAATTGTTGAATTTATACAAAGGTTGAAGCAAACTTTTTTTGTAGAAGTTAAATTTAATGAGAATTAAATTTTAGGCTAAAAGTATCTGATGAGAAATTTGTTTGATGTTTTTGGAGATGAGAAAATAAATAGCCTTTTAAAAAAGTTAATTCTTTTATTCTCTATATCAGGAACAGCTCTTCTGACAGGATGTTCATTAACTGTTCCGCTTGTGGTCTTTTCTGGCAATGGAGATGAAGTTTTAAAAGGTACAGCAACTGGATATCTAGATGGAAGTGGAAAGATTCAGTTCTCAGGAACAACTATTGATGTTCAATGCCAAGGAGACTTTCAGTATCAAAGGACTGGTTACAAGGGCTGGGGGACTGGATCAGTTGAATGCACGGATGGAACAACGGCTAATTTTAAATTTGATTCAGCAACTAGTTCAAAAGGATCTGGTTACGGAGATGATAGTAAAGGAAGGTTTTTCTTCTTTGCATATGGATACAAAGATTCAGTAGCTCGAATTTTATTCGAAAAAGCTGCCGGTCATAGGATTCAAAAAAAAGGACCTGAGCTAATCCCACCAAAAATAACCTTAAAGAGAAGCTTTTCAATTGAGGAAACTAATAAAACTCAAGATGTTATTTCGAGAGTTAGTCCGCATACGGTTAGGATTCAGACTGAAAAAAATGAAGGAACCGGGTTCTTTATTGATGGGAAGGAATTGATTTTGACAAATAGCCATGTGGTTGGTCTAGCAGAAACTGTCCAGATTAATTATCAAGACAATAGTTCAACAACTGCTTCAGTAATAGGCAGAGCTAAAGATATAGATATTGCGCTTCTCAAGGCATATCAACCCAAAGATTTATCTAATCCTATCGCCTTTTGTTATGGCGGCTACCCAGAAGTAGGTGAAGATGTTATTGCTATTGGTAATCCAATAGGCTTAGGAACAACAATTACGAAAGGTATTGTAAGTGGATTAAGAGGAAGTGGAATAACAAAGCAAATACAAACAGATACATCAGTAAACCCGGGGAATAGTGGGGGACCATTGATAAATTACAGAGGTGAAATTATTGGGGTCGTAACTTCTAAAATAGGAGGAATTGGTATTGAGAATATTGCATTTGCTATCCCGACCGAACAAGCTATTGACTCTCTTGGAATAGACGTAGAATCAACAAATGCTGAGCAAAATCTTACCAAATGTGGGAATCAGATCCTTGAAGATAAAAGTTCAAAAAACGCTTTTCAAAATTTTCTGAGTTTTTCTGATGAGAATCAAGTGTCAAATAAAACATTAGAGAATAGTAATTCCAAAAATAATTCAGGCTTTTTAGAAAATGAATCTTTTTATAAGCTTTTATCTTTTGTCTTAGGGATTTGCCTTGTACTTACTTTTATGACCTCTAGGTTTAAGAAATAGGAGTTTGGATAAAGTTTGGATAGAAATTACAAATTTCCTGAGAATACTTGCTATCACTCAAGGACCGCTTTTTATTAGCCAGTAGTTAATCTCCTTTGGTGCCGGTGACTTAGTTATATTCCCAGTAGGGATGAACTGTAGATGGGATGTTAATCAAGCGGTTCGTAAGCATTATCGATTTGGAGATTAAATTCTCATACCCATTGCTGAATACAATTCAAGATTTTAATGGTTAATAAACTGATGCACTATCAAAGAGATTAAAACACCTGTCCATATCCCTTTGAATAGCGTTGGATAATTAGATTGGTTTATATGATTCTCAATTGTCATTTGACTTAAATCTTTATTCATATTGAGAAAAAAAGTTCATCTTATTATTTATTCAATTTACTCTCTTTTTTAATAAATACATACTATTAATAAGTACATAGCTTGGTCTCAATTTATACTTGTTAGAAAAATCAAAATTAACTTCTTTTAATAGTCAATGTAAATAAAAGGTGTGATAAGTTGACCTGAAATTTTATCTACAAATGAGAGTTGTTTGTGTGCCTATTGTTTTGATGAGGTTACACGCTGATGAGTATTCCATTACTTTCAATAGCAATATTTGTTATGACAGCATTTTAAAAAAAAAGTTATGAATAAATAACTTCGAACCCTAAGTGATCAAATGAGCACTTTTAATGATTTTAAAAAAATGATGAATAATTTGAATGAAGAAAATCTATCTGAACTTTGCGAGGAATTCCTTACTAATCATGAAGCTGCGATGAATATATTATCTAACTATTGTAGTGATTTTGGATTACTATTTAATAGTCAAGAGATTAAAGATAATATGAGTATTATGCATAAAAATGGAGACTTTGATAATGTTGTATGCTTTGGAATTGAATTATCGGAAAATCAATTATACAAGAAATTTCATCCTTCTTAAATGGTTGTTTATGATTCATTTTCAATCTATCGAAATTTCTGACTGATATCATTTATTCTACTAAGATAAATATATTCCTTGGCACTACATTTATCTTCAAAATTTTTAATTTTAACTAAGGAGAATTGTATTTCTTAATTTGAATCAATTTTTTTGAGATCAAGATTTTAGTTATTAATCCAATAATATTTGCGCTAAGTCTTCCCATGGGATTAGAAATTAAAAATGATCTCTCCAATTTCCTAATTAGATATAATTTTTCCTGCTTCAATATTTTTTCCCCTCTCTGAATTAATAGACTCTCAATTATCTGGTGTATTTGTTGATGCGTATAATTAGAGCTGTTATTGCTCAAATATTGATCTAAAGCATGTAATTTACTAGTGCTGAAAAATTCTGCATTGCTATAAAAGAATTCTGCATTTTTTGGAGATAAGAACATATATCTTTGCAAGATTAGTAAACCCAGTTTTTATATTCGTTCTTGTTACGCTAAACCGTCTAGTAAAAATGAAACAAATTGATGCTTATAAATTACATTTACCTTGATCAATTATCTGATTCTTAACGAGCTATTTTGGCGGTTAGCTTAATTTTTCTCTGATCTATTTATAAACAAACTACCCTTACCCTTTGACAGTTTTATGTCGTTTGCGGATACTCAGTTTCTGGTGATTTCTATTATGCCTTATGGGGCTTACTTAGAATTGGCATATGGTTGCCCGAGAGAGACCTTCGTTTTTGTGTTGGCGATGATTGTGCTCTCCCAAACTTTGATCTCTTACCCAAACTCTCTTGAACTTCCAACAGTCACAATTCAAAGCTGCTATTACTGAGATACAGTACAGCAACAGAGGGTGAAAAGATAAGACTTGCTTGTATTGATACTGTTGAATTGAGAGGTGAAAAAGCGGATTGAAGCACGGTGAAAGTATCAAGGAATAATCTCAATGATTTAGTTGCTCGCTCAACAGTAACCATTAAGTGCATCACTGAAGATATATACGGAAGAGCAGTCGCTGAATTATTCAAAGGTCCTATGAATTTTCAAGAACATCTAGTTGCAAAATACTTTACTCACATCTATGAAAGGTATTCAAGTCAGTGTGATTGGAGCAAGACGTCAACATGAAACCGCGCAATACTGCAATTTCTATTGGGGTTGGTACTGCGATAGCGGTAAGTCTGTATTTGTTAACAGTCAATAAAGATTATGTGATTGGATTAATTGTAGTTGTGGTAAGTGTATGGTTGATAGTTGCTTTAAGACAGAAGAGTGATCTAATTACAAAAACTAGAGATTATGAATATTTCTTTAATAGAGCACAAGATAAATTCGAGGTTGCTAATTATGAAGAGGCGATACTCGACTACAACAAAGCATTAGAACTTTCACCTACTCAGATTTGTCTTGTTTATTCGATGCGCGGCAATGCTAAACGTAATATGGGTGATTTTGATGGAGCAATTTCTGATCAAAATAAAGCATTAGATTTTGATCCTTTATATGCGGATGGATATTTCAATAGAAGTATTGTTAAATTCAATATGGGAGATTTTACTGGTGCAATTGAGGACTATACGCAAGTCATAAAAATCAACCCAACTGACTCGGATGCATTTTTTAATCGTGCAAATGTAAAAAAAGAAATTGGAGATATGAAAGGTGCGTGTGAAGACTGGAAAAAGGCAGCAGATCTAGGAGATGAGGAGGCAGAAAAATTAAATGACGAGAATTGTGAGTGAAATATCTATCTCTTAACTATAAAGACTCAATCTGAATGCAAATAAAAATCCAATAAAGTGCCATCTAGATCATTATGGCTTTCGCTAGTGCTCAGTAATGACAGGCTATAGATTGATTGGCCTTTAAAAAATTATTTGCGATTGCACTGGAAAGGGCAGTAAATCTTTCGCATTTAGATAACTTAATTCAGCAACTACTGATAGTCCTTTTATCTCTTTGCCTGCCTCCTTTATCATATCTGAAACACAAGTCACCGTTCCACCCGTCGCTAATAAGTCATCGACAATTACGAAAGATTGATAATTCTCTATTGCGCTTTTCTGAATAGATAGTGAGTTAATACCATATTCAAGTTCATATGATTTTGTTATCAACTCACCTGGCAATTTACCTGGCTTTCTTGCAACTATCATCGGTTTAGATAACTTTATTGCTATTGCTGTACCAAAAATAAAACCTCTTGCATCAATAGAGAGAATTGCATCTGAATTTTTAAATATTTCACTACTAGACATATTGTTAATGAGACTAGTAAAGACATCTGGATATTGAAGAAGAGGCAAAACATCTTTGAATGCAATTCCTTCTTGAGGGAAGTCTTTATGTTCAGTTATTAGTTTGTGCAGATTATTGGTCATAAGTGATTTATTTTAAAAAGGAATATCTCCTTTCAATATATTGCCTATTTCTTCTCCAGTCAGTCCTATGCATATTGGACTTTTATGCGCAATGCCTGAAGAAATCGGTTCTACAATAGGAAATTTGCAGAATCTTTCTGAAACGAATTGGGGAGATTTGAAAATTATCTCAGGAGAATGGTATGAGTCCGGAGCAAAATCTCCGTCTGTTTATATTTCCGCTGCATGGAGCGGTTGGGGGAAAGTTAGTGCTGCTAGAGCGGCAACAAGACTGTTAGGTCAATCTTGTAGAGGGAGAGAGATAGATCTCCTTCTTTTTACGGGTGTTGCAGGTGCAGCAAAGCCAGACCTTAAACAATGGGATATTGTCCTACCAACCGAATTGGTGCAGCATGATATGGATGCAAGGCCACTTTTTCAGAAATATGTCATACCGGCCCTTAAGAAAGAAAAAATAGCTTTAATGGATCAATGGGTTGAATGGGCTACTGCTTCATTGCAAGATTCAATTGCTAAAAATTTAATCGAGCATTTTGGCAAGGTTGAGACTGGTTTAATCGCTACTGGAGATAAATTTATAGCAGATAAATCTGTGCTTGAAAACCTTTCTAGAGAGCTACCTGGATTATGTGCAGTTGAAATGGAGGGAGCAGCTGTTGCTCAAGTTGCTTTTCAGGAAAAAGTTCCATGTTTAATAGTACGCGTAATATCTGATGGAGCTGATAATTCTGCTGCTCAAGTTTTTAATGATTTTTTAAAAGACTATGAAAAATCTTCTTGGAATTTAATAGAGACTCTTCTTAATAATCATAAAGAAGCCCCATGGAATACAAAACCTAATGATTAAACTAATAAAAAGTAGTTGATTCAAAATTCAAACTAATTAATTAAAAGAAGGATTAATTTATTCATATGAAATAGGCTTGGTATATTACTAATATACTTGGACAGCTAAAACTATGTTTTAATTTCAAATTGTCTCAAATCGCACATTTCTTTGGCATAGTATAAACTTCAAAATATAATACAATATATCAAAAGAAATTATATTTGAGAAAGAAAGTGAGAGTTTTATTCCTTGCATCTGGAGGTGGAAGTACAGCAAAGAAGCTTTATGATTTATCTCAAATCAGTAAATATGATGTCTTTAAAAATATAGAGATTCAAATATTAGCAGATAGGGATTGTGGAGCTTCTCAATGGGCTGAAGAAAAATCTCTTCCACACTTAACAATAGGCAAAAAAGATTTTGAGTCAAAGTCAATAGATTGGATCATAAAAAGAAAACCTGATATTGTAGTAACCACAATATATAAGATTTTAAGTAAAGAATTTATTGAGGCTGTTTCTAGTAACTTAATCAATTTGCATTACTCTTTATTACCAGCATTTAATGGAGGTATTGGTGAGAAGGTCGTAGATGATGCAATTCAATATGGCTCAAGGATTTTTGGAGCAACTTGCCATCAGGTTACTGAATTAGTAGATCTAGGAAAACCAATAACTCAGGCTGCATTTATTCCCACTAAACTTAATAGAAATCATATTTTAGAAATATCATTTAGATGTGGATGTATTGCTTTATTCTCGGCAATCAATAATATTCATTTTATGGATAATAAGAAAATAAGAACTGGCCAGATAATACTTAAAGATGAATTAATAATTTATAGTGGCGAAGATAAATATATATCTCAATTGAAAGAAGATTTTTGGTAAAATATGATGTTATTTGTATTTTAATTAGAGTAATTTTCAAAGTAAATTCCTAACAAATTTTTAATTCTATTAACAATGAATGACCTAAAAACAAATAATTTTCGAAGAAATTATTACATAATTTATGATGGTGAATGCGTAGTATGCAGTCGATTTATTGGATTTTTAGATAGAAAATCTAGTAAAACAAGGTATAATATTTATGTTATGCCTGAAGCCAATCTTTTACCTTGCAAGGATATAGATCTTCAGCTGATTAAGACTCTAAGTTCTCAAAGTATAATTTTAGTTGATGATAAAGGTAACATGTCTATCCGTTCTAATGCAATAATAAATATATTTAAGATTACTGGTGACAAATTCTTAGGAAAAATTTCCATATTAATGTCATTGTTTCCTCGCATATTTTCTGATATAATTTATATTATTTTCTCTAAAGTAAGAAGAAAGTTATTTATTCGAAACTCATGTAAATTGGCAAGACTTCAGAATATATATATCTTAAGCTAAATATTAAAAATCTACTTAGACCTTGTAAAAAGTGAACCAGAAATCAAACTGAATTGATATCAATAGCAAACTAAAAATTATATGCTAAATTAACCCAAAATAAAGAAGCCTACACAAATTAATGAACTCCCAAGAGTTGTTGACTCATAGAGATGCAAGTGCATTCCCTCTGATGGTAGTGGTTTCTATTGTTTATCCATGTAATTTTGGGTGTCCAAATTGTCCTTATACAGATGAAAATAGTGATTTAAGAAAGTTTTATAAAGCCAATAAAGCAGATAGACTTCCGCGAATACTTTGGGACAAAATAGCTGATGAATGTGCAAAATATGGAAGCTATATAAGGTGTACTGGAGGAGGAGAACCATTACTGCATCCTGAATTGCCAGATATGATATCCAGTGCAAAAAGTAAAGGTGCAAAAGTTTGGCTTAACACCAATGGCTCTATGTTTGGACCGGATGCTGCGGGACGGAGGAGGCTTCAGCAAATAATTGATTCTGGTGTTGATATGATTGAATTTTCTATGGATGCTGCAGATGCTTACACCTATAGCAAGCTTAGACCTCCAATATCAGGGAAGGATCCCAGAAGTATTGATAAAAGATGGGAAGATCAAGTTAACAATATTCGTGAAGCGCTAAAGGTGAGAAGTCAGAAGAAAGCTAGTGATACAAATATAGTTGTGTCAATGATCAGGCAGAAAGCATTAGGAGATGTTGAGACAGCAGAAAGATTTTGGAGAAATGAAGTTAAGGTTGATAATGTAATTACTAGAAAATTTTTAAGTTGGGATGATAATACTAATATAAATCTAGATAACTCTATAGATAACAATTTATACGGTGATTATCAGAATGATGTAGAAGACCTTTCTAATCTAAGTCCTTGTGTTTGGTTGTTTGAGAGATTAAATATCGATACACTTGGTCAATTTGCATTGTGTGGGCAAGATATTAGCTTTACTACTGCACATAAGTTCCCTACACTTTATGATTCGAGTATAGAAGAAGTATGGCAAAATAATATATTTAAAAGTTATAGGCAGGCTCATATAAATGGGAAAGCAGGTGAGTTGTCACCATGTAAAAATTGTTCAGCTTGGAAAGCGGGGATTAGAGATTGGAACTATGGATGGCTAAATGTTATCAAGAATGCAAAACCACAAGTTACTGCAGCTTCCTAGTTAAATAGCAATTAATATTCAATCAATTATGTTATGCTTATTCCTTCAGATTTAAAGCCTTTTATTGAAATTTTTCTTTTTTTAATCTCTCTACATCCACTTATATATATATGCTTTAATAAAATATACCAATCAAGTAATACGAGAAACAGTTATTACATTGATAGTGATTGGATCTCTAGATTTGGAACTAATAGTTTCACAATAATTTTTAGTATAATATTAAGTTGCTTTGTTTTTTTTGTTCACTCTTGGCTACTACTTGTACCTTTACTTTTAACTACATGGATATGTTTTATTAGAGATAGATTTAAGGCTCTTTCTCGTGGTTTAGGGGCTCCAGGTTATTTCACATTTCTTTTTACATTAACTTTGACAAGTCATTATTTACTTAATACAAAATATATTCTATTGAATCAATCTCATTTGCTGCTCTTAAATTGGATAATTGGATTTATTTACTCTGTAATATATGTTGAGTTCGGATTTATATTTATTTCAGCAGGCTTATTTAAAATTTTGGACACTAACAAAGTGCCACTATCTTTTGCTTTAGGCCTGTTAAACCCAATGTGGTCTAAAGTTTATTTATATATTAAATTTATAGAATTTAATCGATTAATCTTAAACTGGCTAGGACCATTATTACAATTAATTGCTGGTTTGCTTATTGTATCTGCAAACACGAAATTCGCTTTTGTTGGATTTCTTTTGATTGCATTAATGTTTTTGAGTATTACACCTTTCACAAGACTTTCTTGGCTTTGTCCGTCAATTGCTTCATTATCTATATACCATTTACTTATTTTAAATGATATCAACTCTATCAATATAAATTTAATTTTCCTTGCTGTATTTATTCGTGCTTTGGTTTATATATTTATCATAAAACAATACTTTGGAATTTTACCTATTACTTATAAAAGATTAATGGAGAAAATAGTTTATATATATAGAAAATTAATGGGAGTTATAGTATGGAAAGTTTTTACATTTGATATAGTAAGAAATGTTGCACTTACTAAAGGAATGAGTGAGATTGTGGAATCTTCAGAATCTACAATAGGATTAAAAGAGAAAGAATCTTTTATTAAATTATCAAGTTATACTAATGTTTATGACTCTATTACAGTCTCCGCTTTACTTTCCTCCGAAGATTATTTGGAACCAGATTTATTTCAAGATAGGATAAATCATTTTTGTATGGTAATGGGTATTGAAAGGCTAATATCTCTTAGAGTAAGTCCCAAGGTCGCTTCAGAAAAATATGAAAACAAAGGACCTTTTATGAGAGGAGAAATGAGGATCTTTCCTATTACTGAAAAGCCAGCTACTAATCGTAAACTCAATTATAATTTTGATAATTATAATTCAAGAGAAAAGTTTGATGATTGATGTTTCTATACAAAAATTGATAACTAGTATTTAATTATGTGCGGAATATTCGGCTCTTTTGGGACATCTTTATCTGTGGAGACCCTAAGAAAGGTTCGTGAAAAAATCCAGCATCGTGGCCCGGACGATTTTCATGAAATCTCATTTGACAATAAATTTATATTTACTTGCGCAGCTGTAAGATTAGCATTCCAGGATGAAATTAATGGTAGGCAGCCTTTTGCATCAAATGAAGATTTAGATCTTGTAGTTAGTTTAAATGGTGAGATTTTTAACTATAAGGAATTAAAAGAAAAGTTTTATAATACAGTTTATAGCTTAGGAACTCATTGTGATACAGAACTTCTTATACCTCTTTATATGGATGAAGGCATTGATTCAATCAGGAAGATCAATGGTATGTATGCATTATCTATAGTAGATAGAACAAATTCTAGCGCATATCTAGCAACAGATTTTTTAGGGCAAAAACCTATTTTTTATTATTTTTCTAATAATATTCTTTTTTATGCTTCAGAAATAGAGCCTTTATTAGAATTAATTAAAAGCACTCTAGGAGAAGATAGCCTTCCAAAAATAAATGAAAAAGCTTTAACTAATATTGTTCTTTATAAGTCAACAGTTGATGGAGAAACAGTATATGAAGGTATTAAAAGATTGAAGCCTGGTGAAATTATAAAATATGATTTTGCTAAAGGATCTTTAACTTCTTCTTTTTATGATAATTTTGAAAGAAAATATTCAATTTCTTCAGTACAAAGTGAGGAGAAAGTGATTAGCAATATAAATGAATTGCTTAGGGAGGCAGTCCGTAGAAGGATAGATTCAAGCAAGCCTCAATCGGTTTATTTAAGCGGTGGATTAGACTCTTCATTAATTACTTCTATCATCCGTGACCTATATCCAAAATTAGAAATTCATAGCTTTACTCTTGCTTATAAAGGAATAAAAGAAGCGAAAGGTAAGTCATTAGATTTGAAACTTGCGAAGGAAGTCTCTTCCAGAAATTCTTTAGTGCATCACATAATAAATATAGATCCAGCTGATCTCGATAGCTTTATGCCAACTATACTCAAAGGTTTTGGCGAGCCTTTTGCATCAGTTCCATCTATGTGG
Source organism: Prochlorococcus sp. AG-436-J02 (assembly GCA_003212625.1). Lineage (GTDB taxonomy): Bacteria > Cyanobacteriota > Cyanobacteriia > PCC-6307 > Cyanobiaceae > Prochlorococcus_B. Next base: position 105,981 of record QCPI01000001.1, read on the forward strand.
TTTGTAGCTAATGAAATTAAAAAGTATTCTAAATATACTCTTTCAGGTGATGGTGCTGACGAATTATTTGGTAGCTATTTTACTCATAGAGAGGCAACTAAATCGAATGTATTCTCTACAAAAAATGCTCAAGATCTTCATGCTGAATATATGCTGTCGTTCTTACCAAGTCATATGCAGAACAATATGAAATTTAAAAATTTAAAGAATAAGACTCTAAAAGTTGAGAAGCTAATTGAAAAAATTAATACTACAATGGAGAAAAGAAATCCAATCTTTAATCAATTAATATTTGAATCTAGAATGTTATTTCCTTATGGTGTATTAACTTATATAGATAGACTTTCTATGTCACATAGTATTGAACCGAGGTCACCTTTCCTTGATAAGGATTTATGGGAATATGTATATACTTTAGATGATAATTATCGAATTAGAAACAATCAAACTAAATATGCATTGAAAAAAGTAGCTGAAAGCTATTTACCTTTTGAACTTATATATAGAAAGAAAGAAGGTTTTGTTTTTCCACTTTATCCATACTTAATAAAATCAAAAGTTGAAATTATTTCTAGGATTTTACGCCTTAATGATATATTTAAAGATTTTGAAGATGGATGGTTAAATATAGAGTGGTTAGAAGCGGCTTTTAGCGAAATTGAGAGAAGTAAGGGCTTAGCATTTAAAACTTCTCAAATTATTCATTCTCTTAATTCTATAGCTATATGGGCAAAAAATAGAAAATGAAAGTAGCAGTTATACAACCTTCTTATATTCCTTGGCTTGGTTATTTTCATATGGTCAAATGGGCAGACACTTTTATTTTTTATGATGACGTTCAATATGATAATAATGGCTGGCGAAATAGGAATAAGATTTTAGTCAACGAGCAAGTGAAATGGCTTACTCTCTCTATTGATAGAAAATCTTTATCAAATAATTTAAATGAGCGAATCTTGAATAGAGTTAAATTATCAAATTTAGAACAATTCTCTAATCATAAAAGATTATTAAAACTGTATTATAAACATTCTAAGTATCTTTCAGAGTTAGAAGATATATATTCTGACCAACTCAATAAAATTGATTTTCTTTCGGAAGCCGTGATTTCTCATACAGCGAACATTTGTGAAATTCTAAATATAAAAACTAAATTAATTAGATCTAGTGATATCAATTACTCAAGTTCTAAATATAGTTTGATGACTGATGCCCGTCAACGAAGAAATCTTCGCTTACTAGCTTTATTAAAGGAAGTTGGATGTACAGAATACATGTCAGGTGTTTCAGCTGGAAATTATTTAGATTTAGATTTGTATAAATCAGAGTCTATTAATGTGTATTGGAATAATTACAAAGAAAACAATTCAGATATTAAACTGTCAATAATCCATTACTTGCTGATACATGGCCGACAACAAGTGATAGAATATTTAAACAAGTAAAAGATTACTAGATGAGAGTACTGGTTACAGGAGGAGCAGGTTTTATAGGTTCAAATCTTGTTAGAAAGTTGGTTAGCAACCCAATTGTCGAAAAAGTTATTGTCGTTGATTTACTTACATATGCAGGTCACTTACCTAATCTTAGAGATATTAGTAAAAACAAATTGAAATTGATAATTGGTGATGTAGCTAATGGTCAGCTAATGGATAATATAATTTGCGATGTAGATTTTGTTTTTCATTTAGCCGCAGAAACACATGTGACCAGATCAATATATGATAATTATCAGTTTTTTCATACCGATGTAATGGGTACACAGTCGGTATCTAACTGTGTCTTAAGGCAATCTAGTAAAAGAAAAATTAGCATTCCTCTTATTCATTTATCAACGTCAGAAGTTTATGGTACTGCTGAAACAGAGAATATGGATGAAACTCATCCATTGAATCCTTGCAGTCCTTATGCTGCTGCGAAGGCAGGCGCAGATAGGCTTGTATATTCTTATGCTAAAACTTATGGATTAAATTCACTTATCATTAGACCATTTAATCAGTTTGGTCCTTACCAGCATCCGGAGAAAGCTATTCCTCGTTTTATAACAAGTGCTATTAATGGTGAGTTATTACCTGTCCATGGTGATGGTTTGGCGGAGAGAGATTGGACACATGTCCTTGATACGACTAACTTTTTGGCATCCTTAATTGATAAAAATTTATCTTCGTATAAGGGCGATGTATTTAATATCGGCTCAGATAATTCGATATCTATTAAGAAGATAGCAGAATTGGTAGCCGATGAATTTTCTAATGCAAAAATTAATTTTATTGATGAGAGACCCGGGCAGGTCGTTAGGCATACGTGTGATTCGTCAAAAGCAAAAAAAATGCTTGGTTGGAAAATTACGCAAAGTCTAAAAAGTTCTTTGTCTGAATTAGTTGAATGGTATAGAAACAATCAAGATATTTGGTTACCTCATATGCTTGTGAAAGATATTGAACTTGAAATAATTCCAGGCTGCAAGATAAAACATTGAATTGTCAAAAAATAATCAAGTGAAAATCCCATTTTATAAACATCAATTAGGAGCAAGTGAAATAGGCGCATTTAGTTCAGCTGTAAAAGCTGAAATACTTACTACTGGAAATCAGGTATTTGACTTTGAGGCTGAATTTGCAAGCTTTTTAAATACTAGGTATTGTGTCGCTGTTCAAAGTTGTACTGCTGGACTTCAACTTTGCTTAGAGGCATATGAGTTTGAAGCTGACTCAGAAGTTATTACTACTCCTTTGACATATATCGCTACTGCGTTATCTATTCTTCAGGCACGATTAAAGCCAGTTTTTTGCGATGTAGATCCAAACACAGGTAATATAGATATTAGAAAGATCAAGAACTATATAACCTCAAGAACAGTAGCTATAATGCCTGTTCATTTATACGGTCAAATGGTCGATATGGTTGCTTTATCTCAACTGGCAAAAGAGAATAATTTAGTATGTATTGAAGATGCTGCGCATTGTATAGAAGGAACCAGAGAAAATTATGGTCCAGCATCACTATCTGATGCGGCTTGTTTTTCTTTTTATGCAACCAAAAACGTCACCTGTGGTGAAGGTGGTTGCATAGCAACAAATTCATTAGAAATGGCTAATAAGCTTAGAAGTCTTAGATCTCATGGCGTCTCAAAGATGGCTTTTGACAGGCATAAGGAAGGTTACTCTCACTGGGATTTAAAGACTTTAGGCTGGAAATATAATTTGGATAATTTACATGCATCTATATTGAGACCTCAATTGCCATTAATTAAAAATAAACTTAAACAAAGAGAAAATGCGGCTCATTATTATCAAAAATTGTTGAAAGATATTCAAGAGGTAAATCTGATTGCTATTGATGAAAATGTTATCCATGCAAGACATTTATTCCCCATTAGAGTATCAAGTAATTATCGTGACAAACTCATAAAGTATCTTGAAAAATCTAATATTGGCACTGTAGTCAATTATAGATCATTAAATAATTATTCTATTCTAATGAAGAAATCTGGATATGATGCAGAATCATTTAAGAATGCATCGGAAATTGGTGATGAAGTTCTGTCTCTACCTATGTACCCTCAGATCAGAAATGAAGAGATTGATTTTATCGTCAATGCTATATCAAACTTCTTCAAAGAAGTAAATTAATTATTTAGTGGTATCAATTGGCAAAAAAAAAACAATAGATAGAAAAAAGATACTTCTTCTTAGTGATATTGAGGTAGGTGGGTTGCCTTCTAGAATGGCAAATTACATTACTAAACGGGGATATTCAGTTTTCTATGTATATGTTAAGACGAATAAATCTAATGATGAAGAATATAAGCATGATACTGGTAGTTTTCATGATGATGGATCAGATGAATCAGAACAATTCCAAAAAATCTCATTGCGTTATAGGGGGGTAATATATAATTTACTTGTTAACAGCTTAATAGTTTTTGTTATATGGATTCGAATTGGAAGACCTAAAGTTTATTCTTATGGTGCTTATTTTATAAGCTTATTTGTGCCTATAAAATCTAATTATACCTATGGAGAAGAATTAAATAGAATTTTCTCACCTCTTACCTTTGTTTTCAATTTGGTAAAGCTAAATAAACCCAAAAAAATTATAAATAGTTTGTATACGAATATTTTTGCGCCTATTTTACATTTTTGGTGTTTCTGGAAAGCAAAATATATATACATAGATCCTAATTTTCAACGAATGATCAAGCAAGATCATTGGATCTTACATATTTTTAATAATAAATTTGTTAATTTTCCACACTTGCCAGTATTGGAGTTTTGTATGATTAAGGAAAATATAGAATCAACTTTTAATAACAATATCAAAACAATAAAATTACTAATACCATCAACATTTCATTATTCAAGTAATACTGTAGCCAAAGTAGATAATAAAGGAGTATCTACTGCTTTAAGGCAACTTAAAAATTTATACAAGCTCTATCCTTTGAATTTTGAACTAACAATGATTATTAAAGGCTCTTATTATCATTCTGAGCAACGTTTAAATAGACTTTTACTCGAGTATCCTTTTGTAAAATTAGTAGAACAGTTGCCAAGAAAGAGATATTTAGAAGAGATTCTATATTATCACGACATCGTTATAGATAACTTAAGCAGTCCAATCTTAAATCTTTGTTCAATTGAGTCATTACTAAATACCACTCCTGTTGTTTCTTTTGGCGATCCTAAACTTTATGATTATTTATTGTACCCTCCAATTAATAATGTAAATAGTGAAAGAGGATTTTACAATGTAATTGAAAAGTTCATCAAATCTCCTGAAGAAATAGAGTTAAGTCTATCTAAAATTAGATCATGGAAGGAACGACTTTGTAATCTTCCAAATAATCAATTTGATTATTTTATAAATTAAAATCTTTAGATACTATTGTTTAGCTATGGGAAAATGGAGAAATTAAAAGAATAAAAGATTCATTATTTTTGAAGATTGCGAAACTAAAATTCAATTGTAATGAAAATAGATTAACTTATTAAATATTTCTAAAAAGTATTTAACTTAGATGTTATTCCAATCAATAAAATAAACAATTTAGTTGAACTTACCAATCTTCAATACACTATCTAAATTTTACTTGATTTATATTAAATAGATAGATCATGTATTATCAAATGCCTTTCAGCATGAATAGACAAATTAGTATTATTAGTCATGGTTTTCAATCAATAAGAGCATTCCCAAAAGATTTTGTATGCATTACAGATGCTAGAAATATTTCTAGCATTGAAATTTATGATTATTTACATAATAGTGGTATCACTGAAATACATTAGAAGTTGATATGTTTTTGTTGCAAGTAGTTGTACTTGCAACACGTTGTCTTTTTATAAATCATCTATATTTTTCGGTGAAAAATAAGATTCACTACTATTAATTTACCTTTGCTTGTGGGTGGCTTTGTGATTTTTTTGTTGTATAACTGGACTAACAAAAATAGGTTTTGATGATGAACCAATTACATTCCTAGGAAAAAAAGTGAAGATAATCTTTTTGATTGCTATCCTTTGTGGCCTTACATTCCCTAGTGTTCGTATAACTATTGCAGTTTTATTAGAAGAAGCCTCTGATTATCTATATGATTCAGCAAAGAAGGAAAAGACTTTCCTCCCATATTGGCTTAAGAAAGTTAGAGATGACTAATCTTTTTAGTGCCTTGGTATCTCAGAACAAATGTAAGATGTTAATAAACTACTCTAGTATTCTTCTTACATCTTTAAAACCTTCTTTAATGAGGTAGTCATATCTTTTAAGGTTGTTTTAAAAGGAATTGGCTCCCAATCAAAAATTGACATTGTTTCTCTTATGTCTGCTCCATAGCAACCTCTTTTAATCAAAGAGGAAGTACTTTTCATATCCCTATTGAATATTGCTAAACAATTTATCACTTCAGTAGGTATTAAACCTTTTGGAGCTTTATTAAATCCAAGTTCTCTTAAAATTTCTGATATTTGCAAGAATGGAATACCTTTTTGAGACGTTGCAATTATTCTTTTATTATCACTTTGCTTATTCGTTAATGATTGTAAATGTAAGTTCGCCACATCTCTAACATCAACAACAGTAAAATAGATATCTGGTAAAGCCGGAAATTTCCCAGTAATCATTTTTGTAATCAAATTTGCTGACATTCCTTCTATTTTATTACTAAGTAATGGCCCAAAGACCATTCCAGGATGAATAGTAGTCAATGAAAATGATACATCTGATTGATTGTTAACAAAATCCCAAGCTGCTTTTTCGGCTATTGTTTTACTTTTTATATAAGCCCCTACATTCTTTGTGGTATCAGTCCAATCATTGGGATTACAGTAGCTCTTGTTATGACCGTAAGCTATTGAGCCTATTGATGAAGTTAGGACTACTTTCTTGACTTTAGATTTATGCGCAGCTGTCAATGCCCTTAATGTTCCTTCTAATGCAGGGGCAATAAGGTCCTTTTCATTTTTTGGTTCTTCGATACAACATGGAGAAGCAATATGAAAAAGATAATCACAATCAGAGGCAGCATCTTCCCAACCTTCATCATTGAGTAGATTTAATGTACAAAATTCAAGTTTTTCATTGTTAAATTCTGTACCTAATGATTTTCTTACTTCATCTTCGCGATTCGAATTTCTTAGTGAACCTTTTACATTATATCCTTTCTTTAATAATTGTAGGATAGAATGCAGGGCTATATAACCTGACGCACCAGTTACTAGAACCTTTTCTTGATTACTTTTCATTAGGTATATTGTCAGTAAAATAATCAACCGAATCTTTTACTGAATTTAAAGATGAATTTTATCAAATAATTATACTATTTAGATCAAGATTTAATTGATTTCTGATTTACCTATATATCTAGTCTATCTTAGATCTTGACTATTCCTTTCTTACTAAGATTCTGTATTATTAGTTAGTCAATTTCTTTAAATAACTTTTGAAGTTAATGGTGTATGAATAAATGTATAGCTGAAAGCAAGTATAAAAAATAATGCAGCTAATTGTACTGTGAATAGTATAATTAGCTACTAGCTCAATTAACTTGTAAGCCTTGTCAGCATACAAGTTAATCATGAATTATCTTCTAGGCATTGATCAAAGTTTTTTGCTATAAATTCCGCTAGGAATTTATAGCCTTGATAATTAAAATGTTTATGGTCATTAATTCCATGAAGATATTGACTTTTTGCCTTAGTAGTTAAATGAGAAGTTGAGTCAATCATTGAAATATCTATCTTTCTTAAATTGTTCATTATTAAGGTTCGAATATAATTGGAATTAGCAGTATTTACACTTGTATAAACCATTCCACTTTGATTTAATGGACCATGATTATAGCGTTTATAATATATCTTTTTTGGAGAGTATATCGTCGCGGGAGAAGGTATATAAACTAGACAAATGCGGGCATTATACTTATCTTTAAAAGTTTTAATATGTGAGACTGTGAAATTTATTGCTTCCTTAACTTGTGCATTTGTAAGTTGCGGAGATGCAGATTGCATATTTGGAACTCGTAGACAATTGTTTTTTATGCAAATATTATTTGATTGTTTTATCGTATAATTATTTTTTAAAGTATCATCCTCATCTTTAACCTTTGACTTGAATAAAGGTATTTTATTGAATGAAATAATTAAATTATTCACATGCTTTTTAATATTATAATGATAAAAATTAGCTAATATCTCACCTGTTGGAAAGTATCTTTGTATGATCGATTTGTGATGGTTTTTCCCATTAATCCAGCTTTTTCTCTTTTTATCCCTGAAATAATCTTCCAAGTCATTACCTTCATAAAAAGTTAAAATTAATCTCGGCTTTTTGCCTAAGTTAACTTGGTGACTTACTGATGGTGCATATTCACCTTCTATAGAGTTGTTTAGGAGAAATAGTTGTCGAGCTAGGAATGATCCTCCATTAGCATTTAATGAATAAGAATATGGCGTTATTAAATTTAAATGATGCGCAAAGGAATAGTTATAATCACCTTTAACAAAGGAATCTCCGTATCCTTCTGCGTAACTATCTCCAACTATCATTACCCTTTTATCTAGATACTTCTTATAGATATCCGGGTATTTCCATCTATTTAATGCAGGTATATACTTAAGTGATTGTCTAGGGAAACCCGAACGTTGGTCAACAGAATTCAGCCAGGTGAATGTGTAAATATTTACAATAGTTAAACCTATTATTGTTGACCCTGTTAATAGGAAGAGATTTTGTAGAAGATTATACATTGAATTAAACTTTATATTATAGTTTAATGTTATTTTGACCGTTCTTATTTATATAGAACAGAATTAAATACGTGATTTTGCTCTATACAAATAAGAATTGAATGTTTTAAGAAATTATCTCGCTTAAGGAGCTTCTGACAGATCATAGCAGGTGACGCTTTTTGATTTTATTAATTCTAAGTAATTCTCAGTTTTTTTCAAAAAGACTTGATAATTTAATCCATACTAAGGTGAAACTCTATTGTTTTTTCAATTCAAAAGCTTCATTGACTTATTATAACTAGTTCTTGCTTTGATTAATTTAATATTTTTGTTTTACCAAGATCTATAAATAGTTCTTCCTAAGATTTCACGTAAAGCTCTCGAACTTTTATACAGACTTTGAGAATTAGGTATCCATTGATAAGGGCTTTGCCATGGTGAAGATTTTGAAGTTATAAAGTCAACTGGGAAAGGATGCACTAATAAGCCTTGGCGCTCAAATAGCTTCTTTGCTCGTTTCATATGGAAAGCACTAGTTACAAGAAGAATTTGGGAGGGAGATTTTTGTTGATTGAGCAGTCTTCTTATTTCAATAGCTTCTTGTGCGGTATTGATTACTTTACTTGTAGTCGTTATTGCATGCGAAGGGATACCAAGGCTTATCGCTTTTCTCTTGTATAAAGTCCCCTCATCCTTTGATTGGATCTCATACGGAGTTGTTCCACCTGTGAAAAATAGCTTTGGAGCTTTTCCTTTTCGAAACAAGGATATTCCAGCAAAGAATCTGTCTGGATCTCTCCATTCATGAATGTTTGACTCTCCTGGTACTTTGTGCCTACCTCCACTACTTAAGACAACTATTGCATCGGCAACTGGAGCATTACTTTCATCAATTCGTTGCCATGGATATTCCACGAACTTCCAAAGCAAATCTGCTACGAAACCAATGCTGAAAGTCCATAGAAAAAGAATCAGACATAATATTTTCTTCTTCGTGGGCTTCTTTAAAATGAAAAATAGGGACAATAGGCTAAATCCTAGTGGCAGAATAAATAGCGGTAATAGTTTACTGAGGAAGTACGTCGCGATAATAGGGAGCTGTTTTTAGTTTAATTATTCAAAGTTTTAAAAGTTTTTTATGAATTTAAATGTTATTTGTATTTATTGTTTTTAATTGGTTTTTTAGGAGTGCTTATCAAGCTGATTCAGAAATTTTCTACTTCTTTCATGTCTTGCATTAGAAAAGAAAATATCTGGAGTAGATTTTTCTATTACTTTACCTGAATCCATAAATAAAACTTGATCACTTACGTCTTTTGCAAAACCAACTTCATGTGTTACGACAACCATTGTCATTCCTTGTTCAGCAAGTCTTCTTATTGCATCTAGAACCTCGTTGATTCTTTCTGGATCTAGAGCACTAGTGGGTTCATCGAATAATAGTAGTTCAGGCTTTAAGGCTAGAGCTCTCGCTATGGCTACTCGTTGCTGCTCACCCCCACTAAGTTGGCTTGGGTATTTGTTAGCATGTGAATCTATTCCCATTTGATTCAAGAGATACATGGCATATTCTTCAGCGTCAATTTGACGACGTTTTTGTACGTTTATTGGAGCGAGTGTGATGTTTTCCAAGATTGATAGATGAGGGAATAAATTGAATTGTTGAAAAACCATTCCTACCCTTCTTCTTATTCTTTGTATTTGTCGTTCATCATGAGTGGAATCAATTTTTATTCCCAAAACATTTAGTTCTCCTCTATCAAAAGTTTCAAGGCCATTAAAAGTACGAATCAGCGTACTTTTCCCTGATCCTGAAGGACCCATCACTACTAGGACTTTACCCTGATTGACTGTAAGGGAAACATTGTCAAGAGCTCGCAATCCTTTCGTATACGACTTGGTGAGATTTTTAGCAATAACAATAGGTTGTTTCATGAAATATCAGAAATTTGCCTGATTAATAGTCATTCTTTTTTCAAGATATCTTGCAAGAACAGCCATGATTGTACAAACCGACCAATAGACACATGCTAGCCAAACATAAACTTCAATATATTCACCAATGAATTCTGGATTAGCCAGGATACTTCTACCTACCCCAAGTAATTCCACTAATCCTAAGATAGCCATTAAAGATGTATTTTGAAATAGTCCGATTGATTGATTAGTCAGAGCTGGTAATGCAATGCGTAAGGCTTGAGGAATTAATATAAGTTGAATTATTTGATATTGATTAAGTCCAAGACTATTTGCTGCTTCTATTTGAGTATTAGGTATTGATTGTAATCCGCCACGAATATCTTCAGCTATGTAGGCAGAGACAAATAGAGTGAATGCAAAGATAGCTCTCCAAACACGATCAATTTCTATTCCTACAGGAAGGAATAAAGGTATTAATAGTTGACCAAAAAAAAGCACTGCAATAAGAGGAATTGCTCTCATCACATCTATGTAGATTGAACTTAACTTCTGAATTAACGGTATTGAACTCTGGCGGCAAAGTGCCAAAATTATCCCTAACGGTAATGATAAAATTGAGCTACAAACGGTCAGTAGAATAGTTAGAGTTAACCCCCCCCAATGTCTACTCATTATAGGGGATAAACCAATACCACCATAAAGTAAATAAAGACCTAAAGGGATCGTACTTGCCCATGCAATAAGTAGATTTTTATGTAGCCATTTCCACTTGGGACCAAAGAGAGTGACGAGACTTAGTACTAGAAGACTAATAAGCCAAGCAGCAGGTCTCCACCGCTCATCAGCTGGAAAGCTACCAAATGCGTATAAAGGTAGATTCGACGTTATAACTTCCCAATTAGCGTTATATATAAGCCATTTAAAAGTATTTAAACAAAATAAATAAGTTATTACTATAAGTAATAAGCTGATAATAGTATTGAATGAATTCGAAAACAAAGTCTTCCTTAGTTTTTTAAAGAAAATTTTAATTAAAGTAAAATTCAGCATGAATTAATTATATTTTCTTGAGTTAATAATTATCTTATTGATAGTTTCCATGCTATTACTTATTAATAGGTTTAATAATAAAAAACTAGTTAATAATATAAGAAAACACTCGATTGCTCTTCCTGTTTGGTTTATAATAGTATCATTTATTGCATAAATATCTGAGTATCCAACTGCTATTGCTAGAGTGCTATTTTTTGCAAGATTGAGATATTGACTAGTTAAACCTGGAATGATTGCTGGTAATGCTTGTGGAATTATGATTTTTAACAGACCTTTTCTCTCTGAGAGTCCTAAGCTCCTAAAAGCTTCCCATTGTCCACGAGAGACGGAAAGGATACCTCCACGAATTACTTCTGCTATATAAGCACTGGTGAATATACTTAGACCAAATAATAATGCTGAAAACTCTGATGATAGAGTTAATCCTAAAAATTCTATTCCTTGATTTGAAATTTTAAATATATTTTTAATATGGAAAAACATATTATTTTTTAGACCTAAGAACCCAACAAAATACCAAAACATCAGTTGAAGCAAAAGAGGGGTCTGACGGATAATTGTTATATAACCAGCTGAAAATAGACCTAGTAATGAGTTTTTGCCTGTTCTTGCAAAACCTATTAGTGTCCCCAAGCAAGTAGCTAAAAGTAATGATGAGATTATTACTTTTAGACTATTGAGCCAACCTATAAATAATGCCCAAGCATAGCTATCTGAAGATGAATAGGGTAAGACATGTTCAGCTAAAGCAAAACTTGCTGGTTTAAAGATCCAACTAAAATTAAAACCAAGACCGGTTCTTATTAAATTTATTGTTAGATTATTAATTAAAATGCCAATTACACTAATACAGATAATACAAATTCCAAATTGTGAAAATATTTTTTGATTTCTATTCATTCTATCAATAATTTATTTTTTAGTTGAAGGGTGGTGCAATATGTATACCTCCCTTGTTATGCAGTTCATTTAATCCTCTGGGAATAGGTACGTCGCTATTTGCTCCCAAATGTCTTTGATAAATCTCTCCATAATTACCGGTTGTGCTAATTACCTTAACCACAAAGTCATTACTAAGACCAATTTTTTCTCCTAGTCCTCCGTCAATACCAAGAAATCTTCTTAATGGTTTTAATTGAGGATTGTTTTTTGCAAGTTGCACTTTTTCGTCAATGTTTAATTTTGTTATTCCTTGCTCTTCTGCAGATATAAGAGCAAAAATGACCCACCTCATCGCATCAGCTAATTTTTGGTCTTGACCATCAGAGGCTGGGGCAAGTGGCTCCTTACTTAGCACATTGTCTAAAATAATATGATTTTTTGGATTTTTAAAACCCGATCTAGCAGCTGCTAACTGTGAACGATCAGAAGTCATAGCGGAACAACGACCCTGTAAATATCCTGCAACTACTTGATTAAGATCTTGATATTTGATTGGTGTATAAGGAAGTGACGCACTTTCAAACGCATCATTAATATTTTGCTCAGTAGTTGTTCCTGAACCTAAGCAAATGGATTTATTTGCAAGGTTTTCAAGAACATTAATGCCACTCCCTTTTTTGACCATTAATCCCTGACCATCATGAAAAACAACTGGTGCAAAAGCTAGTCCATTGCCTTCAGAGGCATCTCGACTCAGAGTAAAAGTGGTGTTTCTTGATAACAGATCAATTTCACCAGTTTTAATAGCTGTGAATCTTTCTGCCGCAGTAAGAGGTCTGTATTGGATTTTTTCTGAATCACCTATTATCGCAGCAGCAAATGCTTTGCAAATATCTACATCTAATCCCTGATAATTACCATCACTATCAAGAAAACTAAATCCAGGTATTTTTCCACTTACTCCACAAATCAATTCATTGCGCTGTTTTATTAAATCCAGTCTAGAACTATTTTTTTGACTTGAGGCGGCGCAGCCAGCCAATAGCATTGTTAAACCAACTATTCCTGAAACCAATCGACGCATAATTTTTAAATCATTTGGATTGATCTTCGCCACATTTTTCTGTTTTCTATCCAATTAAAGAAAATCTTTTAATTTTCCTTAATTGAAAGTTGTGATCGCGAGAAAACGTCAACATTTAAGAAATGGGGATATTTAATGTAAAAGTAATATTTATTAATTATTAATGAATTTTATTTTTGAATTTTTACAAATTAGTAAAATTGGATCAGACTTATAATTGATATATATCATCAAGACCGTTTCTTATTCATAGCATTTATATGTTCTTTTTTATTCAAACTCTTAACCTATTAGAAAATGTTGTATAATCTCTGAAATACATACAAAATTAAAAATACTCTTGATCTTTATTTATTCGATTAGATATGAATAGTGATCTCTCTAAGACAGAAAAATTCTTGGTCTTCAGGGATAAAGAAGAATTAAGAAAAAGTATTTGGGCCGCTATTTTATTTATACCTTTTTTTCTTGTTGGCCTTAGGGCCGCAGGAGATGTATCCCCTATTTCATCATTTTCAGTTAATGGAATTATACAATTTTTTGGTTTTTCAAGGGAAGGCTTGAATGGATTTAGTTTAATGGCAGTTATAAAAATGTTATTTATCATTATACCATTAGTTTTTGTCACACTTTTTGAGATATTTATAAACAAGTCTGACGGATTGAAAGGTTTTAAAAAATCGAGTCTTTCTAGAATGAGTTTATCAGAAGGATATAAATATGCAGATATTTGGTACTTTTTTGGAGCTTTGATAATTGCTCAATTCTCTTTTGTTGTAACTTTCTTGACATTAGGGATGTCAACTTTTAATGATGGTTTAAGTAAGTGGTTCCATGGTATTTTTGTAAGTTTAGTACCAAAATTATCAGGATCAAATGCTGTTTTGATATTTATAATTGCGGTGTTATTAACTGATTTTGTGAGTTATTGGCAACACAGATTAGAACATATCATTCCTTGGGTATGGGATCTGCATGAATTTCATCATTCCGCCACAGAAATGACAATTTTCAGCAAAGATAGAAGCTCTCCGCTTTCTGGAATAGTTCCTTTTTTCATTCTTACCCCTATTGCAGCCTTGAATGGTCTTATTATTAATGAATATTTAACCCAAGGAATTTTTCTCCCATTTATGATTTTTGGAATTTATAAATCTATTGATTTTTTTTCGGCAATACTGGGCCATAGCTCTCTTAAAATTATATATCCTAAACCCATTTCATATGTTTTAATGAGCCCTGCACTTCATTGGTTGCATCATTCTGATAATCCAAAGCACTATGATTCTAATTTCTCGATGAACTTCACATTCTGGGATAAAATGTTTGGTACTTATCTTGATGAAAGTCACCTTAAAGATATTAAAGGCTATGGAGTAAAAGGTAGTAATTACAATGACTTCCACCCCCTATATGTTTTTACTATTCTACCTATTAATAAATTAATAAAAAGGGTTAAATCAATTATTTCTTAAAATAAAAATTTGTATATGAAACCTTTAAATACAAAGAAAATTTTCCGACTATTAGTCGTTGTTGCTTTTCTTATTTTCTCTTTATTGATTGGTCTCATAATTAGTATTAATTTTATAGTTGACCCTATTATTTATTGGCTTGCTTCGACGGAAGCTGCTAGAATATTTTTAGCTTGTATTTTGTCTTGGTTAGGGGTATCTATATTGTTTGATTTGTTTTATAAGGATTATATACGTAGAAGAAAAATTGAACGGTTCAATGCGCTTAAGGTCCCCTACCCACGAACTTTTAGAGGAAGGAAATGAATAAAATGCTATCAGCTTCCATGTAGTAGAATTTTGTATTGGAGTATATAATTAATAGAGGATATACATTAGTGTATAAATTGTTTTAATTTTCTTGTTTTGCGTTGAAATAAGGTTCATTAAAGAATATTTTACCTTGAAAATAGTTTTATAAAGATGTGATTGTTTCGTATGGCAATTCCATTTTGATTGTATTTATAGATGAAAAACTAGATGGATCAAATGAATATGACCAAGCAATCCAAAAGAATGATTAGATTTCGCTTTCTTTTTCGTCGGAGGGCTGTGAAAACAAGTAAAGGTTATAGAATGGAATAAATGAGCAAAATGTCCACAAAACAAGGTTCTCTTTACCTATATCTCTAAGTCTTCTTATTAATAAAGCTAAAAATACAAAAAAAGAGGAAATACTATATAAATAGCTCCAGTCATAGCCTTCAACTAGTGTATAGAAATTATTTGGATCATTAGCTAGCGCACTCTTAGAAAATACTGAAACCAAAGTCCCAATCAAGCCGTCTAAGATGAAAAAGTGCCAAAAAGGAGTTCTGCTTGTCTTATCTTTGTAATTAAAAATCTGACTCCAAGCTAGAAGGTAATTAGTAATAACTCTCTCAAGAAAATTCATCCTTATTCCAATTAGTATTAATAATTATTGAAGATCCTACTAAAAAAATTCTACAAGGTTAATTTTCCTAATAAAAAATAATAATGAGCCGCATTTTTCTTATAGCTATATTTTCTTGGCTTATATTTCCTAGAATTGTTAATTCTGATGAGCAAATTTATCAATGAAGAATATTAGTGACTGTTCTTTTGATTCGAAAATTAATAGCTTTTTACTAGTCGCTTATTCACTTTAAAAGTTCTAGATAAAATATCTCAAGAGTATAGGAGAACAGAATGTTTTTAGACAATTTCTTTACTTATTTTTTTATATGCCTAATTGGGAAGAACTAAAAAAATACACTTGACGTAAAGAGGTATTCTCAATTTCATGATCAAGAGTTGCAAAAGATATAGAGGACAAAGGGTTATTATTTATGAGGTAGCTTTAGTTATAGATGTGAGGATTTAAGTTGTGTTGATTAGTCTTGTGAATGCTTCAAAAGACTTTGGGATAAGAAATCTTTTTAAAAATCTAGATCTTCATATTAATAAAAGAGAGAGACTTGGTTTGATTGGTCCAAATGGATCTGGCAAGTCAACACTTTTAAGAGTTCTTGCAGGAGTAGAACCCTTAATGGGAGGTAACAGGAGATGTTTATCATCTTTACGAATATCTTTAGTGGGGCAAGAAACAAGTTTTGACAGTGAAAAAAGTATTTTGGAAGAAGTTCTTGAAGGGTGCGGAGAGCAAAGGAAATTGTTATTCAATTTCAGTAATCTAAGCAGAAAAATAGCTCAAAATCCACAAGATGAAAGCCTTTTAAAAAAGCTTGGTCAAGCAAGTGAGCTTATGGATGCGGCCGGTGCATGGAATTTAGAACAACAATGCCAAGATGTTTTAAGAAGATTAGGCATCAGAGATTTAGATAAGTCAGTAAAAGATCTTTCAGGTGGTTATAGAAAAAGAGTTGGACTTGCTGCTGCTCTTGTCTCTAAACCAGATGTTTTACTTCTTGATGAACCTACTAATCACTTAGATGCGTCTGCAGTGGAATGGCTTCAAAACTGGTTAGACCATTTTCAAGGAGCTATTGTATTGATTACACACGATAGATATTTTCTTGATCGTATAACGACTCGGATGATCGAAATTAATAATGGAGAAGCTCGTAAGTATTCAGGCAATTATCGTGAATTTCTTCAACAGAAAGTTGAAGAAGAGCAATCAGAAGCTTCGACTAAGAAAAAATTTCAGGGTGTTTTAAGAAAGGAATTAGCTTGGTTGAGACAAGGTCCTAAAGCAAGAAGTACAAAACAAAAAGCACGTATTCAAAGGATTGCTGAAATGCAAGCGAAACCCAAAACTCAAGTCAAAGCTAGATTAGAAATGAATTCATTAAGTCGAAGAATTGGTAAAATAGCGATTGAGGCTGAGGCTGTAGGACTTTCTATAAATGATAAAGAGAATAATTTGGATCTTTTAGATGATTTCACTTATAGCTTTAGTCCAGAAGATAGAGTAGGTATTATTGGCCCAAATGGAAGTGGTAAATCGACTCTTTTAGATCTAATTGCGGGAAAAAGATTACCTACAAGTGGGGCAATAACTATTGGAGAAACAGTTCATATTGGTTATCTCGATCAACATACAAATGATTTAAATCTTGGAAGTGGTCTAAACCGTAAAGTTATTGAATTTGTGGAGGAGGTAGCATTTCGGATTGATCAAGGAGGCAAACAAATTACAGCATCACAATTGTTAGAGAAATTTTTGTTTCCACCAAGTCAGCAACATAGTCCTCTATCCAAGCTTTCAGGCGGAGAGAAAAGAAGACTAGCCCTTTGTAAAATGCTGATTCAGGCTCCCAACGTTTTACTACTTGATGAGCCTACCAATGATTTAGATATACAAACACTAAGCGTGCTTGAAGATTTTCTTGATGACTTTGAAGGTTGTGTAGTAGTCGTATCACATGATCGATATTTTCTTGATAGAACTATTGATCGAATTTTTAATTTCGAAAATGGTAACTTGAGAAGATATGAAGGCAATTACTCCAGATTTCTTGAACAAAAAATATTAGAGGAGCGAAATAATGAAAAACAAGGACGCGAGGAGATCGTTCATCATTCAGAAACAAAGATTGAATCAGAAAAAAAGTTAAAGCTTAAAAATAATAAGAAGCGATTGAGTTTTAAAGAAGCTAGAGAACTAAAAGAATTAGATCTTAAACTACCTTTGTTAGAGGAACAGAAAATATATTTAGAAAAAAAGATAACCGATAGTAGTGGTGATATTAGAAAGATTAGCCATCAATTAGCAGAACTTATTGAATCTATTAAAGAGTATGAGGATAGATGGATTGAACTAAGTGAATTATCTGAAGCAGCCAAGTAAAATGTAATTCTTCTTTTGGCGTGGGAAAGTACATGGTTTCGGAATTATCATATTGACTACTTTTTGTAGTTATTTATATAGGGTCAATAAAATTAGAAAGATTATTTTAAGTGATCAAGGGACTATTTTTGATTATTCCAAGCATTTTTAATTACTATGATTGACTTTTATTACGCTAGAAAAAATTGTCATTTAATAATTTTAACTATAATAAATGTATGTATATACATTTATTGTGAAATTGATTCAATGGCATAAATCATTTATTGAGCGTGCTCAAAAAGAAATGGGGATATCAAATTATGCTTTGTATTGGTTCGGTTTCCTCGAAGGCGCTTTAATAATGTGGCTAATTATGAAAGTCATTTCTGTATTGAAGATGAAATCGGAGTTTCCCTTTTAATGAAGCTGTTCTAGCAATCTTTGCTTAAGAATATATTTATGACCATATTTCATACTTTAATATCAAAAAACTGCTTGTTTTCCTTCTAAACAGATTTATTGTATTTATGGATAGAATATCTTTGGATTTAAATGGCTATTGATCCTGTAGTAATTTCACCCTCTAGTGCAAAAGAGAGTAGAGCAGGTAGATTTTTTCCTAAATGGGCAATTTTCAGTGCAGCCATGCTTGGCGTGGTTGTCCTTGTTGGGTTAATTAAAACTCTTCTCCCTGCAATTGGAATGGCTTTTTTATTAGCGTTTATTTGGTCGAAATCAATTACAACTCGAAGATACTGAGAAAGTTGTTCTCCAAGCCTTAAGGCTCTCTTTAGAGATCTTTTTATTCATTACCTTCCGATAATGAAATGGTGAACGGAGGGGACTGTTCTATAAAGAATGTAAATAATAATGACCAATAAATTACCTCCAACAACTGCTGCACCTGCAGCGAAATTTCCTTCTTTAGTGGTGTAATCCCACTTTGGCTCGTTATCTGTCATGGTTGGATTATTAGTAACTTTATTATTGCCATTTATCGACCGTGATCAACAAATATAACTAATATAAGAAAAAAACAAGATCTAAATTTCTGTGAAATCACAGATCTAACCTCTTTCTTCTAAAAGAGAAAAGAGGTCAATATCCATTGACTAAAAGTGTGAAATCCTTAAGTTCTATTGCTATAACTGGCTTTCTGATTTATAAATTTAGGCTTCCTTCTTGGAAATGACTTCGGCATCCACAATATCTTGTGTATCAACATATTCATTGCTTTTTCGATCAATCCAATTAGTTATACCAAAGACAAGAGGCTTTGATCCTCGATATATAACAAATGCAGTGGGCAGAACACTTATTATCCCAACTGCAGGATTTTTGAAAATGAGTCGCCCTGCTTTTATATTAAAAAGAATAATTAATAGAGAAGGAATTAAAATACTCAAAATAGTCTTGAGAGCTTCAGACCATCCGACACGATAAACCCACCAAATTGCAGCTATAACGGCAATATATAGAACAAAATATGTCATAGCATATTACCTAGCTTGGATGTAATCGTTGTGGTCTAACTATCTTATGAACTTCTTTTCTTTTTGCGTGGCTTCCTTCAATTATCTAAACGCTATCAATAAATTATTCAAAAGCGAAGCTGCTAATCACCTTAATTGACTTGGTTGGACTTATGCTAAATCACTTTATCACCAGGTTAATCAGATCAAGCACAGGCAAATACCACTATTGTTGATTGGATTGAAAACCATGTAAGTCTTTTAATTGCTTTTATATGAAAAGCTGATACTTTAAATTCCCAGATGCTGTAAATAACTATTTAGTTGTTTTTAAGTAATAGGTGTATTTTTTGTAATCCTTTAGAAATAATAATTACTCATAGCAAAGTCTTTAATTATTAGTCATCTTTAAATTGAATTCATTTCGAGGATGGAATGTCGAAAGTTTTGAATTGGGTTTTATTTCAGTTTGCTATAAGTTATTACGGAGATTCATTGAAAGAGTTTCAGGTTGAAAATGATTAGATATTTTTAAGCTTTGAAATATTTTATGAATCTTTAAAATTTTCATGAAATTATTAATTCATGATACCTAAGCAAAGTATGCTTAACGACCTTGCTCGAGAGAAAAGGAATTCTAAAAAAGTTAAAATTAGTTAATTAATAAATTTCATGGATTTTTATAATGAGCCATATTCGTCTATTTAACAATCTATTTGTGTTAATGCTACCCTTTTGTTGTTGAAATACTTTTAATGCCTGAGTGTAAAAAATTAATGCTTAGCTAATTACTAATGGTTTGTTTTTAGACCTTCTTCAATTACTGGTGGATTAAAATTTTTATTTTTAGCTTTGATGATGGTTACGTGAGAATGGATTCATCTTAGGAGAATTATGATTTCTCAGTTGTTGAAGCTTAAAAAACTAGGCTTCTAAGAATAAGATATATTTTGGTCTTACAGAAATGCGTCACATTGGCTAATCAACTTTGCAGTTATAATTGAGACCTTACTTTTAGCTAAGACTTTTTAAACTTGAAAAAGAAAAGACTTGTTTGTTTAATAATGAACCTTCTAAGGACTCTTGGTGTATGGATCTAGAGGCCAAAACCCAGGGCCCATTTTCGTATAAAGGTATAAAATTATCTCTATAATGATGTTTTTCTTGTAAATCTTTTTTTGAAATTGGATCAAGATACTGACTTGAATAATGCTTACTTAAATATCCATTTCCAGTATGTATAACATCCTTAGTAAGGATAACTATTAGATTCCCATGAATATGTCTATAAACCATCGTAACAACATCATTTTTGACTCTATATTTATCACCTTCATTTTTTCCTCCAACTATAATCTCTGAACCAACTTCATTTGTATCTCCAAGGGTAAAGGTATTCTTGCCATGAGTTTGTTCAAATGATCTTCTAACTCGATGAATAGCGACTTCCCAAAGTTGTGAAGAAATAGCTTTATGTATTTGTTCATCATCTATTTCTTGAATAGTCGCTTTTAAGTCTTGTCCTAAACTAAAAGTTCCTTTTATTTCTCTTGTGCCATCTGTCCATGAACAGCTACCTTTATAGCCTTTAAAATTAGAGTCCCATGTGTAGCGATTTTCATATGCAGCTTTAAATAAATGAGTACAGTCTGCTCCTTTGACTACGTTGGTTAACATAAAAATCTTTTTAATAGTCATCTTAGTCAATTAAATTTTTTAATCACAGTTATTCAAGATCAATATTTGTGATAGCCAAGTTCATGCAAGAAATGGCTATCTTGCAAAAGCATCTCATTAGTAGAAAAAACCTTTGCAATATATTTTTAATATATTTATAAGAATTTTTCAGATTAATTGATACACATTAACGCAAATGATTTGACCTTGGTGAGGGTTAAATCATTTGCGTTATAATTTCAGCTAAAGAACTTTTAATTTCTATTTTCTGAGATTAGTTATTGATTCATCTTCTTGATCATCCTTTTCATCCCAACCCCAGCTTCTTTTTATATCTTTTAATGACCTGCCACTATCCTTTTGTAGAGGACTTAAAGGAATCCAACTCCAATCAAGTAAAAGAGTAGCGGCAACTCCAAAAAGTATATGGCCAAAAAGTACGCCTATTACATCTATTTTAGTAAGTGACTCTTGCCCAATAGAGGGATCGTACAAATTTTCTGAACCATACTGAATTTAATTATAGGAAATCTTTTTGAGCTTTTAAGAAGAAATCAAGCTTTATTTTTATATATAGTTTTTTCTAATGTGAGTGATCATTTTTAATAGTATGTTCGGTTGACCACCATCAACAAGAACACAGCCCCGTTACATTACTTTACATAAATTACTCTTTTAAAATGACTCCTGAAGCAGAAAAGTTCAACGGTTGGGCGGCAATGCTTGGCTTTGTCGCAGCTTTCGGCGCATATGCATTAACTGGGCAAATTATTCCTGGAATTTTCTAAACATTTTTTCACCATGAAACCATCTAACAAAACAATTCTTGAAAGGAGTATCGGAAGGCCAGCAATGATGACTTTCGTTCTTCTAACAGGTATCTACCTTATAACTGGTCAACTTATCCCTGGAGTTGTGTAATGACTATTCAAAAAAATGAAGAAAGAAACATTGATCCTGAAAAAGTAACTGCAGAAAGGCTTAACGGCTACGCAGCTCTATTTGGTTGTATCGCCTTAGTTGGCGCTTATGCAACAACAGGTCAAATCATTCCAGGCTTTGTTTGATGGAAAATAAATTCTGGAAAACTGCTGAGCAGATAAATGGTCGTCTCGCGATGATTGGTTTATTTGCAGCAGTAGTTAATTATGGATTTACTGGTTGGATAGTTCCTGGAATTATCTAGATTCATAAAATAATTAAAAGCTCTCAAATTTCGAGGGCTTTTTTATGTTTTTTAAAGATTTTTTGGATAGGTAGGTTATTAATTTTAGAGAAAAATCCCTTTTGATTGAACAAAGATATGAAAAGCTGGATTATGAAGATATTCAATATATAAAGCGATTAAAAATGCACCACTTAAGCAGGTACTAGCAATTATTGATCCAAAAATAACAACTGGTTTTTTTCTCACGATTGACTGCGGATCTGCAATTACAAATCTCTTTAATCTTGAGACAGTCATGTTAATTTTTCATCTATTCAATACCTAGCCATTTCAAGTGCTCATTATTCCCTTCTTAAGGTTTTCTTTACGATGCTCTTCTTTTCGATGACAGGGCTTGACAAGAAAATTCTTGAATTTCTCCATTAGGTAAAAGTTGAGCAAATCTAGGGTTATCCATTCTTAATCCATTTTTCTCATCTTGATAACTCCATAACCACTTCTTGTCCGTGAAAGATATATCTCCAACCTTAAAAGATACTGGAAGCATGAGGTTTATATCTCGCCAAGTAAGAACTATAAATGCTCCTTTATCAATTTTTTTAAGATCATTAGTTAATGCGAAATCTCCATTTAAGTTATTTCTGATTACTGCAGTTAATCTATCTCCATCGCAATTGAAATCTGGAGAAGGATTTAAACTAATAAATAGACTAAGAAATAATGTAATAAAAATCATTTGGTTTTCTTATAGGAAAAAATATAATTTTTGCATTTTTGATAGTAATTTATTACCATGTTGGTTTATCTTTAATGAGAGTATGCTTTCACTCCCAATTGCTTAAAAATTTCTTTTAAAAGATACTATTCTCTAAGCGATTGAATAAATAAAAGTTGCACAAATTAAAACTCTTATAATCGAATTTCTTCTTTTTAGGAGTTGATTTTAATTATAAAACAATTAAAGGCTGTTTTCTTTGATATCGTAAGGCCTACCAGCAATAGAATAAGTATTATTATGTATAATGCATGTTTTTGGATTAATGTTTTTTCATCTTTTTGAAAAAATATTCTGCTATATTGTTATATGCTCTAATTGCTTTTAATAATGGCGAGGAATTGGGAGTCCGGCCCATCCTTTTACAAAAAGGGCTCTTTTCATAATAAGTTAGGCATGATATCACTTTGGATCTTTATATCTTTTGCCTCAATCCAAATTCTCGTAATGATCTTTAGCTGAATTATATTTACATAATTCTTTAATATTAATTTTCTTGCACTTTATATATAATATTTTATTTATATCAATAGATTGAATCTGGTTTTCAATTTATCTACTTTGTATTTGATTATGATCCTTCTCAAGATTACTAACGCCTCAGATGTTGTAGCTTCTAAAGCAGGTAAATTATTTGAGAAAATGACTCCGGAGATGATTGATCAGAAATTGGTAGAAAGCCAGGTTATTCAGCAGATGATTGATCAACTTCAACTAGAGGGACTAAAGGGACAGATTTCTAGTGTCAAGGGTTTAGATATTAGTGATAATACCTTGCTAACTAAAAGTAGTTTTAAGGTTAGGAGTACTAAAACTTTTTGATTTTAGAAATAGTATAAAGTATTTTTAATTTATTTTTATTAAACAATGAAATAATTAATTAAAACTATTTCTTATAAATTCCCTAGTGATAGTTTTAATTCTTAAAAGTTATTGGTTCAAGGTCCTTAAGACTATTGATATATATCTCCTATCTCAAATTGTCGACATTCGTTTTGTCCATGGAATTTGTGATTCATGCATAGAAGAGAACTTCCTTGATTTACTAGAGCTTTGGAATGAAGATAAACTTGATTTGCAAAATAAACAAAACAGTCCAGAATGCTAAAAAGAGTAAATAGTTTTATAGAATAAAAAAGTTGTCCTAAATTAATTATTTCTAAGATTTTTGATGAGTGTATAAATACTTCTATAAATCTTTTTTCAAATGTTTTGAAATATGATTGGTTTTTTTGCAGCAATTTCAGCAGTAATTTGTTGGACTTTTGCATGTTCTATTTGGCGTAAAGAATCTGAAGAGTTATTACCCAGACAAATCAACATTTATAAAAATGTTCTCGCTTCAATCTTTTTTTTGCCAGTGGGATTTACGATTAGTTGGTTTTCTGATTTAAGCTCTATATTTGTTTTGATGATCAGTGGTATTGTTGGAATTGCTATAGGGGATACTTTATATATTAATTCATTAAAAATAATAGGAACGAGAAAAACCCTTTCATTTGAAGCATTAACTCCAATAATTGCAACTACTATAGAATCATTGACTATCAATGAGATTTATCCTCAAAAAGTATGGATAGGATCATTAATTGTATCTTTTTCTTTATTTATGATTGTACGTCAAAATACATTTAAAAAAGACCTCTCTAGTAAAACACAGATTATTGGAATACTCTGCGCATTGGGATCTATTCTTTGTGCTATTTTTGCAGCTTTGTTGTCTAGAATAATTTTAATTAGCTCTATATTAACTCCATTACAAACTACTGAAATCAGGCTTTTATCTGCATCAATATTTTTATTTTTATTTTTTAAAAATGATTTTTTTGATCTTCTTAGTAAAAAATCAATAACTAAAATAAATCATTCAGGTTTAGTTTTATCAACTTTCATTGGCACTAATTGTGGAATATTTTTTCAACAGATGGTTTTTAAATTTTTACCTATTGGAATTGGATGGACTCTCTTAAGTCTTTCTCCAATCTTAGCACTATTTATTTCAAAAAAAGAAGGAGATAATATCAATAAATTAACAGTTATTTATTCATTACTATCTTTTATTGGAATTGCTATTACTTTAAGTTAAACTTCAAAGTAATCATTTTCTTTCCAATATTCATCTGGATCATCTTCGTAGTCGGGCGAATCTTCTAATTCACCAGGTTGTTCTCCTAGTAGTATGAGTAATCCTTCTAGGTATCTCATCTCTGAAGGGTTATCTGATTTATTTAAGCGATCTTTGATTTGTTTAGTGGCTTCAGGATCTCCTTCCTCAACAGCTTTGGTTAATAAATAGATAGGATCATTTTTGGGATCTACTTCTTTCATTTAATTTTCAATTATTTAGTGATGTAAGTTTGAACTTTGATATTCATGAGAAATTTCTATCAGTTGTGCCTGGATAAAAAAGAGTATTCTGCTCAATATTAATTTCTGCAAATTTGATAGGTTCCCAAAATAAATCTCTTGTAATTAAAAATCGGATATCTTTTTCTTTCAAGAACTTATCATTGACAAGTTTTTGAAGAGTTTTTATAGGAATCTCCCCCCAATCGCAGGAATTTGTTAGCCAATTGTCCATTTCCCAAAAAGGTTCAGAATTTATTATTTGAAATCCAAAGGCAATTTCCCTGTCTTCTGAGATCTCTGAAAGGTACCAATCCCCTACTACGCCATATAGGTGACAATAAATTAAATCATCGCTCGAACCTTTACTTTTGCCTGAGATAGACTTCATTAATGAAGCTGTTGACTCAGGGACGAGAATAAGTGGATTTTTGTTTTTTTCGGTCAAAATAGGATTAATTGAATAATTCTTTTAAAAAGGTTTAATTCCTAATTATATTTTTAAAAAACTACATTTAGTTATTTTCATTTCTTATGTAATAAATTTAACTTTATTTGATTTTCAATCATCAAGATCTGAAGCTTTAAGTGCTTGCAAAGCCATATTTATGTGTGCCCCCATAGCTCCCAAAGCCATGATAGATTTATGATTTTTATTTCTGACTAAAAATTGATCTTTCTTCTGTAACATTAGTAATATTTTTTTGCTTGTGTTCACCCAATCTGCAATTAGATTATTGAACTCTTGATTTTCGATTTCATCTTTTGTAGACGTTTCGATGGATAAAGTTTCTTTTTTTGCTTTATTCAAAAGGGTATTTAACTCTTTATGACTTATCGAATTTGGTGAAAAATGATTGTTATTCAATTTTTCTTTTAAATCTGTTCTAAAAATATCATAAATCACTATTAGGATAAGGGGAGATACCCGACCAATTCTGTTCCTCTATTAAGAAGTCAATTATTTTGTAATCCCATACATTTTAACTATCTCCTTGAAGTGATTACCTCTTTCTTCATAGTTTTGATATTGATCAAAACTTGCACATGCAGGTGACAATAGTATGCTATTTGAGTTTGTTTTTCTGGCAAGCTCTATAGATGCTTTTGTGGCATCTTCTAGTGTTTGTTTTACAATTACTTCTCCTACATAAGAAGATCTTAATATGGTTTTTTTCAAATCTATCGCATCAACACCAAACAAAATTACCCCATTAGTAGATTGCTTTATTTGATCTATCCAAGTTTGAGAATCTCCCTTCTTTCTTTTACCACCAGCAAGCAAAATTATAGGAGAAGATACAGATCGTAGACCAGTTATTGAAGAGTCAAAATTAGTTGCCTTACTGTCATTATAAAACAATAATTTGTCTTTCTTTCCTAAAAACTCTAATCGATGAGGAATTGGTTCAAATGAATTTATAGATTTAGCTATTGACGAATGATTAAGACCTATTTCTCTTGCTGCAGCTATAACTAGGAGGAGGTTTTGTAAGTTATGTTTGCCAGGGATTTTCAGTATAGAAGTGTGAAATAGTTTTCTTTGATCTTCAAAAATATAACCTTTGTGATTAATCCAAAATTTCGGATAATGAGAATAGGAGGATTGTTGATTAGTCCCAACCCATATTCCTTCTGGTAATTCTTCCCGTTTAGTTGATAAATATTTGTCATCAGAGTTGTAAATGCGAATGGATGATTTCTCTAATAAACTTCGTTTTATTTTGAAATAATTTTCTATATTGTGATGTCTTTCTAAATGATCAGGAGTAAATGTTGTCCATATACCTATGCTTGGTTTTAATTTTGGTGATCCCTCAATTTGATAACTACTTAATTCTAATACTAACCATTCTAAATTTTTTGAACTTTTTTGTTTACTTTCTAATGCGATCTTAGATAACGCTTTCCCAATATTTCCTCCCATATCTGAATTTAAACTATTCAACTTAAGAACATGATTAAGCATATTTGTCACGGTTGTTTTGCCATTTGTTCCTGTAATTCCAATGGATGGAATATGATTTAGCCTTTCCCAAGCTAGTTCAACTTCTCCTTTTATATCGATGTTTTTAGTTCTTAATTCTTTTAGAGTTTTATGCTCCCAATCTATCCCTGGACTTACAATAATTGAAGCAATTTTTCCTAACCAAGGCTTGAAATTATTAATATGCAGTTGTTCATCTAATAACATTACATTGATACCTTCTGATTGCAACTTTTGAGATATATCTATTAGGTTTTTGTTGCTGTGGTTTTCCAATATTAAAACCTTCTTGCCCTCTGATTTCAGTAGTTTTGCTGCATTTATCCCTGAGCTACCTAGACCAAGT
The DNA here is from genome assembly GCA_003212625.1 of Prochlorococcus sp. AG-436-J02. Classification (GTDB taxonomy): domain Bacteria; phylum Cyanobacteriota; class Cyanobacteriia; order PCC-6307; family Cyanobiaceae; genus Prochlorococcus_B. The sequence continues at coordinate 133,689 of QCPI01000001.1, forward strand.
ACAATATGTATGTGATTTGTGTTTGTTTGTTTGGACAAATTAATTTAGATTTGAATGTAGATAACTTTAATTTGTTTTGAGTATTATCTTGCGATGAGATGAATTTGGTTGAATGAGATTTAATTAGCTTCAAATGTAAAATATTTTCATATTAGGATTGTCTTGACTTTTAAACATATTTATTTTAGTCAGTACTTGTTTGGATGTATATAGCTGATTTAGATAAGCAACTTAAAGAAGCGAATTTGTTACTTGAATTTAATGAGATTAAAAAAATATTAATACTTCTGGCTTTGTATTTTAATAGTTGTTTTGATGCGTTGGTATTTGCTTCTGTTTAATGCCTGCAAACATTGAGGGTAGAGAAATGTTGAAACAACAAGAAATTCATGTAAAAACCAATGATGATTATTCTTTTATTGGTTTAGCAGATCAGAGTGATAGTGAGATTAAATGGGTTAAACTCCATCAAATGTTTGATAGATAAAGTTTTAAAAATTATCTATTACATTTTTTTACTCAAGGGTTTTAACGATTCTGTAGTTGATGAATGGGCGATACTGGAATCGAACCAGTGACTCCTACCGTGTCAAGGTAGTGCTCTACCTCTGAGCTAATCGCCCTTTTAATTCATTTTAGAACTTTATTGTGAAGTCTTTCAAGGAAGTTAGCAGGCAATTGGACCTAATAATCATTGCCTTAGTAATTTGATTCTCCACCGATCCTTTTTTGTTTTGTCAATATTTAAAATTTTAAGTGAACCTTTTTGCTCCAAATGAATAAGGTCTCCAATGTTTACCGGTTTGCTGGGTTGATGATTGAAATCCCAGTTAAGTCTTAAACATCCTTGCTTTATTTGAGTAGTTATTTTTGATCTTGATAACCCAAAACCTGCAGAGGCTATTGCGTCAATCCTGGTTGATGCCTCAACTGTAGTAATTACTTTTTCTGGCCTTTTGAACGGGATCTCCATCTCGCTGATTGAGAGTACCTCTATTGTTATTTCAACTTCTCTTAATTTGCTAATTTTTTGATGTATGAAATCTGCACATTTTGGAGAGCAAATAGCTTGAGCTCCTCTATCTCTAATTACCCATATGTCTCCAATTTCATCTTCTTGCACGTTAAGGGTGAGTAAGACATTTCTAAAATCATTTTGCTTGGCTCTATCAAAAAGAAAATTTCCTTTGAGATAAATACCTTTTAGAGGAATATCTGAATAGGAGCAGTTCATTCTTTCTTCTGATCTTGCAAAACATATTCTTTTTCGTTCCGCGCTAGGGAAGCCTCCCTCATAACCACAATTGATATCATCCAAGTTATTAAATTTATTTTTCACTTCCTCGATTATTTTTGCTGAAACGAAAGGAGACCATATAGGTTTCCTTTCGCTTAGTGCCTTTTCTGCATATTCAAGTAAAGTTTCTAATTCTTTTCTAAAGGGGCTATTGAAAAGAATCTTTTCTTTTGGAAGATACATAGAAGTAGTTGCAGTATCTTTGCTAGGATTTAAAAAGTATAAACTTTTTTTGAATCTCTGCTTTAATAGAGAAAATAATATCCTATATTGAAAAAAATAATAAAAATATTTATATTGAATATTTTATGTAAGTATTATTTAAACTAGCACTATTCTTTCTCTAATGTTATAATTTCTTGGCAATTTGTCTCTTTTAGAATTGCCCAAGGTAGTTCCACTTCTAATGGTAAATCAAGAATTAGTAGCCAAAAACCTTCCTTACTTTTTTTTCGTAGCGCTCTTATATCTTCATCATTTTCTTGATTAATCCCCCCAGCTGAAAAAAAACTTCCTAACCATCCTGAAACCATTCCTACTAGTCCACCTAAAAGTTTTTCGAATTGAGGGGGGAAGCCCATCTCTGCAAATGTTTTCAAATCGGTCATTAGTGAAAAGCTTAGGCCTGCAATAAAACCAAAGGGTATTAACCATGTCGCTAAAGCTTTTTGTCGTTCCTTTTGAGCAAGATTTGGATTTAAAATCTTGATATTATTAAAATTTAATTGATTAAAAAATAATTCCTCCGAGGTCTCTATATTTATATCCTCAGACTCTATTTTATTATTCAATGGCTCTATAAGATTACAGTCCAGAATTGGTGTTTGAGCCTCCCTTAATTTGAGTATTAACTCTTTCGCTAGTTGCTTTCCTTTAAAGACGATGACGCATTTTGACACGAATTAGCTCCTTGAAATGTTTGGATTTTCAATCCTGCTCAACATAAATCTGGTCAGCGGCGAATAGATCACTAAAGTTCAGATCGGCACGTATATCGCCCTTAATGACGAAAGTTCTTGTTTCTGATCCAATTGATCAAGCAGGTATAGATATTCTTACTCAGGTTGCTCAGGTTGACCAAAAAGTAGGTCTTTCCATAGATCAGTTGAAGAATATTATTAGTGATTATGACGGATTAATGATCCGTTCAGGAACGCAGGTTTCTGCAGATGTGATTGCTGAGGCTACTAAATTAAGAATCATTGGTAGGGCTGGAGTTGGAGTTGATAATGTTGATGTGCCAGCTGCTACGAGGAAGGGTGTATTAGTTGTTAATTCTCCAGGAGGAAACACTATAGCAGCAGCAGAGCATGCTCTAGCAATGATTCTTGCATTATCTAGAAATATCCCTCAAGCTCATACAAGTATGTTCTCCGGAGGTTGGGAGCGAAAAAAATATGTAGGAAATGAGCTCTATAAGAAAACTTTAGGAGTTGTTGGACTTGGAAAGATTGGATCTCATGTTGCAAAGGTTGCAAATGCAATGGGTATGGAAGTTATTGGATTTGATCCTTTCGTCTCTATTGAGAGAGCCCAGCAAATGCAGGTTCGATTAAGTGATATGGATGAGTTGTTCAAAGAATCTGATTATGTTACTCTTCATCTCCCAAGGACGCCTGAAACCGAGAATTTAGTTGATATAAATCTTTTAAGAAAAATGAAACCAACTGCGAGATTAGTGAATTGTGCGAGGGGTGGAATTATTAATGAAAATGATTTAGCTATTGCATTGGATGAAAATGTTATTAAAGGTGCCGCTATCGATGTATATGCAAAAGAACCTTTAATTGATAGCTCTCCTCTACTTTCAGTAAAGAAAGGATTGGTGCTTACACCTCATCTAGGTGCTTCAACTGCTGAGGCACAAGAAAACGTAGCTATTGATGTTGCAGAACAAATTAGAGATGTTCTTTTAGGGTTGCCTGCTCGAAGCGCAGTCAATATTCCAGGTCTGAGTGCAGAAATAATGGATAGTCTTAAACCACATTTAAAACTTGCAGAGACATTAGGATTATTAGTTAGTCAAATCTCAGGGGGACAGATTCAAAAATTAGAAGTACGTTTGCAAGGGGAATTCGCGCAACATCCTTCTCAGCCTTTAGTAATTGCAACTTTGAAGGGATTGCTTACTAATGCATTGGGAGACAAAATTAATTATGTAAACGCATCTTTGGAAGCAAAAGGTCGTGGTATAGATGTTGTCGAAATTAAGGATAACGTAAGTCCAGAGTTTGCAAGAGGTTCTTTGCAGTTGGACAGTTTTAGCGATAAAGGTGGACATAGTGTATCTGGCACTGTATTTGGAGATGGTGATCTTGGTATTACAAGTATTGATGAGTATCCAATAAATTTTGTACCAAGTCGTCATATGCTTTTTACCAGGCATAGAGATATGCCAGGAATAATTGGTCAGATAGGATCACTACTAGGAAGATACAATGTGAATATTGCCTCAATGCAAGTAGGGAGAAGAATTGTTCGAGGTGAAGCCGTTATGGTCTTAAGTATCGATGATCCTGTTCCACAAGAATTATTGGGCTCTATTCTTTCAATGCAAGGAATAAATGAAGCTCATTCTGTAACTTTATAATTAGTTAGTGAAAAGAAATATAAATCTGGATAAATCTCAGATTTCGTGGTTGCGTTTTGAGCAAGAGATCCCTTTTGAGCTAGAAGATTCTTGTTATTGGTTTCTGAATAATTTAGATATTCATAGATTCTCTTTTGAAAATGATCCAGATAATAACTCCACTAAAACTCTATTAATATGGCTTCCTTTTGCTGAGTGGTCAGTTGAAGATCAGCAAAGTTTGGTTCAATCTTTAATTTCGTTAGCAAAAACTTTTGAATTAACTTTGCCTGCATGCAAATGGATTCAGTTGAAAGATGAAGATTGGAGCTCAGTCTGGAAAACAAAATGGAAACCTGATCCAGTAGGGAAATCAATTTTAATTTTGCCGGCATGGTTAGAAGTCCCTCCTAAATTTTTAGAACGAAAGATTATTCGTTTAGACCCTGGGAGTGCTTTTGGTACTGGTAGTCATCCATCCACGCGGTTATGTATTGAAGCTTTGGATGCTGATCCCCCAGTAGGAAAGACAATTGCTGATTTGGGCTGTGGGAGTGGAATTTTATCTCTCACAGCATTGAAGTTAGGTGCAAAGTGTACTTTCTCTGTTGATACGGATTCTTTAGCTATATCAGCCACTAAAACTAATTCTGCTTTAAATGATTTTTCAGAAAATCTTCTTCATGTATTTTTTGGTTCTATTGGAGCAATTGAGGAGAATATGACTGAAAAAAAAATTGATTTGATACTCTGCAATATTCTTGCTCCTGTCATAAAATCATTAGGACCAAGTTTCGAAAAAATTATTGGATATAAAGGAAAAGTCATTTTATCTGGTTTATTAGCTGTGCAAATCCAAGAACTTCAAGATTTTTTTGTACCTCTTGGTTGGGAAGTTCTTGAAATTAAGACAATGGGTCAATGGGCCTTAATGGTATTAACTCAAAGTTTGTCTTAATTTAATAAACTCTAAATTTAACTTAAACACCTTCATGACATCTTTTAAGATCACTTTTATTAATGAGTTAAGTGGTCTCAAGGAGATTATTGATATCCCAGATGACAAATATATTCTTGATGCTGCATGTGAACACAATATTGAGCTTCCTTTCTCTTGTCGATCGGGTGCATGCTCTACTTGTGTAGCTAAATTAGAAAAAGGTGAGGTAGATCAACAAGATCAAAGTTTTCTGGATGATGATCAAATTAAAAAAGGTTATATTTTGATTTGCGTTGCATATCCGACCTCTGACTGCAAAATTCGAACACATGCCGAAGACGAAATGTATTGATATTAAATTTTTCTCGAGATTTTTTCCTTTTGCTTGCAAAATAGCTTCTTTTTCGCCAATCTTTTGTGTGTGTTCTACTGGACGCAAATAAAATTACTTAAGGATTAATTGATTTCAGAAGTTCTGCTAACCCAAGAACATCAAGATCTTATGGATCATGGTTCTATTCACTCAAGTATTGGAGGCCAATTTAGTTTTCGCGTTATAGGCCCCTGTTGTCGTCTGTATGACCGTGAGCAGTTGCCCTGGCCTTGCTGCAGACTCTCATGGAGAAGTAAGGAGCCTAGCTGGAGAAGAATTGGTAAAAGATTAGTTGCTGATATTGCTGCACAAAAATGCCCGTCATATTCTGTTGAGATCATCCAGCCTGGAGAGAAACCAACGGAAACAATTATGACCTTATTTTCTCGACGTTTAAATTCACAGATGCAGGAATGGTGGTATAGCAAACATCCACGATCTAGAGATTGCTCAAACATTGCTCCTCAATTGGCATTAGTCCAAAAAAAATAGAAATAATTTCTATTTTTTTATTTGGTTAGAATTTTTTTGGATTTAAAGTGATGAAGATATGAAGCATTTCACACACATGTTTATTCCATTTTTAAGATTTCGAAGGATAATTATTAGTAAATAAATTTCAACACTGGGATGAACTTCGACTATCACGCTGTTGCTTCAGCTGCTACTGCTGCTATTCCTCTTGCTGCTGGAGCTGCAGGAGTTGGCTATTTTATATTGCGCCAAAAAGGCTTTGGCTTTGGTACGTCACATTTGCTGGTTGGACTACCTATGTTTGCAGTTGGAGGTGCTGCAGCGGCGTTCTTTCTTATCACAAAGTGATGACAAGTTAAATTAATTCACCAATAAAGAAGGGGGCCATTGGCCCCCTTCTTTATTGGTGAATTAATTATCTGATGAGTTAATTAAGTACCAGGGTTGAAGGTGTTTTGCCCTTTTGATGCAGGAACATATCCAGCACTTGTAGTGCTGCAACCGAGACTCTCAGCTGTATTTCCAGTAGCTACTGTGCAAAGTTTTTTTTGTTGACTTCTATCTAGTACAGCATCAGTAAAGTCAGCACCTTCAATGGTTGCACCATCAAAAACACTCTTTAATAACTCTGCACCTGTGAGATTGACATTTGTGAGATTTGCATTGTCAAATCTTGTTGCATAAGCAATGACATTAGTCATGTTTGCACCTGTTAAATCAGAGTTCTTTAAGCTAGAAACACTGAAATACGAACCTGTAAAATCTGCCGCACCAAGATCTTTTCCTGATAGGTCATATTTTACATATTCTTGATTTTTTAAGTCCTGTCCATGCAAGCTTGTATCTAAGGCCTCTACTGAAGAAGGGTCGCTGGGATACAGGGCACTTACAGAAAGAGGACTAATACAGAGACTTACAAGCACAGGTAGCAAGACAAATAGTCTTGTAAGGGACCGTTTAAGAGAAGAAATAAGAGAGTCCATTAATAACGCCAGCGATTGACGGAAGCACCAAACTCGACCATTGTTTCATGTAGTGGCATTTCATAGGCAAAGGGATCAAGAACTGTTGCAGCATTTTTTTAGGTCAATTTGCAGAAAGTCTTTCGCTAACTGGGTATTTGGAAAAATTGCTTTTGCTTCATTAAGCAAATCATTAGGACTTGTTTCATTCCCAGGGGTATATCTTGGACTTAAATGAGTCAAAATTAATTGATTTACTTTTGCTTTTGCAGCAATTTGAGCTGCCATTGTGGCAGTTGAATGACATCGTTGATAGGCCATCTCGGTTTCGCTATAAGCATATGTAGCTTCATGGATCAGTAAATCGGCTTCTTTAGAGATATCAATTGCTGATTCGGTGTATACGGTATCTGTGCAGTAAACCACGCTAATACCAGGTCTCGGAGGGCCGCAGAATTCATTTCCAGAAAAAATGCGACCATCCTCTAATTGCACTTTTTCGCCTCTTTGTAGAGCTGCATATACTGGGCCAGGAGGGATTTTTTGTGATTTAGCTTTCCCTATATCGAATCTACCTGGTCTGGATTTTTGATTAACTCTATAAGCAAAAGAGGGGATTCGATGCTTAAGAGGAGCAGCTTTAACTTCTAAATCTGAATCTTCAAATAAAATTCTTTTTTGAAATGCATCATTTTCAACCTCATGGAATTTTAAAGAATAAGCTAATCTGCATGAACTGTTGTACAAGCAAGCATCAATAAAATTTTTAAGAGGTGAGGGGCCATAAATTTCTATACCAGTGCTGCTTCCGGCTAAACCAATACTTGCCAGGAGTCCTGGTAGACCATAGATATGATCACCATGCATATGAGTTATGAATATTTTTTTTATTTGAGATAACTTAAGATTGCTTCTTATGAATTGATGTTGAGTACCTTCACCACAATCGAACAACCACAAATCTGATCTTTGTGGAGGCTTGAGTACCATTGCTGATACGTTTCTAGTCAGAGTTGGAACCCCTGAGCTTGTTCCGAGAAAAGTGACTTGCAAGTTTTGCCCTTTTTAATACATGGTGCCATTCATAGCTTTGACCACTGGTAGATCTTCTTTCTTATAGGCAGAATTAGTACCTAAATCCATTTTTTATTTTGAGCGCATCACCTAAAAGTAACTTTGGATGGTCCATTATTTGTGTAGGTATATTTTTGATCTCTCCATTAAAAGCAACTGCGGCCAAAGAGCCATTAATGCGTGTCTTAATAGGTCATGAGAATAAGGCCAGATTTAGAGCGGATGGGCTCAAGTTTATTTGGGTTAAGGGGATATCTCCTAACAAAAAAAGAATTAAATCTATAGATATAGTTTATAGTAATAGTAAGGTAAAATATGCAATTAATAATAATCTAAATTCATGGAATGAATTACCCAAGAATTTTAATCTAATTATAAAAAATAATGATAAACGAGGAATTTGGTTTAAAAATAGAAGGTATGCTGGTGAATTAAGAGTTTCATTAAATGAACAGAAGTTGCAAACAATAAATTATTTAAAATTAGAGAAATATTTAACAAGTGTTGTAGGTAGTGAAATGCCTAAAGAATTTCCCCTTGCGGCACTTCAAGCTCAAGCAATCGCATCAAGGACTTATGCCTTAAAACTTTTAGGAAAAGATAAATTATTTGATATTCATTCAACTCAAGCTAGTCAAGTTTATTTAGGACTTGAAGCTGAAACAGAAAAAATAAATAGGGCAGTTAGAAGTACAAGTTCACTTGCTTTATTCTATGAAAATAAGCTTATAGAGGCTGTTTTTCATAGTAGTTCTGGTGGCAGGACAGAAAATAGCGGTCAAGTCTGGAAGTATCAATTACCTTATTTAAGAAGTGTTGTTGATTATGATCAAAATAGTGATAAATATCGATGGTCAAAAAAAATTACTTCTGCTGAATTAGATCAGATATTTAGTGGTTTGGGCGGATTAAATGGTATGCAAATTATAAAAAAAAGCAAAAGTGATAGAGTTTTAGAAATTAGCCTTCATGGCCCTAATGGAAGTAAAACTATTTCTGGTAAAACTTTGAGAGAAAAATTAGGATTACTTAGTACTAAATTTGATTTTGATATGAAATTTAATAAATACAATCAAGCAAATCAATTGAATTTTGCTAATAAGATAGTTAATGATATGGCTACTAAAACACTTCCATTAATGCCAACTAGCTATTTTTTATTAGTGAAGGGTTATGGTGCTGGACATGGAGTTGGTATGAGTCAATGGGGTGCTAAAACAATGGCAGAAAGAGGAGCAAGCTTTAGTAAAATTCTAAAACATTATTATACTGGAGTACAAATAAAAACTTATTAGAAGAATATTTAACTCGATCTAATTTAATATAAATTTTTTATATTAAATTAGATCTATTATCCGATTGCATTGAAAACAACCTTAGGCTTAATTGTGAAATCTTCTTCTAATTCTGCTATGCCTGCGATTTTATTTCTTTGATCAAATACTAATATATATTTTTCATTATCTTCATCCTTGTTACCCCTGGTTAATTTTAAGCGTTTAGCATTGTCCTGGAAATTTACTTTTCTTCCTGAGCGCCAGCTAATCAACTCTGTCTCGGAAATTAATTTGAAAGAAGAAAGATGCTTTAAGAAATTTTTAGGATTGAGAATTTTAGGTTTCTTTCTTTCTATATATAACTCTGATTTATCAGGAAGTAATATAGAATCATTTTCATTAAAACTATAAGCTTTTGTACGGCGTAAATTTTTTAAATAAGCACCACATCCCAATTTTTCTCCAATATCTCTTGCTAATGATCTAATATACGTTCCTTTTGAGCAATCAATGTCAATTACTAACTCACCTTTATTTTGAGACCAGCTTATTAAATTTAATCTTTTTATAGTAATTCTCTTAGGATTTAAATCAAATTTCTCTCCTCTCCTTGCTTTCTTATATGCTCTTTCTCCTTTGACATGAACGCTAGAAAACATGGGGGGTGTTTGTAATATCTCACCCCTAAAATTCTCTAATAGTTTATTTAAATTATTTTCGCTGATTATGGGCCAACGTTTGGATTGTATAACTACTCCTTGCATATCATCAGTATTGGTAGAAGAGCCTAATTGAATTATTCCTTTATATGCTTTAGAGCCTTTTAAATAAGAGATTAATCTTGTCGCATCGCCTATAGCTATCGGAAGGACTCCCGTCACTGATGGATCAAGAGTCCCTCCATGCCCAATCTTTTTAATACCAAATACTTTTCGAAGCCTATTGACGCAATCATGAGAGGTAAGCCCAGCAGGCTTATCAATGACAATAAATCCAAAAGGCTTTTCCAAGATTAATTTTGTAGGTTTAAGCTCACATGAAAAGATTGTTCAAGTAACCCTGAACATTTAAAGTTATAACTCATTGTTTTCAGTGAGAAAGATAATATGAGCAATTTAGATCTAAGTGTTTCTAGTTTCCTTGAAGATGGCTTTAATTTAAAAAATCATCTTATTAAGTTCCTTCATATAAATAATGAACAGCTGGATCAAAGATTGATTAAGGGTGTGGATGATTTAGCAGCCTTGCACCCAGGCGCTTTTAATAAACACGATGCAGAAGATTTTTACGAAGAAAAAGTAGGAGATGCTCATTTGATAGATCTAGCATCATGGCATTTAAATAGTTCTTCTTACATAGCTGATACGCTTCGTCTTCAACAAAAATTTGCTTTCGGAAAAGTTTTGGATTTTGGAGGAGGTATTGGTACACATGCCCTTGCAGCTTCATTCTTGTCAGATGTAGAACATGTTTGGTTTGTGGATCTTAACCCTCAAAATAGAAGTTTCGTAGAGCAAAGGGCTAAGCAATTATGTATTGAAGATAAGATCTCAATACATAGAGACTTAGAAAGCATATCTGATGTGATGTTTGATTCTATTATTTGTCTTGATGTGTTAGAGCATCTTCCAGATCCATCAAGGCAACTACATATATTTATGGAAAAACTTTCTCCAGAAGGAGTAGCTCTAATGAATTGGTATTTTTATAAAGGAAAAAACGAAGAATACCCTTTTCATTTTGACGATCCAGATATGATTCGAAAATTCTTTGTTACCTTACAATTAAACTTCATAGAAGTTTTTCACCCATTTTTAATTACTACTCGAGCTTATAAACTATTAAGAAAATAAATTTAAATTATTTTGATTTTGCTGTAGATATATTAATTCTTTTTCTATTTCTTAATCCTCTACGAATACTTTCAAAATGAACAGAGCCATCTGTTAATGCAAACAGAGTATCATCTTTGCCCTTGCCTACATTAATTCCTGGAAGAATAGATGTTCCTCTTTGGCGTATAAGAATAGATCCAGCTGTTACTGTTTCTCCCCCATAGGCTTTAACACCAAGTCTTTTTGAGTTTGAATCTCTTCCATTTCTAGTTGATCCAGTACCTTTCTTATGAGCCATGGCTTATGTAGTCTTTGAATTAACTTAAATCTGATTCTACTTTATTAGTCGTGGTTTTGGGCTCTTTGGTTTCTTTGGCTTTTTTTGTCTTTGATCCAACAGTTATTGACTGAACTAAAACCCTTGTAAGTTCTTGACGATGACCATTCTTACGTCTTGTTTTCTTTTTTGGTCGCATTTTATAAACAATAATTTTAGGTCCTCTTCGATGTTCTAAAACTTTGATTTCTACTTTCGCATCTTTTACATAAGGTTTTCCAAGCTTTAAACCTTTCTCATCTTTGATTAGAAGAACATTTTTAATAGTTAAAACATCATTAATTTCTGCATTACATCGATCTAAATCGTAATAGCGATTAGCTTGAAGCCAAAATTGTTTTCCTGAAGTTTCAACTATCGCATAAGTCTCTGTTTGTGTGGTTTCCTGTTTGGGAGATGGTTTCTTAGCAGCCATAATTATTTGTGACACGTTAAGGCTCGAAATAAATTAAATAAGGAGCTTAGTCCTGCTTAATTTAAAAATCGATTAAGCCTTAACCGTAATCGAAAAACAAACTAACATTTTCGCTTTTTGGTGGTTACTTAGTCAAGATTTAATAAGGGTATATATTCTCTGGATTTTTTGGAGGTTTAAAATGAATGCTAGGAAGACATACATTCTCAAGCTTTATGTGGCTGGGAATACCCCGAATTCAATGCGAGCTTTGAATACATTGAGAGAAATCTTAGAAAGTGAATTTAAAGGTGTCTATGCTTTAAAAGTTATTGATGTTTTAAAAAGTCCTCAATTAGCAGAAGAAGATAAAATACTTGCTACCCCAACACTTGCAAAGATTTTACCTCCACCTGTTCGAAGAATAATTGGTGACCTATCAGATAGAGAAAAGGTTTTAATTGGCTTGGACCTTTTATATGATGAGTTATCAGATCAAGAAATGTTTTATTCTTCCGATAAATAATGCAATTTTAAAACAAGAAGTAAATGAATTCTTAAGTCCAACCTACAACTAAACTGTTTTTGCTGTTTTTTTATTATGTTTTGTATATAAGAGCTATTAGCGTTCTTTAATTAAAAAGATTTTAGCAAAAATGCAGGTTCAAAAACTTCCTACTGGAATTGAGGGCTTTGATGATATTTGTCATGGTGGTTTGCCAAATGCTCGAAGTACCCTTGTTAGTGGTACATCTGGTACAGGTAAAACAGTTTTTTCTCTGCAATACCTTCATCATGGAATTTGCAATTTTGATGAGCCAGGGGTCTTTGTTACTTTTGAAGAATCCCCATTAGATATCATTCGAAATGCGGCAAGTTTTGGTTGGGATTTACAAGAATTAATTGATCAAAATAAACTATTTATTTTAGATGCATCTCCAGATCCTGATGGACAAGATGTTGCTGGAAGTTTTGATTTATCAGGATTAATTGAGAGGATTAGTTATGCAATTCGAAAGTTTAAAGCTAAAAGAGTTGCTATAGATTCAATGACAGCAGTTTTCCAACAGTATGATGCTATATATGTTGTTAGAAGAGAGATCTTTAGATTAATAGCAAGACTTAAAGAAATAGGCGTCACAACTGTTATGACTACTGAAAGAATAGATGAATATGGTCCAATTGCTAGATATGGTGTTGAAGAATTTGTCTCTGATAACGTTGTTATTTTGAGGAATGTTTTAGAGGCAGAGAAAAGGAGAAGAACCGTAGAAATTTTGAAATTAAGAGGGACCACACATATGAAGGGTGAATTCCCATTTACCATGGGATCTCAGGGGATAGTTGCATTCCCTTTGGGCGCCATGAGATTAACTCAAAGATCCTCAAATATTCGAATAAGCTCTGGGGTCCCCGATTTGGATGAAATGTGTGGAGGTGGCTATTTTCAAGATTCAATCATTCTTGCAACTGGTGCTACAGGTACTGGAAAAACAATGTTAGTTTCTAAGTTTGTTGAAGATGCTTACATAAATAAAGAAAGAACAATACTTTTTGCTTATGAAGAGTCAAGAGCACAACTTCTTCGTAATGCGACTAGCTGGGGTATAGATTTTGAAAAGATGGAAGCAGATGGATTATTGAAGATTATTTGTGCTTATCCAGAATCAACTGGGTTGGAAGATCATTTGCAAATTATTAAATCCGAGATTAGCGAATATAAACCTTCAAGAATGGCAATTGATTCTCTTTCTGCATTAGCTAGAGGTGTAAGTTTGAATGCTTTTAGGCAGTTTGTTATTGGAGTAACTGGTTATGCAAAACAGGAAGAAATAGCAGGATTCTTTACAAATACTGCAGAAGAATTCATGGGGAGCCATTCCATTACTGATTCACACATATCAACAATAACTGATACTATTTTGCTTTTGCAATATGTAGAAATAAGAGGTGAAATGGCTAGAGCTATCAATGTTTTTAAGATGAGAGGATCATGGCATGACAAAAGGATACGCGAATATATCATTACAAACGAAGGACCTGAAATTAAAGATTCATTCTCTAATTTTGAGCAGATATTTAGTGGTGCTCCTCATCGCATTAATCCTGATGAGCAGGTCCCTGGGGTATTTAAAAGTATTCAATCAAATGAATAGGAATTCTTTAAAAAATAAGTCCTATTCATTTTCTATTTCCCAATTTTTCCTCGCAGACTTTAACCATAATTGATCAGCATCAGATTCTTCAAGAGGAAGTTCAAACCAAAATATAGTTCCAGTATTTTGTTCACTAGCCATTCTTATTTCACTTCCATGTTTATCAACAATCCCTTTAACAATTGAAAGTCCTAATCCAGTTCCTACCTCGGTGTGTACAGAATCTTCGACTCTATAAAAACGTTCAAAGATTCTTTGTTGATCAACTTCAGAAATTCCGCACCCAGTATCAGATACCTCTAACCTGATTTTAGGCATTGGAGATAATATTTCACACTGGGGAGCTTTATTATTTAGATCAATAGGAGAAGCAACGCAGGAATCTGGCCATGTATAAGCTTGTAAATTTATTATTCCTCCTCGATTACTGAATTTAAGTGCATTACCTACAAGATTATCTAAAACTTGAAGTAACATATCCCAGTTTCCTAAGACAAATGGTAAATTATCTTCTATATTTAATGTTAATTTTACATGCTTCTCTTCAGCGTTAAGTTTATAGTTTCTTAGTGTTTGTTCTATAGCTTCTTTTATACTTAGTGCTTCTAATTGTATCGTTCTTCCTGACTCTAACTTGGATAAGTCAAGAACATCATTGACTAAACGAGTAAGTCTATCTGTTTCTGAATTGGCAACACCTAGAAATTCTTTTTGCTCATCTTTGGTAAGTTGTTCTCCTAAGTCATATAATGTTTCAACATAGCTTTTTATATTAAATAAGGGTGTTCTTAATTCGTGAGAAACATTGCTTATAAATCGCTTTTGTGCTGCATTCAATTGGACTTCTCTAGTAAGATCTTGTACTGTCACAGCAATACCTTTTATGTTTTCTCCCGTTGTATCTGTAACTGATTTTAAAACAATCCGGAGTGTTCTTGGAGGCTCTTCAAGATTGCAACGTAAATCATCGCTATCCCCAAAGTTGTTTAAAAGTGAGGTTATTGGTGTCTCTAGTTTTTTTATAAGTAAATCAGGAAGTTGATCTAATAGCTTTTGACCTTCAAGATTTCTACCTTCCCAGCGGAAAAGTCTTCTAGCAGTGGGATTAACCAAAACGATCTTTCCTAGTTCATCAAGAAGAAGAGCTCCATCTGCCATTGTGGCTATTAAAGATTGTTGTTTAACTTGCGCAGCCTTTAATTCTTCAATATTCGCTGCCTCATAGTCTTCTAATTTGGATGCCATTGCATTAAAACCATTTAATAATTCTCCAAGCTCCCCACTCATGGGGAGATCTACTCTGGATTTGAAATTGCCTTTGGCAATTTCTCTTACTCCAATAACTAATTCTCTAATTGGCCTTGTGATTGTTAGTGCATTAAATACTGCTCCAATTATTACTAAAACCCAAATAGAAATAAATACAGCCACAGTAATTTCTCTAGTTAGTGCTGCAGTCGCAAGTGCTTTCTTATTAGGTGTTACTCCAAGTGCCAATGTGCCTAAATATTCACCTTTCCAAAGCATTGGGACAAAAACGTCAGTTACTTGTCCTTGTGGAGTCGAGTGTTGTCTTACTAATGGAAATTGAGGTTGTTTCTTTAATTCATTAGGTAGTTTAAGTTTTCTAGTTAGTTGTAAAGCTCCTTCATCTTCTGAAGCTGAATTTGTTGCACTTACTGGGATACCAAGTTTTACAAAGCCATCTGGATCTGTAAAGAAAATGTACCTTAAATTCCTGCTTGAGCGCCAGAACTTTTCAGCAACATTAAAAAGTTCTCTTGTTTGGTTCTTGGCTACTAGCTCTGTCACGTTTCCTGATAATAATAATCCTAAATCTCTTGCATATCTGGTATCGTTCATTCCCGCATCTTTTTGTATAGTACTTAAAGAAAAGAATGTAATTAGTGTCATTATAAAACTAACTACTAGGGTTCCAAAAGCTAGTAATTTTGATCTTAGATTGAACCTAGACCACCATAAAAAAATTTTCTCTAAGATACTTAAATTATCCTGTACATTATCTTCCATTGGTGAAAAAATATTATTTTGATTTGGATCTGAGTTATTCACAATGATATTTTAAGTTGAAATATTTCTTACTTGATAGCCAATATCCTTGCGAAAATGCATGCCATCAAAATTTATTTGTTTTAGCGTATCGTAGCCTAGTTCGAAAGCTTTATCGAAGTTTTCTCCTTGAGCAACTACTGAAAGTACTCTTCCACCTGAAGTAATTATATTGTCAAATTGACTGATTGTGGTCCCAGCATGAAAAAGTTGGATTGAGGAATTTGATTCAGAAGTTATATGTATCTGGTCGCCTTTTTGGGGCTTCTCAGGGTATCCCTTGGCTGCTGCAACAATACAAGCACTGCATAAATCTTTAAATGTAAGCTTTGGGGCCTTTCCTAAATCTCCTTGAGCGCATGAAAAAAGTACAGATGCAAATTCTTCTCCCATTAATGGCATTAATGCTTGACATTCTGGGTCACCAAAGCGGCAATTAAATTCAATAACTTTTGGACCAGATGCTGTGAGCATTAAGCCTGCATAGATCACGCCTATATATTTGATTTTCTTTTTTTTTAAACCTTCTAATGTTGGGATAAGAATTAGCTCAGTTAATTCTTGAAGATCTTTTTGATTTACGAGAGGAGCAGGTGCATAGGCTCCCATCCCACCAGTATTGGGCCCTTCGTCTCCTTCAAGCAACCTTTTGTGATCTTGTGCTGGTGGAAGAACAATTAATTTCTCTCCATCGCAGAGGGCAAAAATAGAAACCTCTGGCCCTTCAATTCTTTCTTCAAGGATGACCTTATTTCCTGCAGAGCCAAATTTTCCTGAAAAGACTTCTTGAATAGCATTCCTAGATTGTTCAATAGTTTCACAAACTGTTACTCCTTTGCCTGCTGCAAGACCATCTGCTTTGATAACAAGAGGTTGTTTAAATCTATCAAGAATTCCTAGGGCTTCCTCTTTAGAGTGTGTAGTCCAGTACTTTGCTGTAGGAATATTGTTTTCTATCATTAGCGTTTTAGCCCAGTCTTTACTTGCTTCTAATTGAGCACCTTCTTTGCAAGGTCCGAAAACTGTTATTCCTGCCTCGCGCATTTTATTTGCTAACCCCTCTGCGAGAGGAATTTCAGGACCAATAATCACTAAATTAATTTTCAGTTTTTGACACTCAGAAATAATTGTTTCTTCATCTTTAGTTTTTAGGCAAATACATTTTTGAAAGTTAGAGGTCCCGCCATTCCCTGGGCAAACATAAATTTGTTCAATAGATTTGTTTTTTGATAAAGCCCAAGCAATAGCGTTTTCTCTTCCACCACTCCCAATTATTAAAATCCTTTTTAATTCGCTTAATCCTTGAACTTTTGAATTGTTTGTCATGGTTTTTCTCTTGCTTGATTGAAAAAGTAGTTTTAGTGGATTTATTGAATTATTTAGTTGATAAATTGTTGTTAGAAAAATTGTTGAGTTGTTTGAATTTTAGTATTTAAATAAATTTGTTTTGATTGAGGTGATTTTTTTAGCATTGTCTATTTATACTAATTTGATATGAGAAGCATTAATGAATCATATCCAAGGATCGCTAATTTATGAAGGTAAGGCCAAAAGAGTTTTTGCCTGTGAAAATCCAGATAGGGTTTTAATAGAGTTCAAAAATGATGCTACCGCTTTTAACGCAAAAAAACGATCACTCATAGAAGGGAAAGGTCGTTTGAATTGCAAAATTTCTGCTGCCCTTTTTCAATTGCTTGAATTGAATGGAATTCCTACGCATTTTTTAGAACTTCATTCAGAAACATTGATGGTTGCTGATAAAATCAGTGTAATTCCTTTAGAAGTCGTTATTCGCAATATAGCTACTGGCTCATTGTGCAGAGAAACTCCAATTAATCAGGGGACAATATTGAATCCTCCACTATTGGATTTATATTATAAAGATGATGAATTAGGAGACCCTATACTTACAGAAGGAAGATTGCAATTGCTTGATATAATAAGCGATATTCAGAGAGAAGAGATAGAGCAAATCACTAGAAGTGTAAATAAAATTTTGAAAGAATATTTTGATTCACTAGATCTATTGTTGGTGGATTTTAAATTGGAATTTGGTACTAATTCTTCAGGAAAACTTGTAGTAGCTGATGAAATAAGTCCAGACAACTGTAGGTTTTGGGATAAAAAAATTTCTGATTCTAAGGATAGAATCCTTGACAAAGATCGCTTTCGGCAAGATCTTGGAGGTGTAATAGATGCTTATCAGGAGATTTTGAAACGTATAGAAAATGACTCCTTTCATCCTGGATAAGTAAATTTTCCCTGGTAGGAATTCATTCGTTTAACTGAAATTGTTAGTCAATCTATGTTTAAAAGACACGCCAACTCTAATATGAAATTAATAATGAGGAGTGTATATACGATTGCTTTAGCAATTCCTTTTATTAGTCTTTTTGGAGAGTCCAAAGCAGCTAGAAGATTATCTAGTGAAGATCAATTAATTTCTGAAAATAAACTGACTGAGAATTTTCAATCTACTTATCAATTTAAAAATACTAAATTTAATCTGAAATTTGATGATATTTTAATTGCTGACAAAACAAATAAAAGAGATGAAAAAAATATAAACATAGAAAGAAAAGTATTAATTTCAGAGATAATTATTAAGGGACTTGAAAATCATCCTGATAAGGAACGCTTGGAAGTTATTGCTTATGATGCAATGCTTATTAGACCTGGTAGTAAAGTTACAAGTGAAGAAGTACAGAAGGATTTAAATAGAATTTATTCATCAGGTTGGTTCGCTGGCGCAAGGGTTGAATCTTTGCAGAGTCCTTTAGGTGTTCAACTTCTAATTAAAGTTGAACCAAATCCGATATTAAATAAGATAAAAATACTGCCAATTAAAAATAAACTACCAAATACCAAATTAAAAGAAATTTTTAATGAAGATTATGGTAAGACGTTAAATTTAAGTACTTTACAGAAAAGGATAAAAGAAATTAAAGATTGGTATAGTTCTAATGGCTATTCATTAGCAAGGATATCTGGTCCTAGTCGTATAACAAATGATGGAATCGTTGAACTTAAGATTCAAGAAGGATATATTGCAGGGATTGAGATTAGTTTTATTGATGAAGATGGAAACATTGAAGATGAAAAAGGTAGGCTGATAAAAGGAAAGACACAAAGTTGGGTAATTGAAAGAGAATTAATTACTAAAGTTGGAGATGTTTTTAATAGATCTAAATTAGAATCAGACATTAAAAGACTATACTCAACTTCACTATTTAATGATGTAAAAGTTACTCTTAAACCAGTTAGTACTGAACCTGGAAAGATTATAATTTTATTAGGTATAACTGAGCAAAGGACTGGTTCTTTGACAGGTGGTCTAGGTTATAGTGGAGGCCAAGGTGTATTTGGCCAGATTGGATTACAAGAGTCCAATCTGGCGGGTAGAGCATGGTCATCAAATATGAATCTTACTTATGGGGAATATGGAGTACTTTTAAATCTTTCTTTATATGATCCCTGGGTTAAGAATGATAAGAATAAAACATCTTTTAGAACTTCTTTATATTTAAGTAGAGAAATTCCTCAAGAATTTAGAAGTCAAGATGGAGGAAGCATTAGAGGAGTTTCAGATAGATATGAAGCAGATAATAACTTATTAAGCTATAACATTAATACAAGTCATGCATCAATAAATTTAGGTCCATTCTCTTCAATTGATGAAGCTAAATCAAATGCATCTCAATATAGTTGGTTTGACTATGAGGGTGATTCTATAGTTTTAGAAAGAACAGGAGGAGGGTTTTCTATATCGAGGCCTTTAAATGGTGGACAGCCTCTCAAAAAAGTTCCTTGGAGTGTACTTGTAGGTGCAAATTTTCAGAGAGTTAGGCCCATAGATTATTCAGGAGATGAGAGACCTTATGGTGTAGCAACAACAAATGTTGCAGATAATCAAGTGCCTGGGAATGAGGTTGTCTGTGTTGCTTTTAATTGTGCTGATGAAAATACTTTAGTTAGTTTTAAAAGTGCAGTTACTTATAACAATTTAAATAATCCAAGAAATCCAACTTCTGGAGATTATTTAAATTTTGGTTCAGAACAATTTATAAGTTTAGGAGAGAATTCTCCAGCTTTTAATAGATCCAGGTTAATTTATTCTCGTTTTTACCCTATTAATTTGTTGAAGTTTCATAAGGGATGTCGTCCTAAGCCTGGCGAAAAATTAGATTGCGCTCAATCGATAGGTGTCCAAGCAAAAATGGGAACAATCATTGGTGAGCTGCCTCCTTATGAAGCATTTTGCTTGGGTGGATCTAGCTCTGTAAGAGGTTGGAGCTCCTGTGACTTAGGTGTATCAAGAAATTATGGAGAGGCAACAGCAGAATATAGATTCCCTATATGGCGATTAATTTCTGGAGCGTTGTTTGTTGACGCAGGAACCGATTTTGGCTCTCAAGCAGATGTCCCAGGGAAACCAGGTGAAATTCTTGAAAAACCAGGATCTGGTTTTTCTGTTGGACCCGGAGCAATTATTAATACACCTGTAGGCCCAATTCGTCTTGAAGCTGCGACTCAGGATTTTAGTGGTAATTGGCGATATAACATTGGAGTTGGTTGGAAATTTTAGTGTTTTCTTTCCCCGAAGATTATGAACAAGGTTGGACGCTAGGAAGTGAAATTAAAAAAGATGGCGTTGGATTGCATACAGGAATAAAATGTGAAGTCATAATCAAGCCAACAGAATTATCTGGTTTTCATTTCTCTTTTTCAGAAGACGTTAATAAAGTTTTTTCTATTGATGTTTCGCAAGTAAGGAATACAACCTTATGCACGACACTTGATTTAAATGGTAAAAAAATATCTACCGTTGAACATTTGTTAGCGGCCTTAATTGGTGTAGGGGTAACTCATGCACATATTGAGATAGCTGGTAACGAGATACCTTTACTTGATGGCTCTGCTCTTGGTTGGATCGAGGAAATAAAAAAGGTTGGAATGGTTCATTCCACAACCTCTCCTAAACCTAGACCAGACTTAACTTCTCCGGTTTTTGTGACTAAAGGAGAAAGTGTGATTTTTGCAAAGCCCTCAACGAAATTGAAATTAATAGGTTTGATTGATTTTCCATATAAAGCAATTGGACAGCAAATGTTTTCTATTGAGCTGACTCCAAATAATTTTGTTAAAGAAATCGCACCTGCACGTACTTTTGGTTTTCTTGATCAGCTAGAAGAATTAAAGCAAGCTGGACTAATTAAGGGAGGGGGGCTTGAAAATGCACTGGTTTGTAATGGAGATGCTTGGGTGAATCCACCTTTGAGATTTCAAAACGAACCAGTGCGTCATAAATTACTTGACTTGATTGGTGATCTGGCTTTCGTTGGATTGCCAAGAGCTCAAGTTTTTGTTTATAAAGGTTCTCATTCTCTTCATACTGAATTTGCGGCTTCTCTTAAAAAGGTATTAACTTAATTAAATCTGATTTTGACTGACATTACTTCTTCTAAACATCTCGTTTTAAACAGCGAGCAAATAATGGGGCTTTTGCCTCATAGATATCCTTTTGCACTTGTTGACAGAGTGATAGAACATGAAGCAGGCAAAAAGGTGGTGGCAATAAAAAATGTCACTCTTAATGAGCCTCAGTTTCAAGGCCATTTCCCTGAAAGGCCTATAATGCCTGGTGTTTTAATAGTAGAGTCAATGGCTCAGGTAGGTGGTTTGATTGTTTCTCAAATGCCTGATATCCCAAAAGGACTGTTTGTTTTTACTGGGATTGATTCAGTTCGTTTTAGGCGACCTGTTGTGCCTGGAGATCAATTAGTACTTTCTTGTGAATTGATAAGTATTAAAAGGAAGCGATTTGGAAAAATTAGGGGTGAAGCAAAAGTGGATGATCAATTGGTTTGTTCTGGTGATTTGATGTTCTCTCTTGTGGATTGAAGTGATGAGTGAACTTGAATCTTATGAAAACTTAATTGGCAATAAAAAGGTTGAAATTCATGATTTTGCAGATGTTTCTTCTAGAGCTGAACTTGCAGAAGGTGTGCATGTAGGTTCTGGTGCTGTGATTGGTCCGGATGTGAGTGTTGGTCCAAATACCTGGATAGGAGCAAATGTAATTATTGAGGGTAGAGTTAAAATAGGATCTAATAATAAGATTTTCCCAGGCGCGTGTATTGGTTTAGAACCTCAAGATTTAAAGTATATTGGAGATGCGACGGATGTATTAATTGGAGATAATAATACTTTTAGAGAATGCGTCACTATTAATAGGGCTACTTTTGAAGGTGAGAAAACTATAATTGGTAGTCAAAATTTATTAATGGCCTACTCACATTTAGGACATAATTGTGAGATAGGAAACAATGTAGTCATAGCTAATAGCGTTCAGATAGCAGGTCATGTGGTTGTTGAAGATAGAGCAGTTATTGGTGGTTGCTTGGGTATACATCAATTTGTTCATATTGGATATTTAGCTATGGTGGGAGGCATGACAAGAGTTGATCGAGATGTTCCTCCATATTGTTTAGCTGAAGGACACCCAGGAAGAATACGAGGGCTAAATAAAGTTGGAATTAAAAGGAAAAATATAGATAAAGATAATAAAGAAGAATATATGCAATTGAAAAGAATTTGGAACTTATTATTTAAATCTGAATATGCACTTTCTGATGGTTTAAAAATGGCAAGGCAAGAGAATTTACTGCAATCTTCCGAAAGACTATGTACATTTATAGAACTTTCTATTGGGAGAGGGAGAAGAGGCTCAATGCCTTCTTTAATAATAAATAATAAATAATAAATAATGAAATTATTAATAAGTACTGGTGAGGTGTCTGGGGACTTGCAGGGAAGTTTATTAATAAAAGCTTTAAAGGATAATGCCGAAAAAAGAAAAATTAAATTAGATATAATTGCTTTAGGTGGGGAAAGAATGAGAGAAGCTGGTGCTAGATTAGTTTCTAATACTTCTTCTATAGGTGCTATAGGTTTTTTAGAGGCTCTTCCTTATCTCTTCCCAACTTTAAATTCACAATCAAAACTTGATAAGTACTTAAGTTCGTCTCCACCTGATGCAGTAGTTTTGATTGATTATATGGGTCCAAATATTCGATTAGGGTTGAAAGTAAAAAAAAAATTTCCTAATATTCCAATAATTTATTACATAGCACCTCAGGAATGGGCTTGGAGGTTAGGTGATGCGGGTACAACAAATTTGATTAGTTTTACTGATAAAATTTTAGCTATTTTTGAGGAAGAAGCTAAGTTCTATTCAAGTAAGGGAGGAAATGTCAATTTTGTGGGTCATCCAATGTTGGATTTCTATAGAAATATTCCTAGTAGGGAAGAATCATTACAAAAGATTGGATTAGCTGCCGATAAGAAACTATTACTGATAATTCCTGCTTCTAGAAAACAAGAGCTTAAATACATTTTACCAACCTTGCTTAAAGCGGCTAAAATGCTTCAGATGAAAGATCCCTCTATTACTGTTTTTATACCATCTGGATTAACAGAATTTGATGGAATTTTAAACCAATCTTTAAATGATTATGGCGTTTCCGGACAAGTTATACCCTCAAATGAGGTAGACAAATTAAAGCCATTCTTATTTTCAGCTGCTCATATGGCTTTATCTAAGTCTGGAACTATTAATATGGAATTGGCATTGAATTTAGTTCCACAAATCGTCGGATATAAAGTTAGTAAAATCACTGCTTTTTTTGCTAGATATTTATTGCATTTTAATGTTAAATATATTTCCCCTGTTAATCTTCTTTTAAATCAAATGTTAATACCAGAGTTTATACAAGATGATTTTAACGCTGAAAAAATTTTTAATTCTGCATTGAGAATCCTTGAAGATGTTTCGATAAAGCAAGATATAATTTATGGTTATGAAAGATTGAAAGATAAATTAGGGAAACCAGGAGTTACAGATCGAGCATCGGAGGATATTCTGGATTTACTAGTGAAATGATTTTTATGACTCAATTCTTTAGGAAATTAATAGTAACTATTATGCTCTTGCAATTATTAATAATTTCTCCAGTGAAAGTATTGGCTGAATCACAGGAAGCTGTTTTTGCAGGAGGTTGTTTTTGGTGCCTAGAACATGATCTAGAGAAACTTGATGGAGTTATCTCTGTAGATAGTGGATACTCTGGAGGAGATTTGATCAATCCCACATATGAAAATCATAGTGGGCATCAAGAGGTTGTTAAAGTCATTTTTAATTCTGATATAATTAGCTATAAAGATTTACTTAAAAAATATTGGGTTAATATAGATCCTTTTGACGATAGGGGGCAATTTTGTGATAGAGGTGATTCATATAGGCCTATTATTTTCACATCAAATGAAGAACAGGAACGTGAAGTTAAACAGAGTCGGGAATTAATCTCTCAAGTTTTGGATATACCTTTGGATCAATTAAAAGTTGATATTCTTGATTCTAAAACCTTTTGGATTGCAGAGAAATATCATCAAGATTTTGCAGTAAAAAATCCAATTAAATATAATTTTTATAGAACCAGTTGTGGAAGAGATAATAGACTCAAAATGGTTTGGGGAAAATACAAAAACTAAAAATTATTTATATAAAGTTAAATTGAACAAGTATTTTTTGTTTTAAGTCTTTATTTCTGTGAATATATTAATTGGATTTCAAACTCAATTCTTTTATCCAATTAACTAATGTTCTAACTCCATATCCAGTTGCCCCCTTCGGATTTATATCTCTATCTTTTTCTGTCCAACACGTACCTGCTATATCTATATGTGCCCATGGAATATCTGAATTTACAAATTCTTTTAGAAATAATGCAGCAGTAATTGATCCGCCTGGTCTAGGACCTGTGTTTTGCAAATCAGCAATAGATGATTTAATGCCAGATTTGTATGAATCTTGCATAGGCATTCTCCAAATACCCTCTCCAGCTTTATGAGCAGCGCTAGTTAATTGTTCAGAGAGCTGATCATTATCAGTCCATAATCCAGCGATTTCATCTCCTAATGCAATTACGCATGCTCCAGTAAGAGTAGCGAGATCAACGATGGCGTTTGGTTCAAGTTGACATGCATAAACCAAAGCATCCGCTAAAGTTAATCTTCCTTCTGCATCAGTATTGTTTACTTCAATAGTTTTTCCATTAGAAGCTTTGACGATGTCACCAGGATGCAATGCAGAACCATTAATCATATTTTCGCAAGCAGCAACTATAAAATGAACTTCGGTATTACTCGGTTTTAGTTCTGCTATTGCTCTTGCTGCTCCAAGAACAGAGGCACTTCCACCCATGTCGTATTTCATTTTTTCTATTTGAGAAGCGCCAACTTTTAAGTTGTATCCACCAGAGTCAAAAGTTAAACCCTTACCAATTAATACAACTTTATTTTTAGAGATTATTGGAGAATATTTTAAATGTATAAAATTTGGCTCTAGGTCTGATCCTTTTGCAACTGCTAAATAAGCTCCCATACCTAGATCTTCGCACTCTTTTTTATCGAGAATTTTTAAATCTAGATCATAATCAGTTGCTAATTTTTCAGCTTCCTTCGCTAATTGATATGGAGTTAGGAAATTAGGTGGAGCCGAAACAAGTTCTCTTGCGAATTTAACTCCTTCGCAAATTGGATTTATTTCGGCAATGGATAAATTGGCTGCTTTGACGTCCAAACCTATCAATTCAACTTCCTTTTCTGGAGAAGATTCTTTTGGATCTGATTTGAATCTAAGATCTTTAATAGAGCTCAAGTAAATGGCTTCTCCAACGGCAAATGCAGCTGAGGACGGATCAAATGCATCCCAAGGGAAAAATATTCCTAGCTTTCTTTCATAACTAAACACTTGACGAGTACCTATTGAAGCGGCTTTTCTTAGATCATTAATTAGAAGATTTTCTGCCTTGCCTAACCCTACAAATACTATTTTCTTTATGTTGCCTTCTAAAAGTTCAATTGATAATTTCTGACTTTTCTTGCCTTCGAACTTTGCATCCTTCACCCTTTGCCTTAAATAATTATCTTTTATTATTGTCTGAAATAAATTTATTTGACTTTCAATTGTTCCTTCCAAAACCCCAGCAATAAGTACTGATCCTGACCATTCGTTAATTTCTTTGGAGACTGCTGAAATTTGCATTTAATTTTTTTACTTATACGAATGATAACAATTTTTTTTAATTGATCTGAGATGTAAATGGTGTTGCCCATATTCCCCTTGTTTCTTTGTTGAAGGGTGGAAGCCAAGTTTGAATAAGATTTTGTTCTAATTCTCTTCTTTTTTTTGTGTTAACTGGTACATCAAGCCAAAAACGAATGTTTAACTTCGTGCTTATATGTTCTTTTTGTAGAGTCTCGGTATAACTTGAAAGGTAACTCTTGCAGTCATGTTCGCCTTTCCACCTTTTCTCTGCCGAAATTGTTTCTCCAATATATAAAATAATATTTTCGTTGGTATTAATTATTTTATCCATTACAAAATAAACTGCTGGGCCTTCATGCATCATCTTTGGCCACCTCCAAAAACTTAAAGGTAGAGGTGTAAGCTCTATGGGGTTGAAGGTTTGGTTTGTTGTTTCTGCATTGGCTTCGAATAGTGAAGGTTGATTTATATTCTGACAGCCGTATTTAAAAATGTAAGATTGATGATCAATGATTCTTTTTTGCCATTCCTTGATAACTTTTTTATCGATATTTATATCTTGAAAAGCATTTTTGTCTGAAAAATTGACTTCATTATTATTAAATAGGTTATATTGCCGTTCGAATTCTTTCATTTTATAAATTTATAAAGATTAAAATTAAAAGATAATCCTTAATAAATCTTTGAGATAAGCATAACATGGCTTTATATCTTTTTGATTTCGAACGGTTTAAATTTACCTTGTAAGAATCAAATAAAAAGGATTTTGCTTCTTTAGTATGTTTTTAACGAACTTAAGTAAGAATTAAAATTCTAGTGGTGTGGCTATTTACACTTCCTGATAAATCTTTTTAGATAAAAATGGTCTAAACTGAAATCAAGAGATAAGTGATATAATCACTATTAGTCTTTGAATTCAAAATCAATCAACTTAGCTATCAACTGGAGATTAAGATATGAGTTTTTTTGAATCTGAAATTGTTCAGGAAGAGGCGAAAAAACTTTTCACAGATTATCAGAATCTGATGAAATTAGGTTCTGATTATGGGAAATTTGATAGAGAAGGTAAGGTCATGTTTATTGATACTATGGAAAATTTAATGGAAAGGTATAAAGTTTTTATGAAAAGATTTGAGCTTTCGGAAGATTTTCAGGCAAAGATGACAGTTGAACAGTTGAAGACTCAGTTGGGGCAATTTGGAATCACGCCTGATCAAATGTTTGAGCAAATGAATAGAACTTTGGAAAGAATGAAATCAGAATTGGATAAATGATTTTTAACTTTTTAGATATTTAAATTATGTTAGATAAATTTAAAGAATTACCTGATTGGATCTCTAGAGGTTTAGATGATCTTTTCCCTTACAATAATTCAGAAGATTTAGATCAAAGTTTTATAAAAAGATTAGAACTGTCATCCAAAGAAAAAAAACCTTTGCGTGTAAAACTTGGTATTGATCCCACGGGAACTGATATTCATCTTGGACATAGTATTCTTTTTAGAAAACTACGTGCCTTCCAAGATGCTGGGCATACGGCAGTACTTATAATTGGAGATTTTACTGCAAGGATTGGAGACCCAACTGGTAAGAGCAAAACTAGAGTTCAGATTGGAAAAGATGAAGTTGAATCAAATGCATTGAATTATCTTGAGCAATTAGGACTTGGTAAAGATCCCAAAGAATCATTGCTCGATTTCTCAACTCCTGGTCGCTTAGAAATTAAAAAAAATAGTAAGTGGCTTGAAAAGCTTAATTTATCTAAAGTTATAGAACTTTTGTCTAATTCAACAGTTGGTCAAATGCTTGCAAAGGAAGATTTTAGTAATCGATATAAATCTGGAACTCCTATCTCTCTTCATGAGTTTCTTTATCCACTCCTTCAAGGATATGATTCAGTTGCAATTAATTCTGATTTAGAATTAGGTGGTACTGATCAGAAATTTAATATCGCAATGGGAAGAGATTTACAGAGATTTTTTGGACAGAAGCCTCAATTTGGAATGTTATTGCCTATTTTAGTGGGGTTAGATGGAACTCAAAAAATGAGTAAAAGTTTAGGTAATTTTGTAGGGATAAATGAAGATTCATTATCTATGTATTCAAAACTAGAGAAGGTTCCAGATGATTTAGTTTATAGTTATTTGGATTTACTAACTAATGAAAATTTACAGGAGTTAAATTCCAACCCAAGAGAGTTGCAGAAATTCATGGCTTTAACAATAACCTCTAATTTTAAAGGAGTTGAAGCAGCAAAAAAAGCTCAATCTAACTCTGAAAAATTAGTTTTAGGAACTCAAGATGCTCTGGATGAAATACCAGAAGCTTCAATCTCTAAAGTAAATTTTCCAGCTAAGGCCTTTTATGTATTTAGTAAGATGGAATTGTGTGCAAGTAGTAGTGAGGCTAGAAGACAAATTATTGGAGGTGGAGTAAGAATTGATGGAAAAAAAATTATAGATCCTAATTTAGAGTTTGAAAATCCAGATGATCTTATAGGGAAAATCTTGCAAGTAGGAAAGAAAAAATTTCTCCGTATTTCAAGTTGATAGATATTAATGAAGAATATACATAATCCATGTGAAAAAATAATTATCGCCTTAGATGGTATGGGGAAAAATGATGTCTTCAATTTACTTAATGAAATACCTGAAGTCATCTGGGTTAAGGTTGGATTAGAATTATTTGTTAGTGAGGGACCGGATATATTATCGATTTTAAGAGATAAGGGGAAGAAAATATTTTTAGATTTGAAATTTCATGATATTCCTACAACAGTTGCTAAAGCATGTTTTGCAGCATCACAAACTGGAGCTGAATTTATTTCCTTGCATAGTTGCGCAGGTATGAAGGCTCTAAAGATGGCGAAGGAAGCTGCACATGAAGGATCGGCTAAAGTTAATTTAATGCCACCAAAACTATTAGGAATAACAATTTTAACTAGTTGGACGCAAGAAAGTTTTGTGGGTGATCTCTTGATTGATCAACCAATAGACCAGCGTGTTAAACACTTTGCTGAGATTGCTTCGAATTCTGGATTAGGAGGATGTGTTTGTAGCCCTAGAGAAGTTAAATTTCTGCGTAAAATATACCCTGAGACTTTTGAGTTGGTAACTCCTGGAATTCGTTCATTAGGCTCAGATACTAATGATCAATCTAGGGTTTCTGATGCATCAGAAGCGCTTAAGATGGGAGCATCAAAATTAGTTATTGGGAGAGCAATTACTCAATCAAATAATCCTGCATATATGTTCAAAAGTTTTTGTAATAGAATTTTAATTTGAATTTTTAGGTTGCCCGATTTTGGGTTCTTTACCTTTAATTAGTCTCACTATATTTTCTCTATGTCTCCAAACGACTAAAGTCATAGCTAATAATGAAATCACTAGAAATGGTAGAGAAAACTTTGAATTATTAAAGCTTATAAACATTATTAAGGGCAAAGATAATGCTGCACTAACACTAGCCAGTGAAACTATTCTAAATAATGTAATCATTAATAGAAAGACACCTAAAGTGGAAAGTCCAACTTGCCATGAGAGACCAAGAAATATTCCTAAACCTGTCGCCACAGCTTTCCCCCCTTTCCAGTTCAACCAAACAGGCCAAATGTGACCAATCAGAGTTGACAGACCTATAGCGACTTGCCATGAATCATTGAGGAGAAAATGTTTTGCTAATAAAATAGATAGAACTCCTTTGAAAACATCTATTAGAAATACTGAGATTGCTGCCCGTTTACCAATATGTCTTAATACATTTGTTGCTCCGGTAGAACCAGAACCTAATGATCGAATATCAATTCCT
This sequence comes from Prochlorococcus sp. AG-436-J02, assembly GCA_003212625.1. GTDB lineage: Bacteria > Cyanobacteriota > Cyanobacteriia > PCC-6307 > Cyanobiaceae > Prochlorococcus_B. The sequence goes on from QCPI01000001.1 coordinate 163,361, forward strand.
TTAGTAATTATCCCAGCTAAATAACCACTAGGAAAAGATCCAAATAAATATGCTAAAAATAGAATTAATAGATTCAAAATAATCTAAATAACGAATCTCATATTAATTCATTCTCTTCAAAAATCTCATTTGTACTTCCTGCAAAAGCTAGCCAAATAGGAAATTGAAGAATAGGAATTTCTACATTTATTTCAGCTGCATCAACAATTATGAAAGGCAAATCACCTCTTTCTTCTATTCGATCTGCGGTTTCAATAAGTCCATCGGGTCTCTCGAAAAGTACTATTCCGCTATTTGGTCCAAAATCTTCACGGTTAAGTCCTAATGCATCTTGTAAGCATCTCCTCCATTCCCCAAGACGCTCTGGTTGACTAGCTAAAACCAAAGTTTGAAATTGTTCTCCATATAATTCACCTAAAATCGCAATAATCCCTGCTGCAACTAAAGCATTCTTTGATCTATTCCCTCTGCTTGGAAGCGCACCTCGCCCTCCCATGCTGAAGAACCAATCTTCAAGCATTTTAATGTCATTATTTACCAAACTTCTTCTAAGTTTCCAAGGCTCTGCATAGAAATCGGGTTGTTCTAAGAATTGATTAAAACATTTTCTTATTAAATTCTCATCGGGTTTGAAAGTATCAGCGATAGCAGGAATAAGCTCTTTCTCTTGATAAGACTCTGGCCTTTTATTTTCATCAAGTGGAGATGGCTTAACTATGACTGGTGGTACAACAAGCTCTAGTTGCTCGGCAGATTGAGCTAAGTCTTGTAATGCACCGGTTAAATATTCCTGAAACCCTTTAACCTTTCTAGCAATTGCATCAGATTGACCTGAGAATGAGCTCTTAAGTTCATTCTCAATTTGAACTTTCTTTTTAGTAAGTTCTTCTAATTCTTTTTCTAATTTCTCCCGTGAAAGCTGAAGATCTTTAAGGGCTAGGTTAATTAAAGGCTCTGTCTGTGAGTTAGAAAGTTTTTCATAGCTTTCAGAAGTATTGATACTTGGTGATTTAGAATTTTTCTCGATAGGAGTTTTTTGCGGAACTTCCTCTGTGGAAGAGTTTTCTACAGAAATATTCTTTTCCGAACTTTGTTTTTTTAGAGATAGATTTTCTTCGGATTCCATATTTCAAAAACTTCAATTAAGGTTTCAATTTTGATGATTATACTGCTTTTTCTATTTCTAAATCCTTAACTCTTAACCTTAACTGTTCTCTTAATGAGTTGACCTCAAAAAGTATAGGCAATAGATGAGGGCTGGCTTCTTCTCTAAAGTAAAGTAAACCTGGTAATTGAGGTAAAATTATTCTCCATGCTATCCAGTTTTTAAAAGGAAATCTTCTTAACTCATTTCCTAATTGCATGACAATTAGATCGTCTTTAGTAAATTTCAATTTTAAGGTAAAAGATTGCAGTAGTAGAAAAAAACCAAAACTACTAATTATAATTGTAGGCCAGGGATAAAAAGGTGTTATTAAAAATAATAAGCCTATTAATATGATAAAAAATGGTAAACGATAAGAAGGCGACAAGATCACACTATCTTTATCAAGAGGATTTTCTGAAGTCATGGTTTTTATCCAAAAAGAATTTGGGTGAGTAAAACATCTACTAAAGAAACGGTTATTAGAGTCATTACTACTGCTCCAGTAGTGCTCGATCCTACTTCTTTTGGACCTCCACGAGTGGTTAAACCCCATCCACAAGCAATAATTGCTATTAAGAAACCAAACACCAATGCTTTTACAAGCATAAATGGTAGATCAGATATTGTGAGCCATTCTCTTACGGAATGCCAAAAGATACTTGGTGGTATTTGATAGAGAAAAGTGCTACTAATTTGACCGCTAAATAAAGCAACAGTAAAAAATAATAAGCATTGGATTGGAGCCATCAAAACCATTGCACAAATTCTTGGAACAACTAAATACTCAACTGGATCTGTTTGCAGCATTGTAATTGCATCAATTTGTTCGGTAACTTTCATAGTGCCTATTTGAGCCGCATAAGCAGTTGCAACTTTTCCAGTGAGAAGAGTTGCAGTAAGTAAGGGAGCTATCTCTCTAGCCATCCCAATTGCTAAAAGGCCGCCAACTTCAGACCCTAAACCTTTTTCACTTAATTCTGCAGCAACTTGAATATTAAAAACTGTTCCAGCAGCAATGCCGGTTATTAAAACTATTAAAAAACTTCCTGGGCCTGCTTCCATTAATTGGTCGATCAAGTCTGAATTGTTGATATGACCTTTAAAAGTTGAAGTGATAGCTTGCCCCCCTATTAATAGACTGGCACCAAATCTTTTTAGCCATCTAGGTGAATTCATAAATCAAACGTTTATTTGTTTAGCTTCATCTCTATCTTTCCAGTCTCTCATGGTTAATAGGCCCCAATATACAAGAACAGAAGGTATTAAACCCATGCAGATTCTTACGGTTAGCAATGCAGAATCTGGCTGTGTAATATCAATAATTTCCTGACAAGCACCTTCTTTGAAACCAGCAAATGTAAGTAGGTAGCCAAATAATCCTACGCTTAAGGCAATGCCTAATTTTTGGCATAAAACCATCCAAGCAGTATAAATTCCTGCTGCCTTTTCTGGATCATGATCTATAGCATCCGGCAATAAAGACCAGGGTATTAAATACGCTGTTGAGGCACCAAATCCAACAAATAAAATAGTTATAAATAATACTAACATTTTTATAGAGTCTATATTTAAATTATTAATTGTGAAATTATTTGATAATGGAGGTAATATCATTGCAATTAAGCAACCACTTATCCATATTATTCCTCCTCTTTTTAGTGCTTCAATACGTCCATATTTGTTAGAATAAAAGCTCCATACTTGCAATCCTAAAAGAGCACTGATTTGAAAAGGAATTATAATCCAAAACGATATACCTCTTGGTACATTCATAACTTGTTGTAGATAAATTAATGAAACAGTTTGCATTAATTGAAGACCACACCATAGAAGTAAATAAAGATAAATAACTTTTATAAATACTTTATTACTTAAAATACGCTTAAATTGATTTTTGATTGGCTGTATTTTATGAGTTGGTTGTCTCGCAAGCTTTGCAAATGGAGCCAGTCCCCAAGTTGAAAGTAACGTAAATAGGGTAACAATAGTGCCTGAAATTCGCCCCATCGTTAAGTAACCTTCATTTCCTTTTGTTAAACATATTGCTCCTACAATTAATCCTGATAACGAAGCTAATATTGAGCCTGTAAATCTTGCAGCATTAAGTCTAGTTCTTATGTTTTCATCTTCACTAAGTTCTGTAGCCAATGCTCCATAGGGAAGATTAACAGATGTATAAGCTGTCATGAAAAGAATTGATGTGCAAATGTAGTAAGTAGTTTTTTCTTTAATGGTGTAATCGCTAGGAATCCACCACATTGCAGCTAAAAAAACACCCAAAGGCACTGATGCTCCAATCATCCAAGGTAACCTTGGCCCCCATCTTGATTGTGTATGATCACTCAACCAACCAATTAAGGGATCATTAATAGCATCCCAGAGTTTTATTATCATCAAAATAGAACTTGCTATCCATGGTGGCAAGCCAGCGGCACATGTGAAGAAAGGGAAAAGATAAAAGCCAAATTGAGCAGAAGCAAGCCCTGTCCCTGAATCCCCCAGGCCATAAGACCACATGAGCCTTATACGGTTTTTTTTGATTAGCCTATTGGAATTCGTCAATCGTTTTGAGAAGAGGGGGGCGGAAGGTAATAATGTATGTAGGCTAAAAGAGAAAAATCCATTTTTATGGATAAATTCTTTTATTAGTGCGGGCGTAGTTTAGTGGTAAAACCTCAGCCTTCCAAGCTGATGATGCGGGTTCGATTCCCGCCGCCCGCTTGTTTTGAATTTTCATAGCTTGATTTTGTGTGAATAGTTGTTAGCAACCAAAAGTACAAGGCTGTTACTTGCAACAGGTATATTTGATTGATTGGCTAAAGTTTTTTTAGAGACATTTTTGTTTTTCAAAAAAGAGGTATCAATGTATTTTCTCCATGGAGATATTGGCTTTGGTAATTCAAAAAGCATTGTTTCTTTATAAGCATTTAAGCCAAGCCAGATTGCTGAGCCTTCATCTTTTTTATTAATGCTATATCCAAGGGTATGCGACCAGTCACCCCAGTCAGGTTTATTAACTTTAATCCCATGCCACTGAATCCAAAAATCTGAAGATTTGATCTTGTTACTATCTTTGTGAGTATCATAAATACAATCAGGACTAAAAAACTCTGGTAATTGTTTCCGAAGAGATATGAGTTTTCTAACAAATTCTTTTAAGTCTTGATCACAATTTTTGTGATCCCAAGTCATCCAACCAAGTGAGTTGTCTTGACACCATGTGTTGTTATTACCTCCTTGGCTCCTGCCTACTTCGTCACCCATCAAAAGCATTGGTATCCCAGGCGATAAGAAAAGAGATGAAAGGAGATTTCTTTGTTGTCTTTGTCTTAAATTATTAATTTCTTTATTAGTAGTAGGTCCTTCAACTCCATAATTAAAACTATTATTATGGTTCTCTCCATCTCTATTATTTTCACCATTTGCAAGATTATGTTTTTTGTTAAAACTGACTAGATCTTTTAAGGTGAATCCATCATGAGAAGTTATGAAATTAATACTGAATATATTAGCTAAATTATTATTATAAAGTAATTTATTACCTACTAATCTATCTTTAAGTGGCCATATTGTACTTTTCTCTCCTTTCCAAAATCTTCTAATATCATCTCTAAAATGTCCATTCCATGTTCTGAATTTTTCTGCGGGGAAATTCCCTAGCTTATAGAGTCCTCCACAGTCCCAGGGCTCACTAATTAATTTCACATCACTAAGTTGAGGATCTGCTTCGATTTCTTCAAATAGTGGGGGGGCATCTAAAGGAATTAGATTTTCTCCTCTACTTAAAGCAATACCTAAATCAAAACGAAATCCGTCAACTCCAAGCTCTATTGCCCAACAACGTAAAGATTCTAATATTAATGTTCTTACTAAAGGACGATTGGCAGCAATACTATTTCCACAGCCACTTACGTCTTGATAATTTTCATCTTTGTCTTGATGATAGTAAGTTTTTGGGCCAAAACCTTTCCAACTGATAATTGGACCATCTTGATTCCCTTCTGTGGTGTGGTTGTAAACAACATCGATTAACACCTCAAGTTCATTATCGTGGCAAGCTTCTACAAACTGTTTAAATTGTTTCCGTGCTTCTAATGGCGTATATCCATCTACAAAGCCTTGATGTGGTGTGAACCAATTAATAGGACTATAACCCCAATAGTTTTCAAGTCCATCTGGGGCATCAGAAGCATCAAAAGCGAATACAGGGAGTAATTCAATACTTGTAATCCCAATACTTTTTAGATAAGGAATCTTTTCAATTAATCCGATAAATGTCCCTTTTTTAGAATCGCTAATTCTTGAATCTGAACTTTTCGTAAATCCACCAACATGTAATTCATAAATAATTGTTTGATTCCATGCATATCTAGGCCTTGGATGAGACTTGAAATCAAAATGATCTCTATTAGTTACTACTCCCTTTAAAAAATGACTATAACCTTTACTAACGTTATCTTTTTGATTCCTTATATATTCCCCCCAGCCTGTAATTGCTCTAGCACAGGGATCTAAAACAAGATGCTCCTCTTTCTCTTTGCTCTTGTGAATAGATATTTTATATCCGTATAAGGTTCCTTCAGTGAGTCCCTCCAGCTCTACGTGCCAATAATCTCCAGATCTGTTTTTTTTATCTAAAGAAATTGTTTCTATTGGATGCTTGTCATTTTCATGTTGGAATATTAGTAATTCTACATTTGTCGCATGTGGAGCTGCTATTGAGAAATTAACCCCATTAGTAGTGACTGAGCTGCCTAGAGGCCATGCTGAACCAACTTTTACTTTTCGCAATTGTTTTTTCCCTTCAAATTAGTTATCGAGGAACTTTTACTACAACTTAGTTGCTTGGCTTGGTTTAACAAGTTTAAAAAAACGAAATTCAATTTAAAAGAAACTTTTGGTAAGTATTTTGGGTATTGCTTTCAATGAATTCTAAATCCTTGTTTCTGGAGTACCTACTTGTCGTTTTGAATTTGTCTCATGGCAAAATTTGATACAAGAGGAAAACAATCCATTCCAATTATTTTTTTAATGTTATCAAAGTAAAAATTTAGAGATTTGAAAGGTAAAAAGCTTCAATATCAATTCTCTTATGCTGAATATGATGAATTTGGAAGTGTTTTTCATCTTTTTAAATGCGATTTTTATTTTGTAACTCCAATAAATGTCCTGTTCTGCGGACCTTTGTTAATCCAGGTTAATTTTATTAAAGATCTTATTTTTATTAGAAAAAATCAATTTATTTCAAAAGTCAGAGTCCTGATGGTGAAAAATTATGGAACTCATCCTTCAAGAAGCCTTGCCCTGAAAAGCTTTTTTGGAAAATGAAAAACTTTGATTTTTTTTGATTAGAGCTATTAGAAAAGGTTGAAAGGTTGCGGAATCAAGAAAAATTTCTAATAAATTTTTTAGAAAGCTAACTACCACAGGCCCTTTGGGTTGCAGGTAAGTGATTTGGTCCATACGATTAGCAAGATTGAGTTTTTTGGAAACTAATACCTCTATTGGTTTTCTTCCTCTTACTCCCTGCTACATACAAACTTTCCAATGAACAAAGCAGATCTAGTTAACCTAGTTGCGGCTCGTACAGAGCTAACTAAAACAGATGTCTCTCTGGTTGTTGATGCCGCCATAGATACAATTATTGATTCTGTAGTGGAGGGTAAGAAAGTCTCCATTCTTGGATTTGGTTCTTTTGAACCTCGTGATCGTTCTGCTCGTCAGGGATTAAATCCAAAAACTGGTGAAAAGATAGCGATACCTGCTAAGCGTGTTCCTGCATTTACTGCTGGAAAGTTGTTTAAAGACCGTGTTCAAGGATGATTTTTTGAAAAGCTATTTTTCTTATTAATCCTTTTTTGTTTAAAAGGGCTCTTTAAAAATTTGAGTCCTTTTTTTTAATTTTTAATTTAGTTAAGAAAAAGAAAACCTTCTTTTTCTTAACTAAATGTTTTTTTTAAGTATATAAAGTTATTAACTTTTAAAGCCTTTAACTGTGTCGTGACTATTTATAAATTCAATAAAAATCAAATCTTAACTATTTTATTTATATACTTATTTATTCCTCTAACTCCTTTTATAGCATTTGAGTCCAGAGATTTTCTTGTTATTGATATGCTGGTAAAGCGTTGCTATAAAGATAATGAATCTTGTAAAGCAGCATTATTTAAAATCCATGACTATCAAAAAAATGCAGCTATAAATCAAAAGTTTGCTTGTCAGACTAGATTACTTGGTTTGGAAGCAATATTAATAATGGCTATGAATTCTAATTTTAAAAGAAAGGAGTCTAAAAGTATTATTGAAGCGGTAAAGAAATTTTGCTAGAGAACACCGATAAGTTGATCCAATGATTATTGATTTATGACTTGTAAAAAATAATGTGAAAAACGAGAACAAAATAGGTTTTATTTGATTTATATAAGTAAGCTTGTCATAACAAAAATAAAGAATTTTTTCACACTAAGAAAATGAGCCCCAAAGCTTCTAATTCCAAAAAAACTAAGGAAAAGTCAATCAAGACAAATAAAGTGGAAGGAAATAAATTTAAGAAATCAAGCTCTCAAGATCAAGATGTATTAGTTAATCTTCCAGCTGGTTTAAAATATAAAGTTCCTGGTAAACGTCAGAGAGTAATTATAGGCTCAATAGTAATTGGTTTGAATGTTTTATTAGTTATCAGCGTACTTGTTTATTTTTATAGTCCTTCTTTTCAAGATTTTATTTACAATTTTGGACGCAGCTAGTTATTTTCTCACCTTTATATTTGAATTAAATCAATTAAATCGTTTTTCTTGGAATAGGAAAATATTACTATTAAGTAAAAGTAAAAGTAAAGTTTAGCTAAGAATATTTTTTTAGAGTTCTCCAATTGCACTGGAATATTTTACTCTTTGTTAGAGATAGGAAGTCGCAATGGAACAAAAGAAAGGCTCAGAACAAAAAACAATAAAGATTCCACAACAACGAAAGACAACTCTTAAATGGGGAATTAATGGTGAGCTCTCATCTATAGATATGGTTCGTATATTAGACCGTTTAAATGATCAAGATTTAACTGAATGTGAAATACCCTTAGAAACAGAAAAAAATTATAAGTAAAAATATATTTTAATCTAATGAAGTTAACTATTGCATTTATCTCTTTAATAGCAATACTTTTTTGGTGTTTATACTTTTTTACTGGCTATAAGTCAGCGTTTGAAGCTGATCAGCAATGTCATTATGAAATGAGATTAAAATCTATTGAAATAGAAGGCTTGGGTTGCGATCATGATCTTGAAACCCATCAATGGCTCCTTTACCGGAAGGGGAATAATGACCAACCTTCTCAAGTGATTGAACGTTATCGCTATTAACCTATAAACTTTTTATTTATTGCTGGAAATATATTTATAGCCACTATTGATGATATAATAGCTGTAATTATAAAAGTTGAATATTGCCCTAAGGAGCCAGGAAGATATGTATTTTGGAGAAAGTAAAAATCAATCAGTGAGCCTATTGTTCCCCAAATAATTATCCATACTGATACATATGAAATACCTACTATCTTTTTTTTATTCATGGTTTTGAAATGATTAGATAAGTTAATATAATATAAAGATATCTATTTTAGTTGATTCCAAAAAGTTTCTGGGTTGCTGGTTCTCCAGCAAAAGCGAGTTCAGTGAGTATAAGCATTAAAAAACCGATCATAGCTACTCTTGCATTAACCAGTTCAGCATTTTGATTGAAACCAAAAACTTGTTTTATTTCTTCTCCTCTATTGTTTATCCATTTAGGGGATGAATTGATACTTGAACTTTGATTAATAAGTTTAGGATCATTTATAGGTGCGATATTTTTTATATCATCTAACTCTGAATTAGCATTGTTATTATTAGTCTGTGAATCTTTATCAGACATTTTAACTTCGAATAAATATATAATTAAAATTATACGCTATTACTTTAGGATTTTCTTATAATGTCTTTTTTTTAGAGATTTCACCATTCGTTTCGATTTTTTTGACAAGGAGTAAATTTCGGCTTTATTTATAACAAAACCTGAAATTGAAATGAAAAGAATAAATAAAAATAAAAATCCTAAAGTGTTCATGCTTAAATGTCATCCTAAAAGTATATTAGCGATTTTCGAAGTTAATATATTAAAAAGGAAAATACTGTTTATATATTCTTAACTACATTATCATGTTTCTTATTAAGTTTTGTTCGACTATTAATTGATAGCTTGTTTTAATTTGCTTTCCTTGCTAAAAAACTTATTACTATGATTTATCTTAATGAATAGTCCTGTTTTAATTGTTTTTGCTTTGGTTTCTGTTGGACTTGTTGTTGTTGGACTCCGAGAGCTAGTAAAAGAACTTACTGTTGCATATAAAAGGAAGCTTGGTTGAAAATTATGCTATTAAATTCTACTTGGTTGATTCCTGGTATTCCAATAATTGCATCTATTTTTATAACATTGCTTTTATTGAGTTTTAGTAAAACAATGAATAGGCTGACTAAGCCAGTTTCATACTTTCTTATTATTAGTCTTATAATTTCGGAAATAATTAACTTTATTTTCTTTAAAAATAATATCTCTGGTCATTATCTTCTTTTTGGAAGCAATTTTGAATTAGTTTTGGATAGACCAGCGATACTTTTTGCCGAATCAATGGGCTTTGTTGTCCTATTAATTATGCTTTTTTCCCTTGCCAAGTTACAAAGAAGAAATGGTTACGTTAGATACTTTATTATTCTAGGATTCTTAAGTGGTTTCCTTTACTTGTTCTCTTTTACTGGAAGTCTATTTCATGAATTTTATGATCCTTTTATATCATATTTAGATATAAAAGGTATATCTTTCTAGAGTGATTATTTGATAATAGAAAAAAACTAAAAGAAAAATAATTTAAGTTTGAAGAATGGAAAATATAATTCTCTATTGTCATAACATCTGACTTGTAATAAAATAAAAATAATTTTTTGGATTTAAGGTTTTACTTTGAGTGTAAATAAATCTTTAGATCTCCCAAGTGATATTGCATTAGTACATGAATGGTTTACCTCAAGATCTACTGGTGGCGCTGAGAATGTTGTTCAGGTAATTGATGATTTGTTGACTGAGATTAAATCACAGCCAGTACTTTTTTCTTTGGTAAATGAAGATAATATTCTAAAAAGTAGTTGGTTGTTTAATAGAAAAGTCAAAACCAGCTTTATTCAAAAATTACCTTTCGGAATCTCACATGTTCAACAATATTTACCTCTTTTGCCTTTTGCTATTGAACAACTTGATTTAGAAGGATATCCATTGGTTATAAGCAGTAGCCACCTTGTTGCAAAGGGTGTTTTGACTTCTCCTGATCAACTTCATATTAGTTATGTACATACACCTGTCAGATACGCGTGGGATCAGATGAATATATATTTGAAAAAATCTTTTTTAAGAAGAATAGGTTTAGGGCCATTAATTAGATGGGAGTTGCATTCTTTGAGAAAATGGGATCAATTAAGTAGTACAAGAATAGATTACTTACTAGCAAATTCTAATTTTACTGCGAAGAGAATTTGGAAGTACTGGAAAAGGCGCTCAGAGGTTCTTCACCCTCCTGTGAATGTAAATCGTTTTGAATGGAATAAGCCTAGAGAAGATTTTTATCTAAGTGTTTGCAGATTGGTTCCTAATAAAAGGGTTGACTTGCTTGTTAGAGCTTTTAATAGGCTTCAATTACCTCTAATTATCGTTGGAGATGGTGTAGAAAAATCATATTTAAAAGAGATTGCAGGTCCAACTGTTCAAATTCTTGGTTTTCAAAGTGGTGAGAAGATTGAAAATCTAATGAGCCAATGCCGAGCATTTGTATATGCTGGTATTGAGGACTTTGGAATCGCTCCCGTGGAGGCAATGGCTTCAGGGGCTCCTGTAATTGCTTTTGGTAAGGGAGGGATCTTAGATACTGTTAAATGCTTTAATTCTAGTTCAGATAAAGATGCAACTGGTCTTTTATTTTCTTCTCAGACAGTGAACTCTTTAGTTGAGGCAATCGAATTTTTTAAGGAAAAAGAACTTTGGAGAGATTTTAATTCTGAATTAATTAGAAAATGGGCTAATTCTTTTTCTCAAGATTCATTTAAGCTCAGATTTGAGAAAACCATAAATAGAGTGTGGAGTGAGCATAAAAATTCTTGTGACATTACTACTAGTGACCTTGGGTATTGATTAAAAAAATCTGAATTAAGTATGTTGTTAAATGGTTGCAGTTTGATCTTCTTAACTCAATAATTTGTGCAAACTAATCCCAGACATTCTTTATTACGGTGGTCTGAGTTCCGTAAAGGCTCTCCGAAAATTCCTGATGAAGTAATCTCAAGAAAACCTTCTTCTTTGCCGGCTGAAGAAATAATAAGGAATCAGAGTCTATATGGACGCACTTTGAAAAGGATAGGAGATGTTATTTTTTCTTTATTAGTTTTAATTTTAGGTTTGCCAATATTTATTTTAATTGGAGCATTAGTTAAATTAAGTTCTCCTGGACCTATTTTTTATATTCAAAAAAGGATAGGAAGAAACTATAGAGAATTTGGATGTATTAAGTTTCGTACTATGTATAAAGATGCTGATGAATTGCTTCCAAATTTATTAGAGAAATCTCCTATTATGAGAAAAGAATTTGAAAAAGATTATAAATTACGTCATGATCCTAGAATAACAAAACTAGGTAGGTTTCTTAGAGTATCAAGTCTAGATGAATTGCCCCAATTCTTTAATGTTCTCAAAGGGGAAATGAGTGTTGTTGGACCTAGGCCGATAGTTAGTAATGAGATTAGTAAATATAGTCTTTTTATGGATGAAGTTATATCTGTGAGGCCAGGCTTAACTGGATTATGGCAGGTTAGTGGTAGAAATAATCTTAGTTATAAAAAAAGGGTTCAATTAGATTTTCTCTATGCTAGAAATAGAAACTTTATTCTTGATTTAGAAATTATTATTCTTACACTAGGCGTATTACTTTTCCCAATGGATAGAGGTGCTTTTTGAACTTATAAACGTAACAATTCCATTATTAATGTAAAAAATAGGATCCAAATGAATTCAAGTCTAAGACTTAGATTAAGGATCCTTTTTATTGAATCTACAGTTGCTATTGGATAAGATTTTGCTATTAACGGTTTTAATTTTTTTGTGCCTTTGTAATAATTTACCCCACCCATCCTGACTTCGGCACAATAGGCAAATATTGCTTCGGAAATTCCTGAGTTTGGAGAAGAATCAATTATTCCATCCTTCCAAGCTAGACGGATAGTTTTTAAAATTGATTGTTTTGGTTTGCAGCAAAAAGGAAGCGTTATTAATACAAATCTTGATGGAATCCATGTCATGAAATCATCCAGTTTTGCTCCAGTGAATCCAAGCCATTTTAATTTCCCTTCTTTATATCCCAGCATGGAATCAATAGTGCTTGATGCTTTAAAGATCCATGCCATTGTTAATGGACCTGGCATGAATTGATTAAATTTCCAAAAAGCAGTTCCTATAAACATCCAGAATAATGGAGCAAAAATACCATCTACAGAATTTTCACTTGCTGTTTCTGCTGAGGCTCTAAGGATCTCATGTTTATTTAAATTCTCAACATCTCTGCCAACTATATAACTTAATTTATGTTTTATCTTATTCATTTCATCTCTAGTATTTTTATGACTAATTGAATTGATAATCTCATAGATGCTTTTATTTAGACTTCTTGAAGCAAGTGAACTACTTAAAACAAAGGCAAATAATAATTTAATAAGAATAGGATTTTTTGGTTCATAGAATAAAAACAATCTTTCTATAATCCATCCAGTTATTCCACTTGAGGATACGACTGTAAATGTAATTATTGCACCTGCAATATATAATTTAAATATATTTTTTTTTGCTACTCGTTCAGCTAACCCTTTCAAGAAATGAATCATGGCACCCATAAATTGAACTGGGTGTGGCAATCTTTTGGGATCACCTATTAAAAGATCAAGAATGGCAGCAACTAAGATTAAGTTAATGATATGTTTTAGTCTTCTTTAAGCCAACTAAACATAGAGCGAAGTGTTTTGCCTACTTTTTCTATTGGCAGCTCTGAGTCTTTTTGGCGTATTCTCTTCATTTCAGGTTTACCTGCATCGCATTCTTTTACAAAGTTTTTAGCAAAAGTTCCATCTTGAATATCGGCAAGAATATTTTTCATTTCTTTTTTCGTTTCTTTGGTAATTAACCTTGGACCGCTGACGTAATCTCCATATTCAGCTGTATTTGAAATTGAATCTCTCATTGCAGTTAGACCTCCTTTAACCATTAGATCAACTATTAATTTGACTTCATGCAAGCATTCGAAGTAAGCCAATTCAGGCTGATAGCCAGCTTCTACAAGTGTTTCAAAACCAGCTTTGACTAATTCTGATAGCCCTCCACATAAAACTGCTTGTTCTCCAAAAAGATCAGTTTCTGTTTCTTCTTTGAAATTTGTTTCTAAAATTCCAGCTCGAGTGCCTCCAATACCTTTGGCATAAGCCATTGCAAGAGACCTAGCATTGCCTGATGAATCTTGTTCAATGGCAAATAAAGCGGGAACTCCTTGACCATTTTGATATTCCCATCTGACTGTGTGTCCTGGCCCTTTTGGGGCAATCATTACAACATCGACAAATGCAGGCGGCTTTATTAATTCAAAACGAATATTGAAGCCATGGGCAAAACTTAGTATTTTCCCTGGCTTTAAATGAGGGGCTATTTCTTTTGTATATACATCTTTTTGAAACTCATCAGGTAAAAGGATCATGATCCAATCTGCCCTTTCGGAAGCTTCAGAGACGCTTAAAACTTCTAATCCATCAGAAGTTGCTTTGCTTGCTGACCGACTTCCTTCATAGAGCCCAACCACAACTTTGATGCCACTATCTTTTAAATTCAATGCATGTGCATGGCCTTGAGATCCATAGCCAATAATTGCAACGGTTTTATTTTGAAGAAGACTTAGGTCTGCATCGGAATCGTAAAAAAGTTTTGCCATGTGAGTTGGTATTTCTCGACTGTATTAAGAATGAGCTTACGAAATAAAGTGCTATTGAAACCACTTTCATTGATATATTTTTTTGACTATCAAGACAATTTAATTAATTAGAACAACAAAATTCTCAGATTAACTTTCACTTGGATGAGTGATTACTCGGTCGATTAGGCCATAATTTTTTGCTTCTTCCGCGCTTAAAAAATAATCACGATCAGTATCTTTTTCTATTTTTTCAAATGTTTGTCCTGTCATCTCTGCCATTGATTTATTGAGCATTTCTTTTATTCGCAGAATCTCACGCGCTTCAATCTCTATGTCGCTGGCTTGTCTTTGAGCAGTTCCACCAAGTGGCTGGTGAATCATGATTCTGCTATGAGGGAGTGCAAGCCGTTTGCCTTTTGTTCCTGCAGACAACAAAAAAGCACCCATTGAGGCCGCTAAACCAACACAAATGGTTACTAAGTCGCTTTTTACATATTTCATCGTGTCATAGATAGCTAAACCAGCTGTTACTGAGCCTCCTGGACTATTGATATATAAATAAATAGGTTTGCTGCTGTCTTCAGAATCAAGATAAAGCATTTGGGCTACAAGGCTATTTGCAATTCCGTCATTGACTTCTTGTCCGAGGAATAGAATTCTCTCTGCACCAAGTCTTGTATATATATCTACCCATCTTTCGAATTGACTTCCTGGAAGACGGTATGGAACGCTTGGAGTACCTATTGGCATGATTAATTAATGTTGAATGATTAATGTGAAAGATTTAAAAATAATTTTTTAATAAATTCAGATTGATTATTTGGGGAAAACTTTCTCACTTGGTAAGTCTTTTCTACTAGTAAGAACTCTATCTATGACTCCATATTCTACGGCCTCTTGAGGGTTTAGATAGCTCATTCGATCGGAGTCTTTTGATAATTGATCTACTGATCTTCCAGTGTTTTGGCTAAGGATTTCTAACATTGCTTTTTTATTATGTATGACTTCCTTTGCTCTGATTTGAATGTCAGTTGCTTGACCTTGCGCCCCACTTCTGGGCTGATGAAGAACAATTGAAGCATGTGGTAAGGCCGCTCTTTGTCCTTTGGTCCCAGCAGAGAGAATTACTGCTGCTGTTCCCATTGCTTGACCAATGCAAATTGTGTGAACAGGAGGCTTGACATATCTCAGAGTGTCGCAGATTGCGAATGCTTCTGTTTCAAATCCAATTGCATCACCTGTATACCAACTTGTTCCAGTTGAGTTTATATAGAAATAAATAGGTTTTTCAGAATTATCAAATTCCAGAAAAAGAAGTTGAGCAATAATTAGTTCAGTTACATCCATCCCCAGTTGCCTTTTGGCATCATCATCGGAAAATAATGGCAAGCCTAAATAAACTATCCTTTCTTTCAAAAGAAGTGAGGGTAAATCAGGAGGTGGAGTTCTCATTACGGCTGAATCGCCATAATAAGGTTGAGATGCAGTCATATGAAGTTAAGTCTTCTTGGATTTGAGCCTAGCTAGATCTAGCCTTGAGATGCTTTTGTTGTTTCAAATTTGTTCGGGGGCTGATCATTGGAAGCTTTACTAAAAACCATTCTGCCTGTCGGTGTTTGTAATGCTCCCGTAACAACAACTTCGATCCTTTTACCTATCCATTGGAGACCCTCTTCGATAACTACCATTGTGCCATCTTCAAGATAAGCAATACCCTGAGAATTTTCCTTACCTTCTCGAACTACTTTTAAATTTAACTTTTCACCAGGTTGAACTTCAGGCCTGACAGCAAGAACTAGATCACTTAGGTTTAAAACTTTTATTTCTTGTACTTGAGCTACTTGAGATAGGTTGTAATCAACAGTGATTAATATTCCTGAAATGTCTGAGGTTAATTTTAAAAGAATTTCATCAGTTCCCTTCCCTGCGTATTTTGTACTATTTATAACCAATCTTCTTCCATAACTTTCTCTCAATTGGTTTAGTAATTTTAAACCTCTTCTACCTTTTGCTCTTTTTTCATTATTACTTGAGTCAGCTAGTTTTTGTAGTTCATCAATAACAGAATGGGCTACAATGATTTGTCCCTCGATTAAACCAAATTTCAGCAGAGCTTGAATTCGACCATCAATTATTACACTTGTATCTAAAACTTTTGCTGTTGCTGGAGTGAGTATTCCATCTGCAACTAATAAGGATTCAGTGCTATTTGGATTAAAAAGTCGTAAAACTGTTCTGCCGTGAACATCAGCAAGATTATATCCAAGTACTCCGAAAAAAATATTGCTAAGCAAAGCAAAAATAGGTTTTACAAAAAATAATTCAGTGGGTAATGGTAGAAGTAGTACAGGCACTAATAAAAGGGTCGCTATTATCAGGCCAAGAACTATCCCAACAGCTCTGCTTACTAGCAGATCAGTGGGCATAGTTCGTATGCTTTTATTTAACTTATTTCTAAATTGTTGAAATAGAAAGGCTATTAAAAGACCTATTAGAGCTGTTAATCCTGATAAAGCAATTTTGAAATTTTTTAGATTAGTTATTTGATCTAAAGTTTCTTGAGGTAACCAATTCACTCCAATCCAACCGGTGATGGCACCTGAAATAAGAAATAAAACCAGAGTAACTAAGTCTGCCATATATTCAGGTTATGCTCGCTTCTCGTTTTTTTCTAAAGCTTTATCTATTTTCAAAGATTTAGATTGTAAAAATGACCATTTATTTGGATTTGTATATTTAGTGCTCAAATGGTAATCCCCCCAAGAAGTGCATATGTGCATATACCTTTTTGCCATAAAAGATGTTTTTACTGTGATTTTTCTATTATCCCTCTAGGTAATAGCGCTGAAATTCCAGGCAGTCCAGGGATAACTTCTATTAACGCATATTTGGATTTGCTTCATAGAGAGATCTCAATTGCTCCTATAGGTCCTGCTCTATCAACTGTCTATTTAGGGGGCGGAACGCCTTCGTTATTGAATAAAAAAGAGGTGGGGGATTTATTGAATAAACTTCAAAAAAAGTTTGGATTTCAGGATGGAGCAGAGATAACTATGGAGGTTGATCCAGCAACATTTCTAGAAAATGATCTTAAAGGATATTTAGAAATTGGTATCAATAGATTGAGCTTGGGAGGTCAGTCTTTCGATGACAGTACTTTGGCTTCAATAGGGAGAAATCATAATCGAACACAATTAATAGAGGCTTGTAATTGGTTAAATAATTTTTTTAAAAATGGAATTTTAAGAAGCTGGAGTCTTGATTTGATTCAAAATCTTCCAGGGTTAACCGTTGATAAGTGGGTTGAAGAGTTAGACCAAGCAGTTAAGACTGAAGCTCCTCATTTATCAATTTATGACTTAACTATTGAACCAGAGACTGTGTTTGGAAGAATGCACAAAAAGGGTAATTTGAATATTCCACTTGAATCTGTGGCTCAAAAAATAGATTTGGAAACTAACAGATATCTTAAAAATATGGGTTTTTCTCGATACGAGATCTCAAGTTATTCTTTGCCTGGTCATGCCTCTCGTCATAATCGTATGTATTGGAGTGGTTCTGGCTGGTGGGGTTTTGGGATGGGTGCAACAAGTGCTCCTTGGGGAAAGAGATTTTCTAGGCCTAGAACAATTGCTGGTTATAAAAAATGGGTTGAGCAACAAGAAAGTCATTTGTTAGAGAAAACTTTATTTATTGAGGAATCAATTCCAATGCCATTGGATGAACTATTGATGATTGGTCTTCGAAGACGTGAAGGTGTTCATTTAGAGGAGCTGGCCAAAAAATCTGGATGGACACAAAAAGAATGCAATGCAAATTTGCAATTATTGGATAATTATTGGTTTCCTTTTTTAAAGGAAGGATATCTATTGAGAAAAAATGGAAGATATTATTTGAGTGACCCTAAGGGGATGCAGATTAGCAATCAGATTTTGATTCAGATGTTTTTGTGGTGGGATTCTCTTGAATTAGATTAGTCAATTGAATCCATTTTTTTAAAGCATCGATGCAAAGTTCTCTTCCTGCTAATAAAGGCTTTGCAAAAGGAGGCTGTTCAATTGAAAGGCCAAGAATATCAGCTGTAACTCTTACTTGCCCATCGCAATCTGTCCCTGCACCAATTCCAATTACAGGAATGGTTAAATGTTTTCTTAATCTGCTAGCAATTTCTCCTGGAATATGTTCTAGAACTATTGCAAAACATCCTGATGCTTCAAGCATTTTGGAATCTTCAAGAATTTTATCTTGACTTTCTTTATCTCTTGCTTGAGATTTATAACCAAGTTGATGAACTGATTGCGGAGTTAAGCCAAGGTGGCCCATTACAGGGATTCCCATCCTTACAAGTCTTTTAATTACTAATAAAGTCTCAGGTTCTGCTCCTTCAAGCTTCACAGCTGATGCACAGGAGTTTTTCAGGAGAGTTCCAGCAGCTTCAACAGCTTTCTCTTCTCCACATTGATAACTTAGGAAAGGTAGATCACAAACTACTAATGGTTGTTTTGATAGTGGTTTACTAAAACCTCTACATACAGCCTTTGTGTGGTGCAGCATTTGATCAAGTGTGACGGGAAGAGTGGTTGCATGCCCTAAAACAACCATTCCAAGTGAATCTCCAACTAGAACTACATCAGCACCTGAGGCTTCTACTATTGAGGATGAGATAGCATCCCAAGCAGTTAATACAGTTATCTGTTTGCCCAACTTCTTAAAACGAACCAATTCTGTGGTTTGCATTTAATTCTTTATAACGTGGTTAGCTATTGCTAGAATGTTTTTGACTCGGCCCCATGCGGCTGTGACGCCTAAACCTGGTCAGGACCGGAAGGTAGCAGCCACATTGGATGCTCAAAGCAGGCGTGGACTCCGGGTCACCTTAATCAAGCACTTTAATAAATCTCAACGATTTTGTCTTAGACGTAAAAACTCTGGTATAGAGGCCCCTGCTTCCTTAGCTTCAGATTGTTCATAAAGAGATTGAGGCGAAAGTCTTGATCTATTTCTATCATTTGAATAAATTTGATTACTATCAAATCCAGTCGCAATCACGGTTACTTGAATTTCACCTTCAAGTTTTTCATCAACAACTGTACCTACAATGATATTTGCTTCTGGATCTACTACATCTGATATAACCTCAGAAGCAGAAGTCATATCTTCCAGAGTCATATCTTTCCCTCCAGTTATGTTTATTACACAGCCTTTTGCACCATCTATTCGAGCAGCTTCGAGCAGAGGACTATTAATTGCTGCTTGAGCAGCTTCTAGAGCTCTTGATCTCCCTGAACCTAAACCAATTCCTAAAAGTGCGGTACCAGCTTCCGTCATTACAGATCTAACATCAGCGAAATCTACATTGACTAATCCTGGACATGTAATGATATCGCTTATCCCCTGGACTCCTTTCATTAGAACATCGTCAGCGCTTCTAAAGGCTTCTTGCAAAGGTGCTCCTGAAATCACGTCCTTAAGTCTGTCGTTTGGTATGACAATTAAAGTGTCTACATTTTCTGCAAGCCTTGCTATGCCTTCATCAGCTTGCCTTAAACGACGTTTCCCTTCAAAACTAAATGGCTTGGTAACTATCCCAACTGTAAGCGCACCACTCTCTTTAGCAACCTGTGCAACTACTGGTGCTGCTCCTGTTCCAGTTCCTCCTCCCATTCCAGCGGCAATAAATACTAGGTCTACACCTTCCAAGGCTTGTTGAAGATCAGTTCTTGATTCCTCTGCTGCCTTTTGTCCAATACTTGGATTGCCTCCTGCTCCAAGACCTCTTGTTAAACTTTGACCTAGCTGAACTCTATGAGTTGCAGATGATTGGATCAGAGCTTGAGCATCAGTATTGAGAACTCGATAAGTAACACCATCAAGATCACTATTGATCATTCGGTTGACGGCATTACTTCCTCCACCCCCAACACCAATAACCTCTATACGTGCAGATTGACTGGGTAGGATTCCTTCATCCATGTTGAAACTAGATTTGCTTCCAATTCCCATCACCATATTCAGGATTAGAACTCTTTTTGGGCATTATGAACATCATCCATGGTTTCTGTTGGTTTATTGGTATAAATTGATTAAGAAATTAATTTCTATAAATGTAAGAAAATCGCTCACAATTCCTTGAAAATTTATCAAAAATCATGTTATAGCAATGCTTTTACTCTTCTTCGAGCACTGTTTTTTCGATTTTTAATATTGGTTTGCTTGGATCTTTAAGGTCCACGATTTTTACTTTTGTGTTGATTAAAAGATTTGGTAATGATTGTTGTAGCTGGTTGAGCTTATTAATTTGTTCGATTAATCGATCAGTATCAGAGCCTAAAAGAACTGAATTGAAGTATTCTGTTTTTATGATGATTTCTTGAAGAGGATTGATTTTGATTTGTTGAAGAGGGCTTTGAAGCAATAATCTATTTTTTATTATTAAAATGATGTCATTTCTTTTATTTTGATTCCAATTATCTATGAATAATTTTATTTTATTTTTTTTTGATTGATTTACAAATTGAAGTGGTATCCAAGATCCTTCAATATCAATCATCCCTTTCTCAATATTTTTAGAAAGTAATCGATTTGCAAAAGCAATTGGCTCTCTTTCAATAATATTTAAATGTATTTCAGGTGGAAAAAACTTACGACTGACTGAAATGTCTTTAATTGGAAGCTTGTTTATTAAATGATATTCAATTTCTTTTGGATTTAATTCCAACAAATTTTTAGGATAAAAAATACTAGTGTTTTTTTGAATATCATTTTTTGTTAACCCAGAAAGACCTTTTATTTTAGTTTGCTCAAAACTTATTGGCCTCCAAGCTTGGTTTATAAACGTGAGAAAAAGCAAAATTGAAGAACTTGAAAAAAAAAGTAATTGCCAAAGTTCAATTAGAAAACTTTTGTTTTTAAAAATATTAGAGACTTTTCTTGTTGATAGTACTTTCTTTTTATTTCGTTTGAGGCGTTGTCTTCTGGTGTTTGATTTCAAAGGTCGCATCTTGCTTTAGACATAAGTTGATCCATCCATAGTCGAGCTCTTTCGGCATCAGAAAAAGGAACATCTATTTCATTTCCAGAACCAACAAGTCTAAGTCGACAACGTCCTTGTGATTCTTTTGTTAAAGGTGCTTCTCCTGAGCTAAGAGCCATTAGCTCAACCATTTCTAATTTTTTAACTTCGAAAATTGCTTCTTCCTTGAACTTGCCAGCTTCAAAGCTACTCCAGCATAAAAATCCATCTTTTAACCGAGCAGCCCCTGTCCCATCAAGCTTGGCCAGCTCTGAACCTTTAGCCCAAATCAGATAGAGGCTTTGCCGTCTTCTCTCTAACCAGCCAAGAGCAGTTATAAGAATAAAGACCATTAATAATGGCAACCAAAGGAGACCGTGAATCATTTTTTGAAAAAGAGATATAAAGATGCCATCTTTAATTATTCTCTTGCTATTTCTATGAGACTAGCAACAAGTTTTTCTAGTTTTAATCCAGAAGCTTCCCATAACATTGGATACATACTTGTATTTGTAAAACCAGGCAGCGTATTAACTTCATTTATATACACTTTTTGTGCACTTTCTTCATAGAAGAAATCTACTCTGGCTAGGCCATAAGCATTTATTACTTTACAAGCCTGAATAGCTAATTTTTTTATATGATTAGAAATTTCAGTATTTAAATCAGCCGGGATAATTATTTTACTTTGACCTTGATTATATTTTGCTTCATAATTGTACCAATCACTTTGGAATTTAACTTCGCCAATTATGGATGTATTCATAATAGATTTCCCTAATACTGCGCATTCAAGTTCTCTTCCATTTATATGCTTTTCTATAATTATTCTGTGATCAAAGGAGGCTGCGTTATTAATTCCATTTAGTAGTTCTTTTTCAGAGTATGCTTTTGTGATGCCAATAGACGAACCTAAATTAGCTGGCTTTATAAAACAAGGAAAATTAATTGTTTTGCCTATATTCTTAATCAAAGATTGAATATACTTAGTATTTTGAATATTTTTCTTTTCTAAACTTATATAAGGAGCTTGTGGAAGATTAAAAGATTCAAATATAGATTTCATTGCTATTTTATCCATTCCTAAAGATGAACCCAGTAATCCAGAACCTACAAAAGGTTTTCCAGTTAATTTAAATAATCCTTGAATGACACCATCTTCTCCATTTGGTCCATGTAATGTAGGGAACCAAATATCAATTTCCTCGTTTATTTTTGGCAAATTAATAAGCTTGTTTGATGGTTCCTTCCCTGAAACCTTATCAATTAGATCTTTTTCATTCTCAAGAATAATTGATTTTGATGATTTCAAATCCCACCAGAATCCAGACTTATCTATATAAATAGGCATTGTAATGTAATATTTTTTATTACCTGAACTATTCAAAGCAGCAAAAATATTTCTTGCCGATTTTATTGATACTTCGTGCTCACTAGATTTACCCCCAAAAATAAGTCCTATAACTAATTTATTAATTGCCATATTTTTAATAGAAAATCTATTTTTTTATTTGGATAAAGAAATTTATACTAAAGTACCAGTTAAAGAAAATGCTCGAATATCCTTGATTCTTGTTTTTATCAGTTCACCTGGTTTATGTGACTTACCATCTTTTGATGAGCTTGGAAAGAATGTAAGGCGATTTGTGCGAGTTCTTCCCATTAATTGGGAACTATCTTTGGGATTAATATTCTCTATAAGTATTTCTTGTAATGAGTCTTTGTATCTTAGGTTCTTTTCCTTTGCGATTCCCTCAACTAAAGAGTTAATTTCTTTAAGTCTTCGGATTTTTATTTCTTCTGGAATTTGATTAGGCCATTTTGCTGCTGGAGTATTTGGTCGAGGAGAGTATGCAGCAGTATTAACATGATCAAATTTAATATCATCAATTATTGATAAAGTCTCTTCAAATTCTAATTTTGTTTCTCCTGGGAATGCAACAATTGCATCAGCACTAATGGAAGACTTAGGCATTTTTTCTTTTATATAGTTTGTAATTGCTTTATAGTCTTGAATTGTATAACCTCTAGCCATTTTCTTTAGTATTTGATTGCTTCCACTTTGAAATGGGATATGAAAATGTTCACAAACTTTTGGCAGTTTAGCGCAAACATCTATTAATTTTTTAGTGAAATATCTAGGATGACTAGTTGCAAATCTAATACGTTCAATTCCATCTATATCATGTATGTATTCTAATAAATATGAGAGTGTTATTTGGTTTAAAATATTATGATCAC
The DNA here is from genome assembly GCA_003212625.1 of Prochlorococcus sp. AG-436-J02. Taxonomy (GTDB): domain Bacteria; phylum Cyanobacteriota; class Cyanobacteriia; order PCC-6307; family Cyanobiaceae; genus Prochlorococcus_B. Next base: position 186,782 of record QCPI01000001.1, read on the forward strand.
CAGCTTTAAAATCTCTGCCATAAGCATCTATATTTTGGCCTAAAAGAGTTATCTCTTTGTAGCCATTTCTTGCTAAATCTTCTATTTCATTTTTAATAGCATGTGGTGAACGTGATTGCTCCTTCCCCCTAACTGAAGGAACTACACAATAAGTACAACGTTCATTGCATCCATAAATGATATTAACCCAACCGCAAATAGTACTATCTCTTCTAGCAGTAGTTATGTCCTCTAATATGTGTAATTCTTCGGTTGCTAAAACTTGCTGTCCATTGTCAACTTGATTAAGCAGAGTTTCTAATCTATTTGCATGCTGTGGCCCCATTACGAGATCTATTTCTGGGACTCTTCTTAATAGTGCCTCTCCTTCTTGTTGAGCTAAGCAACCCGCAATTATGATCTTTAAATGTGGTAGTAATTGTTTTCTGCGTGCTTGCTTTCCCAAATAGCTATAAACTTTTTGTTCGGCATTATCTCGTATCGTACATGTGTTATAGATAATTAGATCAGCTTTTAGTTCCTCTAGTGCAGGCTGATATCCCATTTTTTGTAATATTCCTGCCATCCTTTCTGAATCTGCTTTATTCATTTGGCAGCCAAAGGTTGTAATCCAATAACTACCTCTCAGGTTCTCAATATAAGTGGGTGTTTTTGTTGGGAGTTGTACTGTTGTCATTAATAGCTTACTTTTTGTTTTTTCTTGAACTAAAAGAACCTTGTGAAATTTATGTTAAAAAGTAAATAGTTTCTAAAGGGCGAGCGAGGGGATTCGAACCCCCGAATAGCGGCGCCACAAGCCGCTGCCTTAACCACTTGGCGACGCCCGCCTTGTGTCTTTAATCTACCAATTGATTTGTCATTTTGAAATTCTTAAATGACTTTGGTAAACAAATTTTGTCTGTAATTATTGTAGGTAGGAAGGTTTAAAATATCACTTTTTATATCTTGATCACAACGCAATTGATAGGTATTGCAGTTAGTGTGGAATAAGTACCCGGCTTAATATGACCTCGGGATTGCAATTTATTCGAAAGTGAATTTCGCGAAAAATGTTGAATTGATTGTAAGTTCTCCAAAGTCTGGTTGTATAAACGTTCTTGTTCCAAGATGTTTAATTGGTAATGGACAAGATGTTTTAGGAGTGTCAACTGATAATGAGGGTTTATGTCCTCTTCAAGTTGAGTGGAGGGATGGAAAGATTTCCTCAATTAAAGGATTAAATGATGCATCAAAAGTCCCTAATGAAATTCTTCTACCGAGATTTGCTGAACCTCATGCACATTTAGATAAAGCTTTTTCATGGTCTCGTGCTCCGAATTTGAGAGGGAGTTATCAAGAAGCTTTAGTAGCAAATTTAACTGATTATAAACTTAGATCTCAAGATCAATTGATTTTTAGTGTAGAGAAATCCTTGAATTTAGCTTACTTCAATGGGATTAGAGCAATACGATCTCATATTGATAGTTTTGGAAAAGATGCCATGAGTGATTGGGATCTCTTAGAGAATATTCGAAAAAAATGGCGAGAGAAAATCTTATTGCAGTTTGTAGCTTTAGTTCCATTGAACTTTTGGCAAACTTATGAAGGTAAACTTTTAGCTCAAAGAGTTGCTTGCAATGGCGATCTCTTAGGAGGTGTCATAGCTCCTCCTTTTAACAAGAAGGAGACTTTTAATTCCTTATTAAACCTAGTGCAACTTGCAAATAGACTTAGGTGTGACATTGATATTCATATTGATGAATCTCAGACTTGGCCGGCTGCGGGTTTGAAATTACTTCTTGAAATATTAGGTCAGGTTGATAATGAGATATCAATAACTTGTAGTCATTTGAGCAGTATGGGCTTACTAAAAGAGAAAAAGATTTCAAATCTGGCAAACAAAATGGCTGAAAACAAATTAAATGTTGTTGCTTTACCACTTACTAATTCTTGGTTGCTTGGAAGAAAAGGTAGGTCAACGTTAATTAAAAGGCCTTTAGCGCCAATATTTCAACTTCAGAAGGCTGGAGTTGTTGTATCTGTCGGAGGTGACAATGTAAATGATTCATGGTTCCCCTTGTTTAATTTTGATCCTATAAATTTAATGGCTTTTTCAATGCCAATTGCTCATTTATCTCCTTGGGATAGATTGGGCCTTTCCCCATTTACTTCGTCCGCATCACATATGCTAAGTCTTCAATGGGATGGCACTATTCAAAAGGGAAGTCCTGCTGATTTTATTTTGTTAGATTCGAATAGTTGGGTAAAAGCTTTGTCTGAAAGACCTCAAAGAAAAGTTGTAGTTAATGGGGAATTTTTGAATGAAATGCCTAAAAGAAAAAAAATTAACAATGACTCATTCTAAATCATGATCAATAAAGAGAAACTAAGTTTACTTTTGAGTGAACTTAAATCAGTATCTGATCTAGAGATCTATAAAAAAACAAGTGATTTAAAAAGATTCTCTAAAGATTTCTTTGAGTATTCTCCAATATTGATCGATGAATTAAAAGATTGTTTGGCTGATATTGTTGTGCGTCCACTTTCGGTAGATTCAATAATGCTTGTGGCTCAAATTTGTCATAAGTATTCTACTCCTTTGACCTTGAGAGGTGCTGGAACAGGAAACTATGGACAGTGTGTCCCATTAAATGGGGGAGTTGTTATGGTTATGACTGGTATGCGGAAGATTAGAAAATTCGACTTAAAATCCGGTGAAATCACAGTTGAATCTGGTTGTCTACTTAGAGACATAAATGATGAGTTGATTGCACATGGTCGCCAGTTACGCTTGCTTCCGAGCACATGGAGAAGCGCTTCAATAGGTGGTTTTATTGCTGGTGGTTCAGGTGGAATAGGATCAGTTCGATGGGGCTTCTTGAGAGATCCTGGACATTTGCAAGCATTAGAAATAATAACCACTGAGAATTCACCAAGAAAACTTAAATTGAATGCAAATGATTCTGAAGCTTTAAATCATGCTTATGGAACGAATGGAATTATTACTGCTTTAACAATCACAACTGCTCCATATTTAAAATGGCAACAAATAGTTGTCGATTGTTCTGATTGGAATAAGGCTGTTGAATTACTAAATAAGTTTAATTGCTCGGCAATAGATCTTTATTTAGGAACTTTGTTAGAGAATGAAATTGTTAATTGTCTTCCACATTGGTCTGGAAAACCTTCAGGTAAACATAGAATTTTACTTCTGGTCGCGCCTGATGGAGTAAGTACAATTGAACGACTTTCTAGATCAGTTGGTGCAGATTTTTATAACTTAGGGCCAGAGAATCTTAAAGCAGGAACTGGTCTACGAGAGCTTTCTTGGAATCATACAACTTTACATATGCGTGGTATTGATTCTGATTGGACATATTTGCAAATGCTTCTTCCTCAACCTGAGTCGGAAATGATGCGAAAACTGAAATCAGAGTGGGGATCGAATCTTTTGTGGCATTTGGAATGTGTTCGTCAAAATGGAGTTCAAAGATTAGCTTCACTTCCTCTTGTTAAATGGCAAGGTGAAGAAGCGATAAATCATTTAATCAGTCAATGTAAAGAATTGGGTGCAGTGATTTTTAATCCGCATACCATCACTGTTGAAGATGGCGGTCTTGGTGTGGTTGATTCTGACCAAGTTCAAGCAAAGAGTAACTTTGATCCAAAAGGTATTCTCAATCCAGGTAAACTCAAAGGGTGGAATATAAAAGCTAATTAATTTAAATACTCTATTTATGAATAATTTAATTTTTTAAAATTTCCTTTTGAAAAAGATCGCCGATTAAATATAGCGAACCAGTAATTATAGGTGGAGGAGAAGGCCATGCCTGTCGTTTTTCAAGTATTGATAGCACCTCTTCTACACTCCATGCTTCTTTGAGCTGGGCTCTAAACCTATATTCAGGGCAACAACTTAAAATTTCATGTTTAGACCAGCTTCTTTGGCTTGGGATAGGAACTATCCAAGCTAAATCTTTTTCTCTTATTAAATTATGCAAAATGTTTACCATGTCTTTTTGTTTTTGAATCCCTAGTATCCAAATGATTCCACGTTCTTGATCAGCCCATGCATCTCTTTCAATTGATAATTGTTTAGCAGCATTTGGATTATGTGCACCATCAACAACTATTGGCAATCCTTTCCATGTTGTTGTTTGAAGTCTTCCAGGCCATTTAGCAAGAGATAAGCCTTCTCGGATTTTTTCCTCAGAAATACTCCATCCCATTTTCTTTAGTGATTCAATAACCCCTTTAGCTACCGCGGCATTTTCTTGTTGGATTGCTCCTGATAGGCCAAGTTCCCAGCTTGAGGGGAGTGGGTCTACCCAATGAATTACTGCTTTTTGCTTTATAGCAACCTCCTTGAAAACTTTTTTTACAATATTGTGTTGCGTAGCTGTAATAACCGTGCTCTTTGGAGTTATTACAGATGCTTTCTCAATAGCTATTTTCTCTAAATTGTCACCTAAATATTCACAATGATCAAGCCCAATAGCTCCAAATGCAATAATAGGTCTATATTTATGAGCCGTTGTTGCGTCAAGTCTACCTCCAAGTCCTACTTCAAGAATAAGAAGTTCAACTTCCTTTAAAGTGAAATATTTCAGTGCTATTGCAATAACAGATTCAAAGGGGGTTAAGCTATATCTCTCTACAATTGGACTAAGGGCAAGGCTTAATGATTTAAATTCTTTTTTTGATATTTGGACCTTATTGATACATATTCTCTCGACCCAATCAACTAAATGAGGAGAAGTGGTAACTCCAGTTTTTATCTCTACTAGACTAAGAACACTATTGACAAAAGCAGCAATAGATCCTTTCCCGTTCGTTCCGGCTATATGAATAGCAGGTATGTTTTTACAGGGATCTCCCATAGCATTAATAGCTAATGACATACGGCCTATGCCCAGGTTTATATCTCTATATTCTGTGCTCTTGCTTTCAAAAGTGAAATTTGATTTTGCTATGAAAGTTTCATCAGACATTTGTCTAGTCTCGATAAAAGCTCGTTGATTTCTTTTCTTGTAATTGTTAAAGGTGGCACTATCCTTAATACTTTTGAACCAGCTGACACTAAAAGTAGTTTTTCTTCTAAGGCAGATTTTACAATATCAAGAGATGTTATTTTTATATTGTCGTTTAAAACGAGACCTTGAATAAGACCAACGCCTCTAGTGGAGATAAAAATATCTGAATGCTTAGTTAATATTTGAATTAATCCTTCTTTTAATTGATCACCTCTCTTTGTGATCTTTTTCAGGAGGTCTCTTCTTTGTATTTCTCTCCCAACGGTTAGAGCTGCCCTGCAAGCAAAAGGATTCCCTCCGAAAGTACTGGCATGGTCACCAGGCTGAAAGACATCAGCCTGGTGTTTAACTAACAGGGCTCCTATCGCATGACCTCCGCCAAGCCCTTTAGCTAATGTGAAGACATCTGGCTCAATACCTAGTTGTTCATATCCCCAAAGCGTCCCTGTTCTTCCCATGCCGGTTTGCACTTCGTCAAATATCAATAAAACATTGCGGCTTGTACATTTCGCTCTTAATAACTCAAAAAATGATTTTTCCCCAATATTTATCCCTCCCTCTCCTTGTATTGGTTCAATTAATACAGCTGCAATTGTTGGACCTGTTTTTTCTAAACCATCAAATAGATTTTTAAAAGATTCACTGTCATTATAAGAAAAGAATTTAAATCCATTCACCATTGGCTCGAAGCCTTTGTGGTATTTCGGTTGTCCTGTAGCACTTACAGCTGCAAGAGTTCTTCCGTGAAAGCTTTCTTGTGAACAAAGAATGATCGGATTGTCGATATTCCGTTTGATATGCCCATATTTTCTTGCCAATTTAATAGCAGCTTCGTTTGCCTCAGCACCGCTATTGCAGAAAAATGCACTATTGGCACAACTATTTGAAGTTAACCATTGGGCCAATTCTTCTTGTTCAGGTATCCCGTAAAGATTAGATACGTGTTGAAGTTTCCTTAATTGCTTTGATAAAGAATTAATTAATGCCCTATCACTGTGGCCTAGTGAACAAGTTGCAATGCCAGCTACAGCATCAAGATATTTTCTACCTTTCTTATCCCACACCCAAGAACCTTTACCCTTTACGAGATCTAGGGGAAAACGTTGGTAAGTTTTCATTAATGAAGTGGGAGCGGTCGGACTTGAACCGACAAACCCGAAGGTGCCGCATTTTGAGTGCGGTGCGTCTACCAATTCCACCACGCTCCCATACATTTATTTTATGTCAAAACTAGCAAAAATATGAAACTAAGCTGCCTTTTTTTGAGTATCAATATTGTCTTCACTAATTGTTTTGTTAGAGAAGGAGCTGTGAGATGTCGTTTGATTAAATTTTCTAGAAATAATAGAACCAACATTAGTTAATTTTTCTTCTAATTTTTCATAGCCTCTATCTAAGTGTTCGAGTCCTGTGAAAATACTATTTCCTTTAGCAGAGAGACATGCAAGGACAATTGCAGCAGAAGAACGTAAATCTCCTCCTTCTACATTTGAACCCACAAGTTCTTTAACTCCTTTGATATGAGCAGTATTTTTTTCTAGATAAATACAGGCACCCATTTTCTTTAGCTCAATAACATGTTGCATTCTCTTTTCAAACACTTTTTCTTTGATTTTGCTGGAACCTTTAGCGGTGACCATAAGAGACATAAATGGAGCTTGAAGATCAGTGGGGAAGCCAGGGAATGGACTTGTGGTTATATCAACTCCTGAAATCTCTCTGGGAATTATTTTCAAATGATGATTCCCATGATGAGAGATTGAACAGCCACATTCTTGTAGTTTTGAAATAACAGCGCTCAAATGATTTGGGATTAATGGACCAACAATGAGAGGAGATCGTGTTATTGCTGCTGCAATAAGAAAAGTGCCTGCTTCTATCCTGTCAGGGATAACAGAATGAGATGTTCCTCTTAATGTTTCTACTCCAA
>QCPI01000002.1 GCA_003212625.1 Prochlorococcus sp. AG-436-J02
TGTAATAGGCTAATTCTTCTGGATCTTCACTGCCAAGTCCATAACCCATCGTTGCAGCGATATAAATTTTGTGTTGTCTATGAGGACTAAGGCCCATTAGCTTATAAAACACAATTTAATTCTATTGATTAGATTATCTCGTTTCATAATTTGAAAGTTTAGTTAGAATAGCAAATAATATTAGACGATTGAGCACCTATATTCAATTTGTAGGTTTATGACCAATTATTTCAAATATTGAGCTAAGACCTATAAAAATAATTCATTAGCTTTCAAATTAGTTATTAATTTCTTATTGATTAAGAGACTAATTTTTTTAAGAACTTACTAGAGATTTAAAACGGTCTGGCTTATTGATGTAAATCACTTTTGTAACTTTTACTCCAATGCTGGGAGATTACAGTAGATCCCAATAAATTAAGTAAACTAAAGCTATGAAAACTAATACTAAGATTAAAAGCAATAATTAGATCTCTTTTTAAAGTTGTATATGATTCCTTTATACTTTCTCTTTAATTTTTTGTAGTGCGTTGTCTATTTGATTTGAGATGATTTATTCATTTGGTGTTTTAGGTCCTCTAATAAAAACCTTTATAGTATTTGTCATTATTCTTGGACCATTATGTATTGTTGGCTTGATTATGCTTCTTAAGAAAATTGAGACAGATAGTCCTGGTCGTATTAGGTGGAAGTAATGAGTAAAAACAAAACCAAAAACCAATCATGATTTGAACCAAATTATCCAGAAAACTTTTGGCCTAAAATATTAAGTCTTCTTTCTATAGGAGTTTTTATTTACTGGGTAATGAATTCCCCAAATGTGGATAAAATTCTTGATCAATATCTTTTCGAGCCAATTTTCAGACAATTTGACAAAGTAAAACAAATAACCACTATCTAAATGATTAACAGACTTATTTCAAGGAAAGAACTAAATGGATATTTATGATTGGAGTGGTCTTAATTGGTGCAGCATTCACCGCAAGGAATGTCATTTCCTATCCCACTGATTGTCTGAAAGAAGATATGGTAGAAAACTTTGGTTTAACTAATTGAGCTGCTAGTAATAAATTCATTTATACTTTTATTTCCTCAATAAGTCTAAAAAGCCAGTAGATTTAAATAAAGAAAATTTAAAATGTTTTTTTTTAATCCCTTTTGGCCTTTGACGGCTTTAAGAATCGCTTCCTTAAAATCAACTTCAACATTACTTTTACTTCTTTTAATCAAATCAAATCTACTTCGTCTAAAGGGTGGTCTGATAGGTGGATTTATTTCACTTACACTTATTTCTGGTTTAGTTATATCTACAACTGTTGTGAGCGGAACTGCTTACTATATTTTTCGCAACATGAAATCAAATGATGGTGATCTAAAAGTTTCTTCAAATGAGGTTATAAATGCTGAAGCAGTTTCTGCTTGATTTATTTTATTCATTCTTGATGAGTCTAGTTATGTCATCAAACTATTAAAAGAGCTTCAAAATAGATAAATGATTATTTACTTGTAAATAAATCAATAATTTCATTTTTAAAATTGTCCATTGATTTGATTATTAAGTCAGTACCAGCTTCTCTTAATTTAACCTCATACTTGAGACGTTTCTCATGATTTGAATCCTTATGTAAATGTGGAGGGGCAATAGCAAGACTTATGAATTTTTGATTGGGGATTCTAGAGCGAGCATTGATTACTGTTTTTACGTCAGCGACAGTATCACCTATATATGCAATGGGAGGCGTTGAAGTACCTAAGGGTGTTTTTGAAAGTTTTGATGATAATGAAATAAAACCTGTTGGGTCAGGCTTGTCAGGAGCATCACCCATTGCAACGAGAGGGACAGAGACTAATCCAAGCCTTTGCTCTAATACGAATTTCGCCGAAGGTAATTCGGCTCCACTTATAAACCCCCATCCAATTTTTCTTTGTGTTAATTCATCAAAAAGATTCTTTTCTACTAATAATGTCTCATTTCTAATAAAACCTGTCCATTTACTTGGGTCTTGATTGGGGTCCCCGCCAAAATAAAAATTTTCAAAGCACTCGATTACTTTGCTTCTAGTCGGTCGTGATAAAAAAAGATTTTTGTCCTGTATATGTCTATTAATCATTTCAAGGCTCAAATCCCAATCATTATTCCAATATCCCTCACTTTTTATAGTGTCAATATCTTGTATCGAAGGTTTCCAACCACAAAAGAAACATACCGTTTCTTGAATAGCCATTCGATAACTATTGGTGACGTCTCTTATAACCCCATCTATATCAAATAAAATTAGCCCAATGTTATTTATCATTTCCTTTTTATTGAGAATTTTCAATCGACTCTTTATTTAGTTTAAGTTTAAGTTCTAGTTGACGATTTCTAAGTGCTGTTTCGTTTCTGATTATTCGATTACCAACCCAAGCAAGTCCCAGGCCGATCATGGCTGGTATCCCAATTGAAGTAAATCTTGTGATGCTATTCATTTATTTATATATGCAATGAAAAATTTTGATTTGATTCTTATTTGACATTATCATGTAATTTTATAATTTAAACTATCAAGAATATTTTAACTTGTTTTTGTTTTTCTTACACTTCTTCTTAAACAAGCCATTAAATAGAAATAATCTGTCAAGTCAATTATTAAGAATAAATAGACATCATCCTTTCTCTACTCAAGAAAATTGAATAATCTATGAATAGCTAACTATTATCAATTCTAAATAGAATTATTAAATATGGAGTGATCATTAGACAAATTTTCAACTCAAATTGAAACCAACCACCTTTTTAAATGTTGATATAGGGAAATGCGAAATTTTTTAGTATATTTTCATCAATAAATCGTATCTAAGGTAGAAAGAAATTGAATAAATCTATAGGTAATGGTTAGCTTTCTTTTTTTATTACTAAAGCCAGTCCTGTTTTTGATGTTGAAAAAAGTTTTTAAGAAGCAAATGAAAGCTTTTATTATCAGTGCAATTGAGTGGTTAGTTCTTCAAACAGATAATGATCTAGACGATAAAATACTTGCAAAAATAAAAAGCGGTATGAAATTAGGAATGGTTTGATCAATTATTAGAGAAAGAGTACTTTGTCTAAATATATTGACTCCTATGCAAAGTTGTTATGCTTTGAATTTGTGATTTCGAATTATGATTGATATATTTAAATTGAAGTGGTCACCAAAAGATCATCAAAACACTTAAATTATTATTCCTGCGATTTAGAAGACGACTTGACAATATGCTGCTTATGCTAATGAGCTCAAGTAAACGCCTGAACTTATTCTATTAATGCTTAGTGATGTGTTGCAGATACTTTTGAAGATAATCCGCATAAAACCGATAGTAGTTGTTATTGTCGTTGAATAGCTATCTCCCTCTTCTTTAGAGCTATTCAGATTTACAATGAATTATTTTGCCAATACAAATAATTTAATATTTAGTTAATTGTCTTTTATCTTCATTTTGTTATGAATAAATGGAAACCTTCTCAGACGCAACAATCAGGATCAATTAATAGAGTGTTTGATTTCTTTGTTGATGAATTAACTGAATTACAAGAAGAACTAGATTGTCCAGATGAATTTATATATGATTTTCTCGAAGTCATTAGAAATCGTTGGTTATCTGATAGCTGTCACTCAAGAGCTAGACAATATAAAAGAGATAACCCAGATTCCTATTAAAGATGCAAAAAGAAAGCTGGCTAGTTAAGAATGATCGAATCTGGGCAATGAGGTTCTTTCAGGATAAATTCCCTGATGAAGATGGGACAATATATATGAGAGTTCATTACGCCAGTTGCAAACACAGATTTCTTCACGGTATTACCCCTCATGTTCAGTTGCATGAAAGTGAGAAGATGACTTTTGAAACAGCCAGAGAACTATGGAAGTCTTCAATAGGAACAGAGTGGGAAGTCTCATCGAAACGTTTGTGGCTTACTAGTTAGATTTCATTCGATAATCGATTTCTAAATTAATTTTTTTGATTTTTTTATATGAGAAAAAGAATTTTGAATCTTAGGATATTCAAAAGATTGTTTTGTATCAGAATGAACTACAAGGAACAATCGAATATTTCATAATATTTTTGTAGCAACCGCTACAAAAAACGTTCAACTCGCTACATAGCGAGCCGCATCTCGATTTAAGCCAAGGAACGGGGACTTAAATCAATATTCGGAGTATGAATGATGACTACTCTTCTTTATCGTGGACATAACTATGTCCAGCACAAAGATCCAAAAACACAAAAAAATTGTGTTGAGCTTACTTACAGACGTAATCATTACAACACTTGTAGAAGTAATGCTAAATCTGAGGTGAATAATCAGCTGTCATATAGAGGTCAACGATACCAACATTAGTTTAATAATTTGTTTAAAAACCCTGCCTGTCAGGGTTTTTGATGTCTCTAGATAGATAATTTCTCTTTTGTTATATATCTATTTTGATTTTTATGATGATTAAGTGAATTTTTTAAGAAACTGCATATCAATTTTTATTATAAGGATTACCTAGTGCCTGGTTAATTTTTAATTACTAGTTTTGCCAGCCTCATTGGTAATAATATTGATTGCTTTATTTCTTACCTATTACTTGTGTTTATAAAAAAAATAGGATATAGAGGCATGGAAAGATAATTAACTCTTATTAAATCTAAAATTATCAATCTGGATAGTAGAAATCGTCTCCTATTGGCTCTCCATAGAAGTTAGCAACTTTGATACAATGTAGATATTTCAACATCATTTTACAAGATTTTGCATTGAGAATAAAAAACGGCCTGTGCAGACTCAGACCGTTAATGAATCAATTCATTCCTATATAAATGCATTTTTTCATTTATTGCGATAGTAATGAATACCCAAATAATTTGGTTATAGACCAGCTAAGCAAATATTAATTAGAAATAGTTGGTTTATGGGCATGGCGCATTTCATGTTTCTGTTGGGATTTAATCAAAACTGTGATTTTATTTTTTATAAGTAAACCCAAACCTAGATCAATAACCACATATAGAAAAAGCGAATAGCAAGAAATTACATAGAAGATTAAGTGAAATATAAATGTCTCTATGATATCAGAATTATTTTTATCAGTTGCTTGTTCTAGAACATTTGACTTGGGTGACTTGAAATCACTTATTGAATTAGTCGCTATTGATTCCATCCATCCGAACGGTTCTATTTCTTGATCCATTAATGCTTGCGCTGAGGTCATAAAATGGAAGATTTTTTAATCCTCTATGTATCGCTTTAAAACTTATGGTCCAGTTAAAGTTACATTTGTTGGCTTTTATTTTATTTTGTTTTTTAATAATCTTTATTGCTAATCATGTTACGTATGCATGAATTGATTGGAATGGCTAAAAAGATAAAGACGAGTATTTAATTAAAAATGTTATTCCCAGGAATAGAGCCTAGTGAACATGGGATATTGAAAGTAAGTTCTCTACACTCCATCTATTGGGAAAGATGTGGTAATTCAAAAGGACCGTCCATTTTGATTATTCATGGTGGCCCTGGAGGTGGCAGTAGTCCGGTTTATAGAAGATATTTTGATCCAAAAATATTCAATATTGTCCAATTTGATCAAAGAGGATGTGGTAGATCTACTCCTCATTCTGAGTTGAAAGAAAATTCTACCAATTATTTAATTGAAGACATCGAAAAATTGCGACAGTTTTTGAAATTAGACTCTTGGCATGTTTTTGGTGGATCATGGGGATCAACATTGAGCTTGCTTTATGCTATTGAACATCCTGAAAAAGTTTTAAGTCTTACTCTTAGAGGTATATTTTTGTGTAGAAAGAATGAACTAAGTTGGTTCTATCAAAAAGGCGCAAGTGAAATTTTTCCTGAAGAGTTCGATCTTTATCAATCTGTAATTCCGGAAAATGAGAGAGGGGATTTAATTAAGGCTTTTTATGATCGATTAATAAGTGAAGATAGATTAGAGAGAGCTGAAGCAGCATATGCTTGGACAAGATGGGAATTGTCTACTAGCTTTTTGATCCCAAAAGAGATATTAATCAAAAAAGCTGCTAATGATCATTTCTCAGATTCTTTTGCAAGAATAGAATGTCACTATTTTATAAATAATATTTTTTTAGAAGAGAACTATATTTTAAATAACATCACCAAAATCAAAAATATTCCTCTTTCTATAGTTCAAGGTAGATATGACGTAGTTTGTCCTATTAGGAGTGCATGGGATCTTCACAAAACATTGCCTACTTCAAAACTTTATGTAATCGATAATGCAGGACATTCTATGAAAGAATTTGGAATCACAAACAAACTAATTGAATTGACTAATGAGTTAGCTAATTCTTTATAAAATCTCTAAGAAATAGTTGATAATATTTTTCTAAATTATAATATAATATGTTTTTTAATTGTGATTATGCTCTTTTTTTAAATCGCCGTTCGCTTCTATTGGTAATTTGTTAGATTGTCTCCATACTGCTGCAAATATTAAAGCTATAAATGCAATAATCGGTAAAAATCTAAGTACTTCCATTGTTGAAGGTTCTATAAATAATGATTTAAAAGGATCACTAAGAGATACGGGAACGACTTCGTAAGAATTTACTAATTCTTTTAGATCTACTTGCATTTTCTTTGATAATTGTTCCCAACCTAGAAACGAAAGGTAGTCTATTTACTTTTAACTTGTCTATTTGTGATTATTTTGTGTAAAATTTACAATTACAAGTAAATAACGTCAATCCCTTCTGTGATTCAAGTTTCATTCTATTGTAATTTTGGCACGATGTTGTCTCTAATAGTTCTTGTAAATCATTCTCTAATTTTGTAGGCAATTTATCTTGTTATAGCTGAGAAAAGTAAGGACTAAGTTATGATAATTACATTTAATACAATTGTGACTGGTATTGTCATCTCCTTTTATATGTCTCCAACTTCTTCAGACTCTTGAGTTTCTTCAATATGTCATTTTGCTACTTTTAAGTAAATTTAAAAATTTAAAATTCAACTCAAATATCGCATAGGAAGGAAAGTATCTTTTCTCTTTAGATTAATCTTAGGAATACGTTGTTTTGAAATTGCTTTTAATTTATAATAGAAGTTCAATTGCTATATCTGAATTTTTATCTGCTTTTGAAGCTTTCCTATTGAGCTGAGCATTTTTTGTGAAACTTTGTAAATACTTTTAGTTGATCTATATTGTCGAGGTAAAAGATCTTGTTGTTATATACAACATCAAGATGTGTATTTGCTTTTCTACAACTACAAATAGCTTAAAGTAGTTTAAAAGCCTTATAAGTTTATTTTTATGAACTTTCTATGTATTTGACTTGATTGAATGTCAATGGATTTTTCTACCGATTGTTTAAAATTTTTTAGTAGCTAAAAGTGTTTAGTTACATATTCATATGAATCGATCTCAATTTGCTGTACTTCCTTTGCCAAAAGGATTCTCTGAAGTGAAAATAATTGAACGAAGTTGGGGGATTGAGAGGTGCTATGTCGCTGCAGATGGTGAGAAGCTTTGTACACCTGCTCCCTTTTCAACAAACCATCGAAACCTTGATTGGACTTGTTGTGCTTGAACAGTCTTTCTATATCAAAATAATTTAGCAACTGTTTAAATTGAAAGGGGACTGTGATGTTTTCTCAACTCTGACTAATCCATTGTTTTCTCTTGAATTTAATAAAACCTACAGAAATTTTCCTAAATATGATTCCACTAAAGGCAAGATACGAGTAAGCTTTGCATGCTTTTATTTTTGTGGCTACTTAATAATTAAATTTGGGAGTGACATACAAATTTATTTAGGGTAATTACACGCATGCATTAACTTTCCTAAAGACCTAAAACTTATTTATCGAATTCATTAAATCATGAAATTATTTACCCCATTTAGTATCCCTAAAGCTGATATGACAGCTCTTCCGAAAAGAAAGAGCAAAGCTCCATCAAAAAATCACACCCGATAGACATCAAAACAATAAGTAGTAGTATTTATGTATTGATACGAAGTTTTGCGTGAAGAGGGATGGTTGGATTAGGGAGATAGAAGGAGTATGGATTTTGAGATTTAGGTATGATTGGGAAAGCTGGGATCAAAATCCTAAGGTTTGGATAGAGAAGGGAAGACTTCAGTCTAATGGTATACCACTTTTAAAGAATAGAAGAAGGATTAGAAGAGGATTGGCCGTAAAGCTATGGAAGGATTTGTTAGCAACTGGTTGGAGACGTATTGATCCTCAATGGGATTAAGCAATAAATGATATTAATATCAACTTAAAGAATTGTTTTTATATTTTTATGATTTAAATCAAAACTAGTTTTGTTGATTAGATTTTATAGACATATTGTATGTATACATTTTGTAGGTTTCTTTACAGTTGAAAAGTAAACTTGTTAAGTTGGATTAATATTTAAGAAAATAACCATGCCATCTGACATTGAGTACTTTAAAAATCTTTCTAAAGAGGTTAGTAGTGAAGATGATAAAATTAATTTCTTTGATAAACATCAAAAAGCCTTTTATGTAGATATTTATTCCCATAGTTGGTCAAATATGATGGAAGCATATGCAAAAGCAGAGAATCTAAGTGCAGAGCAACTAAATGAAATTGAGGAAATGAAATGGAAAGAAATGCCTGAATTGCTCAAGATATATGCCTATGATTTTTGTATTCTTAATGGATTTGTGTTTACTGGAGTTGGTAAGTAGATAAAATTGATACCTTGTATTTCTATATTTTATTATGGCAAAGCTAGTTTATAATGTACCGGTTTAAGTTTTAAGTAAATTTATTTTTATTGTGTGATAGTTATAGTAATGAGGAATATGCTCGTGGTTTGAGGAATTATTTAATATAGAATCGTTATTCACTTTACTTTTTTGAAATTTGATTGGAATGCTAGTTATTTCTTTTTTTTTGCCTTAAATCCATCTTTAAAGTCTGAACCAGATTTATTAAACCAAACCAAAAAAACTGCAATAGATAGTCCTATTACAAATGCAGTTCTCCATTGAGATAGATCATCCATTAACAAAAGATTTTTCTTCCAGTAGGGGAGTAATAATAACAAGTTCCATCAGTTCCGATATAGAACATCCGGTTTTTGTATTTAGACTTTGCAAATTGTCCAAGTCTTCTTTCATGTAAGTCAAAGCATTTGGTATTTAGCTCAGGATTGCGTTCTCTTTGTGCATTAGTCCCTTCTTCTATATTCCATGCAAATTTTCTAATAAGCCAAATAGTTGCAAATACAAAAATAAAAATTAGTGCATTCATTTAGCTGGAATGAAATTAATTTTTTAACAATAGTCTCTTAACTCTTTCCACTTATCCAGTCCTGCTTGAAGATTCTTCATTTGAGTTTTAGATCCATTGACTTTAAATGCTTTAATTAAGGACTCTGTCGCTTCGATCCCATAAATGGCTGCTTCTTTTTGTCTTGTGCAGTTTCTGTCTCTTGAACCGTTTTTTAGTTCATTTTCGATTTCATCCAAGATTTGGCTGGCTCGTTCCTGTTTCTGATAAAAGTCATTTAAATACATTTCAAATTCTGTTTCAGCTTTAGCTGGTAAGAGTGAAATAAATAAGAAGAATGAAAATATCAGAGATAGAAGTAATAAGCGTTTCATATGTCTATAATGAGATGATTTTGACGCTTACTTAATTCGTATTTCTTAGTTATAACCATGAATGTTAGGGAAAGGTTCGTAAAAACAAAGATGTATCTGATGCCTAGGAAAAGAACTAATATTCAACGTCTTGCAGAAGTTGACCAAATAAATAAATCTTCGAGTTCTTGGGGTGAATTAAGTAATTTACCTTGGTTCATAACTGATAGCACTGTAGTCGTTTTTTTAATATTAAATGATAGACAATATGGATATAAACGACCTTGTTGAAATAAAATGATCTCTAATTAATAGTAGTTGCTTTTCTTTCAACTTGAATGTTATCAATTATAATCTTCTCAACCATATGAGGTGAAACTTTTGGAACATCAAACCTACTGATTAAATTTGCGATTCTTTTGTTAATTAAACGGTTAATCAAAGCCATGAAATTTTAGAACTTGTATTTGTTATAGCAATAGAACGATCACTTTCAATCCGTAGAATTACTATTGAGTTTTGAGAATCCTTGAACTTGTTGTTTCACTTTTAAAAAAAGCATTTATAAACTTAATGATATTTCTAGTCATACCATAAGGATTGTCTTTACATAGAATGTTGAATTGGTCGATAATCATGAATCACAAATTAGGATTTACTAGACGAGCTGAAAGCTTCAGTAAGGGGAGTTATATTTTTTGTTATTTAGACCTTAACCTCAGACTGTTCTTTAGAAGGTGGTTTACTTCATTAGTTATTGCCTTAAGAAAACCAAATTCCGCCATTCTTAAGAGCTTCAAAAATATACTTATTTTGTTCCTGCTGTTTCTTAATTAGATCTTTGGACTCATTCAAATTAGTTGTCTCATTAGTGATTTGTTGAACTGCTATAGGCCATAGTTTCGAAAGCCATGACTTGGTTCTCGCTCTAGCAAATGAAACCATCGAAAAAAATTTCCTAAAAAATAAAGGTACTAATTAATTCCTTTTCCTTGTTATAGCCTGGCTAATGAGATTACCTATTGAATATGTCTTGAGATATAGATAAAAAACTAGGTACGTTAATTTCAATAATTACATTATCTATAGTTGACAATCTTTTTCTAAATTTCATTTATGTAAGTTGTTGTATGGAGTTCCGTAAAAAAACATCGATAAGTTTTTAATGAACTCAAGATCTTAGACAGAACATACTTTCGAGATCTGAGGAATACAAATATTGGCTAGATGCAATATGAGTCGACTAATCAATCAAATCGTTTTTTTAAACAGATAAATTCGTATGATATTTTATTTCATGTAAAAAGGGGCATATATGCCCCTTTTTACATTTTCTGTAAATCAACAGATCTAAATGGTTGTTTTGCAATTTAATCAGGCAGCTAATACTGGATCATTAGTTGCTAATACTTTAGAAGATGGTCCTTCTGGCTCTGCAGAATCGTTTATCTCTGTAGAGATAGGACCTTCTGATTCTGAAATGGACTCATAATTATTTTCATGAATGACTTCTGTTTTTGGTTGCAATTTAATTATTGGAGTAATCTCAGAGACAATAACTGGGGTTAACTCTACTTTTTTATCAATGTAAGACCATGGGTTAACGGTTGCGGCAATAAATTCTCGATTCGCTTCTGTTTTATCTCCTCTAGTGATTAGCAATAAAGGAAGTGCAATTGTAAACAGAAAAAATATAGCTAGGGAAAAATTGGCAATTGCCATTTCTTTACCAGGTTCAAATGCTGCTAGAAGCATAAAATTAAAGCGATTTTTATAAAAATCACTTACTTTTAATTTTTAGACCATACCTTCGCAAACAAACTTAACTGAATATTTCTAGCCGTAGAAATCACAACAATAATTGAGGACCTTGAATATATGTATTTGGAAATTTAGGTGGAGGCCTCTGGTTCTGACATCAGACGATAAGCAAATTTATCAATGCGTCTTTTGTTTACTCCATTATCTCCAATACCAACTCTTGATTCTGATCTGACTTGGATTATCCCTTTCTCAGGAATCGCTTTGAGTAGTAGATCATCAGTATACCTTCTCCATTTTGTCTTTGCTTCAGCATGAATAAACGAATCAGTTTGCTCAATGATTTTTGTTCGTGCTGTTTCCGAAATTATTTTAGTGGCTTTTTTAAAAGCATTTTCTATATCATTTACTTTAAAGTCTCTCCTCACGCAGTGCGTTATAACAACACATTCGGGAAGCTCTTCTGCTGTTGCATTCACCTGATTTGGAGGGATTGCAACTACAAAAAGAATTACTAGGAAGTTTGTGATTAACCAATTCATTTTTGAATAAAAAGGGTCTAGAAAAAAATTACAATTGATCCAAATAATATATCCCAAAAATAAATCAAAGTGAAATCAACCTAGATTTATTTTTTCTGTGATTATTTAAATTTATATCTATGAGTAAAAAGTAATAAAGATATAGTTTTGATAAGCATACTAAATACAAGTATGTATAAGAGTTGTTTAACTTGCTATTTCATTTCCCCATTCTTTGTGCTTCCGACCTATATCTATTATTGTGTTTTTTTGAGCATTTAATTTAAGAAGTCGGTGAACAAGCTCAATTTTGGTTGCAGTTACTTCTTCTGAATAAAATTTTAGGGGCTGTTCTCCAAGCATATTGTCGCCGCTCATTAATTCCTCAACTATAAAATCAATTGCTTTTTAAGATGAAATTGAACATAATCAAAAGTTTTTAAGGTTTTATTCCTTTTTCCTTTACATGATTATTGGTTTTGGTTTCTTCCTAACCGTAAAAGTAAAGAAGATTACTGGTGAAATTTTGTATTTTTGTTTGACAAAATCCAACTCTTCTAACTAAGAAATTGATCATTATTTAATAGTGTCAACAATCTTCGAAAATATATATCCAATTTTTTGGTTATTCGTTTCCGCTTAAATTCAGTAATTCTAAGAAGCTTGACCATTCTACATATTAATTTGTGCTAGGTATAATGAGATGTTTCAATGATTTAGATACTCTCGCATTTTTTATTCTTTTCTTATGCGAGATTTTTATTTATAGATCACTATCGAGCTCACTAAGGATTTATGAACATTGCAAAATCATCCCCCTTGTATGAGTATTGGAATTCGGATCAAGAAGAGGAGGCAGAAATAGCACGTTTATTAAAACTTAATCCAAATGAACCAGCTTCTGCCCTTTTTAGGAATGAACCCTATAAATGGGAGAATCTTTATCAAAGTATAGTTAGAAATGTTATTAATGGAGATGAATCGTCTATAAAAGGTTTGATGATTTTGCTGTCTACACTTACTAACAACGAAAAAGAAAAATCCTTAATAGCCCTTCAGTATTTGTTAGATAAGCGTTTGGTTAATAAATTGAGAAATGAAAAATATCAGGATCTAAAGTCAAATAAAAATTTATTAAATGCCTTAACTATTTTATTTAATATTTTTATAAATCCTTATGGGCTGGAGATAAAAAAAGATAAAAAACATTTATATGAGAAAACAGGAATGTTTTTTTATCATTTAAGAAAGTTAGTTTTTTTTAAATAAGAGAATACTAATTTTTTGGATAGAAATATATTTATTGGTAATAACTAATAATATAAAAGATCTATTATAATAGTGAATTTTTTTCTATTGATTCTTGAAGCTCTTTTGTGCGTGATTCTTTCTGTGGCCTGGCGGAATCAAGTACTGCAGCACAACATAGTTGCCATGATGAACCTTCTTTTAATTTCAATTCTTTAGAAATATGTGTTGGAGCAGAAGTTAAAGATGTTATTTCATCAATATGTTCAAAAATTTCCCATAGCTCACTCTCTAAGAAATCCAGTTCAACTTTGGATAAGAGTCTTGTCGATACAAAATCCTCAACTAGCTCTGAAAGTTCTAAAGACATTTTATTTAAATATCTATGGTTGAAGGACAAGAAATTCTAAAATTAATAGAAAGTTTTTTTAGGATAGCATTTATCTATTTTATTTATTTATGATGTAACTTTTAAATTGAATCATTAATAATTCAATTCAGAAGGGGATAAAATCTAGACATAAAATAATTCTAAGTATCAAAAGTGAACATGGAGATTACAAATCAATCTGCAAAGAAAGCGCAAAAAGATGCTGAGTGGGCATATAACAAAGCGATGGAAAAGTTCTATTATTCTATGTTGGAG
The DNA here is from genome assembly GCA_003212625.1 of Prochlorococcus sp. AG-436-J02. Taxonomy (GTDB): domain Bacteria; phylum Cyanobacteriota; class Cyanobacteriia; order PCC-6307; family Cyanobiaceae; genus Prochlorococcus_B. Next base: position 13,777 of record QCPI01000002.1, read on the forward strand.
GTTGTTTTCTTAAGAATTAAAAGTCATCTAAGTAAAAAAGGTCTGAAAAAAGTTCTGGAGATAGATGAAAAAAGAGTTAATAATGAAAACCTGGGAATAGAATTTAGTCAGAAAACTTGGGAGATCTTAGCTGAAGCATGGATAGGTGCAGAAGGTTTAGCAATGGAAAAGATCGCAGATCTTTACGGATTAAAGGCATTTGATTTGGATCTCTCTAAAATAGAATAGGTTGATGTATAGATCCACTGTCCTAAATTTAAAATCTTAAATTAACTTTGAGCTAAATTTAATTAGTCCCTAACTCTATTTGATTAGTTTGAAGCTTCAACAGTTAAAAAAATTCTTGAAAGAGAGAAAAAAGCGACTTAAAAAGAAATATCTCAATAAAATTCTTGAAAAACAAAATAATAATTCCAAAAATAGCACCTATAAAAAATAAAATTTATATTCTATTAGTTAGCTTTTTGATTTCAAGTAACTCGTTTGGAAGATCGATTATAATCATTCTCTTAAATTTTTTAATAAGAAAAGAGAATGAAGTACCTGAACTTTTAGAAAATTAGAATAAAGTTCTAGATGTTCAGATAGCTTTTGTCTGTAACAGATGAAGAACTTACACAACTTTATTAAATGAGAATTTAAGATAATAGAAACCTTTGAATTTAGAATCAAATTGTATTTTTCTGTGTACCTCAAATAAAATTAAATTTTCAATAAAAGATGAGTCGTTTACATGTGCTTCAACATCTAGAACGTGAAGGTCCTGGATTATTTGTTCAATTAGCTGAGGAAAAAGGATTTAGTGTATGGACTTATCGTTTGGATTTAGGAGATTCTTTACCAGAACTTTGTAATGGAGATTTGCTTTTGGTTTTGGGGGGACCGATGGGTATCAGAGATATTGGAAATCCAAATTTTCCATGGATCAGAAAAGAGATTGCTCTAATTAGAGAAGCCTTAAATAAAGATATTGGAGTGGTCGGAATTTGCTTGGGTGCTCAGCTTTTAGCTTATGCTACAGGTGGTGATGTAGAGGTTCTAAAAGAAGGTATATCTCGTCAACCATTAGCAGAGATTGGATGGCATGATGTCTCTTCTGATGGACTTGGAAAAAAGAATAGACTTGCGACACTTTTGGGTAAACCGTTTCCTGTACTACATTGGCATGCTGATAGAATCTTATTGCCTACTACGGCAGAGCTGATTGCAAGTAGTTATCGATGCAAGGAGCAATTATTTCAGATTGGATCATTAGCTTATGGGATACAATTTCATGTCGAGATTGATAACGATATGGTTAATAGGTGGATCAATGAGGATATGGAATTTATTTCGTCTGCTTTAGGGAGAGATGGTCAATCTATTTTAAGGAGACAACAACAAGAATATTGTAATAAAACCTTAGAAGCTAGATTAGTATTTTTAAATACATTGTTTGATCTTCTAATATAAAGTAATGACTTTAGCAGGTTGACTATTGTTCAATGATTGATGACTTCACTCTTGACCAGTGCAAAAAGGATAGGGAACTTCTTCAATTAAAAATTAAAAATCTTGAGCATGGTATTAATGAAGCAGAAAAAATGATTAACGAATCACAAATGAATAATGAGACACTTACTTTTTTAAGAAGAAAAGTTGCAGAATCTAATCAGGATTTAGCATCTCTTTACTTAATTAAATAAAGCCAATACATTATTTTTTTATGATTACATGTGGTTAGCGACAATGTCTTATTGTCATTTGCGTCTACCCAGTCATCATGGGAGATTAAATATAATTAACTGTTCCATAAAGTCATGTCGGATTGATCTAATGATCTTTGCATCCATGTCTGTTTTTATTGCATATCAAATTTTTTAAAAAAGAAGTTACGGTCGGGAGATCGTCGTTTTCAGTTCCTTTGTATGTGAATTTTGTTCCAACATGAAAACGCACATTGCAGAATTTGAAATTAAGAGGTCAAATTTATGTACTAAGTTATTTCTGCACTTTTTAGTACAAGATCTCCTTACGACCACATTTCTTCAAAACTCTTCGAATTGATTGGATTACCACTTGGTCTTATAAATAAAAAGCCAGGGGTAGTGCTATCCAAAAAGAATCATCCCATTCTCTCTGTAGAAGCAAAAGCTTTGAGTATTGAAGAAATGTCTTCTTTAGTAGACATTTATCAAATAAACACAATAAATGTAGGATTGCATGTCTTTCCAATCTTCTATGTTTCATGAGAAAGTTTTGCTTCTTTTGCTAATAAAGACGTTTAGTAGTACTTGCAAAACCTTGATTAAAAATGATTTTATCCTTTGTTTAAGCAGCTTGCTCAGCTATTTGGTTTGTGTATAGAGATATGATTTCACCATTTGGTGTTTTATACACCCTTTCAATAACTTCTCCAGCATTAATAATCACTTTAGTGTTCATTGAACCAAATGGTAATGTTTTTATACTCGGGACAAGCGCTTTTTTTAAATCTGGGTATTTATCTAAATTAGTAAAATCTTTCAATATTTTTTTTGTAGCCATTACTAAATATTCGAGGTTATATATTTCTTATAACTAATTTTTTTAGCTCGTAAAGAGTTTGAAACAATACTCTTATTTTTATGAATGTGCTTATCAAACCAATAATTCTTTTTGGGCTCCTACAGATTGTTTTCATTATTTCAAATGGCTTATACGTAATGTCAACAATCAATACTCTACTTTGCCTTAAATCCATAATGTAAAGAAAACTTAAGGTGGTAGGAATCTTATTTTTCGCATTTAAATGAATTTTCTTTGCTTTCATCATTAATGCTTTATTTTGATCATTATGATTCTCTTTCTTTGCAATGCTTGTTAAATTCTACTTCTTTTTGAAATAATTAATTCTTAGGAACATAAGTTAAGCATAAGATAATTAGGTAATTCTTTTTGTTCTACACATATCATTATGAATGTTTTCCCAAAGAAAATAATGCTTCTGGGTAGTGGTGAATTAGGAAAAGAGGTGGCTATAGCAGCAAAAAGATTAGGCTGCTTTGTTATTGCATGTGATCGCTATGAAAATGCACCAGCTATGCAGGTTTCTGATAAATCTGCAGTCTTAGATATGAATAATGCTAAGGAATTAAAACAAGTTATATCTGATTCTAAACCAGATATAATTATTCCTGAAATAGAAGCACTCGCTGTAGATATTCTAGATGAAATAGAAGAAAATATTCAAGTAATTCCTAATGCAAGAGCTACTGCAATAACAATGAATAGAGATAAGATACGCGATCTTTCTTCAAATGAATTAAATATAAGAACTGCAAAATTCAGTTATGCGATGAATAAATCTGAACTGAATTCGAAGGCAGAAGCTATTGGCTATCCTTTATTAATTAAGCCCGTCATGAGCTCTTCAGGTAAAGGACAAAGTTTAGTTAATAAAAGGGAAGATTTAGACGAAGCTTGGACTTTGGCTATTGAGAAATCTAGAGGTAAATCAAATAAAATTATTATCGAAGAATTTATTGAATTTGATTTAGAGATTACTTTATTAACCATTAGGCAATCTAATGGTAAAACATTGTTTTGTTCTCCTATTGGTCATGAGCAGAAGAATGGAGATTATCAATGTAGTTGGCAACCCGCTGAATTAAAGGAAAGTGTTTTAATGAAGGCTCAAGAGATTGCTAGAAGTGTTACGGATAATCTTGGTGGTTTAGGTTTGTTTGGAGTTGAATTTTTCATTAAAGGGGAGGATGTTATTTTTTCAGAGCTATCACCAAGACCTCATGATACAGGGCTAGTGACTTTAATAAGTCAGAATTTAAATGAATTTGAATTACACCTTAGAGCTATCTTAGGTATTCCGATTCCGGAAATAGTTTGCGATGATGCTTCTGCGAGTCGAGTGATTTTGGCAACTCGAAATCATATAGACGTAAGTTATTCTGGTATTGAAGATGCATTAAGTCAATCGAATACAAATGTATTTATATTTGGAAAATCGACTTCAACTGAAGGTCGTCGAATGGGCGTAGCCGTAGCAAAGGCTAAAACTATACAAGAGGCTAGAATTAAAGCTGACAAAGCAGCACAATCAATTAAATTATAAATGACTAAAATAAATAATGATTTTTATTCTGATTTTAATAATTGTAAGTCGATTTGGTTTCTATTCTTAACTGAGTTGAATTGGAATCCTAAAGCAATCAACCCTTTAGAGATAGTTCCTGAATCTTTTTGGCCTGAAGTGACGGACCTTTTGATCCAAGCTAAATATATCGGCCAAAGCCGTGAATATTACCTTAGTGAATCTGATAAATATATTGAATATTTAAGTAAAGGGGGCAAGCCATTTAAAGGTATTTAATCTGATAGGAAAATATAAGAACTTATAAATAAACTTAAAAATCCTTAGTTTATAGGTATAGGTATAGAGACAGCATTGTTAACTATTCCTTTATTTTGCTTCATTTTAGAGGACTTAAGTCATTATGGTTACATGGGAATAGAAGATCTAAAAATTCGTTTCTTAGTATTTCTTTTGATCAATCTACTTTTGATATTTTCTTTTAGATACTGGGTTTTAAATAATGATTCTTTGTTCTGGTTATTAAACGGTTTACCATCTTGATTTGCTATGGATGTCATCGCCCCCGTTTTTCACAAAACAGCTATATCTTGTGTTACCCCTTCTTGTCTATTTAGCAATTTTCCCTTTCTGATCATTTTTCTAAGACGTTCTGATAACAGCTCTATGAAGAGAAACATTGATGAAGGTTGATTTATTTCAAACAAGATAAAGATTAGAAATTAATTTTACAGATGATTTTTAGTAATAAATTCAACTATTTCTGATTCTATTAACTATTTATAGGCTTTTGTATCACCAGGAACATCGATTTAGGCTTGTTTTTGTTAATATTATTGAACGTTCGACTTATTGAAAAGTCGCAGTAAGACTTAAGGCATGGAACGGGGTCTTGAGCATTACACGTAAGACTAATGACTATTCTTACTTACAGAGGTAAAGAGTATCTTCAACATAAAGAACTCGCTCAGAAAAAAACTGTACAACTTAGCTACAGAAGTAACATCTACTCCACTAGGCAAGCACAAGCTAAAAAGCAAATGCAATCGACCTTAACTTACAGAGGTATTAAATATCATCAGTAATTGACAAGGAATCTGAAGGGGGCTACAACCCCCTTATTTTATGTTTGTTTTTCTGAGGTGATTTTATTCATTTCTAGACCCTGGTTATATGTATTAGTGATTGAGTCCTATTACTCTGGTTTATTGGGTGCTAATTGATGTAGAAAAATAAATGACTTCGAAATAATCACAATGATTACTAAACAGTCATGGCCAAGTTGCAAACTTCCTAAAACTCAAAAGGCACTTGAATCAATCTATTCAATGCTTTGGAAAAGGCCTAAGGTTTTTAGATGGTATTACAGATCAAATTGATAGATGTTTCTGCTTTCGTAATCGAACAATAGATATGTTGAACAGTTATTGAAAATACATCTAAGTCTTATTATTAGGTTGAAAAACATTTCATACTAGATATAGATACTTGCCTTGATTTTATTCTTACAATAAATTCAATTAAAAACTATTTCAATTTTTGCGAAATAAGTAATGAAATAAAGGAAGAATAATGTCTAACATCTTTCTTAAGTTTATAGACATAGATTGATTAGTAGTAATTAAAACTATTTTTGTTTTGGAGTAAATGGTTAAGTAAATATCACTATCATGATTGGAATCTTGTGATTTTGGATCCCCAGATTGTTTACCGGTTATTAAAATTAATCTATATTCGTTTAAATACTCTTTACGACATAATAATAGTGAGTTAAAAGTCATACATAATAGCTTTCTAAAGTCATGGTTGAAACGAAAAAGTTTAAAGCCTTTGATGACACACTCTTAGATCAACACCCTGAATTGAAAAAGGCTCTAAAGCCTAATGATTCTTATCCAGAGCTAAAGGATATTCTAAAATTTAGACCTGCCAACCTACCCGTTGGCTCAATGAATACAAAGGTGATTATCAATGATGGTGCAGTTATTGAACGTGTCTATAAAACACCAAAAGGCCAGGTTGTCTCATTATTTTCTAAATCATCAAATAGACTTTTTGATCATGCAGCTTAATAATGTGTTTGCACAAATAAATAAGGTATTTACTACAAAAAAATATGGAAATAGCTGAAGCAATTAAAAAAAGAAGAACATTTCATAAGTTTTCTAAAACAAGAGTTCCTAAAGATGTAATTGAAAGATCAATACTTGCAGCTAATTATGCGCCTTGTCACAGAAGAACATTTCCTTGGCGTTTTACAAGTCTTGGTATGAATAAACGAGAACTTCTTTGCAAATTACAGTTGTCTTTGAATTTTGGAGAGAGGTCAATAGACGAGTTTAATTTAAAAAAGATCAGGGATAAATTTTTAAATCCTTCCAATTTGCTTGTTGCATCTCAAATATTTACAGATAATCAAGTACAAAAACTAGAAGACTATGCTGCCTGTGCTTGTGCAATTCAAAACTTGTCACTTTCACTTGTCGGGGATGGAGTTGGTTACAAGTGGTCAACTGGCAAAATCACCGCAGACCCTAAAACCTATCAGATAGCAGAAATAGATTCTAGTGAGGAGGAGATTATTGGATTTATATGGATTGGATATGGAACAGAACTATCCTCAATAACAAGGCCTATACTAAAAACGATATATAGAGAGAGGAATTAATCTTAAATAGCTCATTTTTGATAGATAATTAAATTGATAAGAAGAGATGATGTTTATCAATGTCGACTAACATTATTTCTGTTTTGTTTAATAGTTTAGATCTTTAGGAACGTAGGTATATAATTTCAGATATTAATCGAAAAATTTATTTATCTGATGGTTAGGTAGGTAAAGAAGAGAAAACTAAGTAAGGAATTTTTAAAAGAAGATCAAGAGGGATATAAACTTTCTATCATGATCAATATGTAGCCCTTAGAAAATATGTCATCTCCTAAAACTTCACTCTCTCCTTGTCTAAATCCACTTAATTGCGTTTTCTATCAGAAGGAATTCGAAAATGTTGATACTACTTTTGAGCAACTTATCACTATTGCTCAAAACTTTCCTAGAACAAAAGTTTTAGAAAATAATGACAGTTATTGGAAAGGGGTTTGTAGAAGTTTAATTTTAAGATTTCCAGATGATCTGGAAATCTTAAAATTCGGGAAAAGGATTCAAATTAAATCAGCATCAAGATATGGAGGGAGCGATTTAGGGGTTAATGGTTCGCGAGTGGGACGTTTATTAACTGAATTAGAAAAATTAAATAATCAGCTTCCATAACCTAGGACAATTGATCAATCCATTGTTTTTTGGGATAAATCCCGTTATTTTTGAGTAACTGTATATTAAAAATGAATAGAGCACAAAAATATTTTAATCTTCTGCCTAAGGGAACTCATTTTGAAAAAATTATAGATACAGAATTTGGAAAAGAAAAAATATATGTAAGCCCAGATGGTAAAAAGCATTCGATCCCGTCGATTCGAGACTCGATCTTATGACGACTTTGACTTATGAATGGCAAGTGGCAACTTGGATATTCCATTAAATCTTCTGCTTAAATTCCTCAATGTTTAAAACAATCTGAAGCAGTAATAATTTTAAAAAGTAATAGTTGAAATAACTACACGTTTAATTTCATAATGACTTTAGTTGTTCTTGCGTATTGCATCTATAGACACTGACGATATAACTGATTTAAGTTGCATTGTGACCATGTCGATCTTTCAACGTCTAGGCAACAGCTTTTCAATTAAAAAGTTAGATATCAGTAAAAGTTATTCAAGATGCAAAATGGAACCTTTACCTAATGAGATTTATAAAGATATAGTTGATTTTCAATCTGATGTTAATAGGCCTATTGATCTGTCTATATATAGAGAATTAAGAAAGGACGCAGCATGAACTTTTTGGAATTTATTTTTTGATTTTTTGAACTGGTCAAAATAATTTGAGATAATCAGAACTTTGTAGATTTAAGTACTTTATGTTTTCCTTCATTCATCGAAGGACTGTAAAGTATCTAGAAATCAATTATGAATGGGTTTATTAATGGATCGTTTAAAAGCTATGTCATTGGCAAAAGAATTAAAAGAATTAGCCTGCAAAGGGTGTACCGAGGGTTGGCTTGAGAAACATGATGGTTTAACAGATCCCATTGAAGATATAAATTACTGTGGATTACTCGGATTTATTTCTCATGAACGACAAGTACGATTAGTTAATGAAGTTAGAGAGATTAAAGATGAGAATTAGATAATGAATTTCATTTATATCCCTATCAGAAATTCATAAGGAGATTTATGGACAAAAAAAACGAAAATAGTCCAGGTAAGTTTTCTGTTCCTCCCTTCGCTTCTGATGACGATATTTGGAACAAAATTCTTGAAGTGTTAACTCCATTTGAAAGGTTAGAGGCTGATCGATCTAAATCCGAGTTCAATGATCCATATATGGGAGGGAAAGAGATAATTGTCAAGCGCTTAGATGAGTCCGATATAGCTGTTGCCTTATTGTCTGAGATTAAGGTTAATGGTGATGAGTGGGCAATTTATAGAGAATTTTAAATGGATACCTATTCATTCTTAACATTAGGTTATTTTGTATTGTCACTTTTCATCTTGATTAAATTTTTTTTATTGCTTAGATTCTTGATTAGAAAACAAATTGATGAACAAATGAAAAATATCATTCCGATCAAAGCCATAAGAAAAAGAATAGGAATTAGAATTAAATGGTTAAAGTAGGAAAATATTTTTTTAAAATTAATTTTTGTTTATAATTAGTAAGTAATACCGATAGAAAAAAACAAAAAGAAAGGCTAGATTTATTCTGTCTGGAGGGATTCTCTTATGCATACAGTTGATTCTAGAAATCTTACCCCAAGTCAGGCAGATCCAATTGAAGATTATTTGGAGTGTGTTACATATTGTTCAATTTCTAGTAGTGCCGAGGAGAATGATTGTCAAACAATATGCATGGAAAGACATTTGAAAAGCTCTTACTTTTAATTTTTATTTTAATAAAATATTTTTTGTAAATTTTAGAATCTGAAAAAAACTTTAAATCCACCTTATACCTTTTTATATAGTGCGAGATCTAAATTTATTTTTTTAATTCTTTGAAATATACATAAGAATAAACCTATAAAATATTAAATAGTAATATGTTCAGTAGTAAGGCTGTTAAAGCATTTAACAACTGCACTTTTGGTCTTGGGCTAATGACAAAAGGTCTAAATACCTATGAAAAATATTTTGTAAGTCGCCATCTTGAATCTAGATGAAATTTACGAATTTTGGCTCATCCTCTTTCTTGGTATTGGCTTGTTGGCTTTTTTTTATGGATGGTTCACAATGTTTTAGTTCTTAATCGTAAAGTCAACCTTGACAAAGAACGACAAATCTCAAAGCGATTCAATGCAATCTCAAGACTATACCCTGAGGGTACTTTTATTCCGCATAGATGATTTTTTAAATAACTGAACTACTTGAAGTGTTTATTAGTCTTTTAATAATGAGGTGGTTTTGATGTTTCTTGTGGAAAATATTCTTCAGGTTCTTTTTCATATGTATCTTCTTTCATCCTGAAGTATTCTTCCGATGGATCAAAAACTTCGTTGTTTGGATTAAGCTTGTTTTTCATAGTGGGTGAGATTAACTGACTTATTTGTATTGTGTTTTGAGATTTTCCTTAAGAGATTAGAGTTTTTATTTTTTTATTTTGTTTATTTTTGAAATTTTAGGATTGAGTCGTAGTTCTTTATCCAGTTATTCCATTACATATTATTCCTACCCTTGCCATTGAATGTAAGACAATACGATGAAAGCTGGGTACAGCCTTGTCTAATGCGATAAGAAATATGAGTAATGACATTGATGTCATAGATAGATACTGCATCCAATGAATGCCAGCTTTATCCAGTCCATTTTTATCAAAACTTGTACTTGTCATTGTTTTAAGCTTTGATCGATGAACATAACGCATAAAATCATTTTTCGCTAGTTATCTATTGTTTTGAATTATGGTTTAACAATAGAAAAACTTTTAAGTAGATGGGACATCTTCTATCCTCTTAAGTATTTCCTCACCTCTTTCGAAGATTGTTTGAGCATATCCAGTCCATCTACCTTGCCCCCAGTAACGAAAGCAACTCGTTTCCAATAGCAATAGGTAAAGGAGCGCTTCTTGATATCTATTGGTTTTGGTTATCGATGGATTTTGCCTTACTAAATGGTCAAATGTTTTGTGAAAATAGCAGCTCAGTTTAGATATAGGTTCTAAAACATTTTTATATCCTTCTTCCCAGCTGATGTTGTTAGTCCAGCTGGCTCCATTTATAAAAAAAGAAGGATCTTCATTTTTTAATTCGGCTATTGCTTTTTCCATAGCTCTTGGAGTTATTGGTCCCAATATTTTCCTCAATATTTTATGTTGATATATTCCTTGAATTACAGGGTAATTATTTTGATTGATATTCAAAGTTTCTAATAGTTCTAAGTATTCAGAACCGTTCATAGCAATCGTTTTATTTGTATTGTTTTTTTGACCTATCTTTTTATACGCCTGAATAAATGCTTGAGGAAATTCATTCATCATTACCCCACCATTTTCTCCATCAGCTATTTGTGAAACTAGTGTGGGGATAATCTGATGACCTAAGTTTTGCTTATTGAGTCCTAGTGCTTCGTAATAAGGTTGCATTTGACCTACAAGCTTTGTATCCGAGCCTTGAGTTTTTATTAGTGCAAGTATTGAAATAGTATCTCCACTACTACTTTGAGCCTTGAGCATATTGGGGATATATTTCTGGTCGTGTCTAAGATTTGAACCATCAAGATTTTCAACACTACTTTCTTGAACCATTAACCAACGATATCCACATTCTTTGAGAGCTTTTATTAATAGATAAAGAATTTCAGGATGATTAGGCAGATGCATTTCGGGAAGTGAGAATCCTTTTACTCGTCGTAATGCATTCTCTCCAAACAATGCAGAGAAGTGATGCTGCCAAGCTGTTATCTGTAATTTAAAGTCAGAAGGTGGAGTTGATGAAGCAACAGCATGACTCCAAAAGCTTCCTAGCCATTCAACATGTGGATAAATAGCTTCATCACAAGTAAGAAGCTTTAATGACCTGAGAATATCTTCACGACCCATTTGCTTGATTCCCCAAAGAAGATTTCCAGAGTAATCAAGCATTATTTTGGGATCATATCCTTGAATTATGAGGCTTGGAATGATTTCAGCTAGACGTTTATAACATTGAGCAAATGGTTCGGCATTGTGATTGTCCCCTTCTGAGATATTATCAAACATATATTGCAAATGTGATATGAGCTTCCCATCCTTTCCTGCTGGAATTGTTGGTTGATGCATATGGAGGGCACATGCAAATCCTGAATTGATCTTCTCTAAATTTGAGCTTATATTAATTTGCTTTTTAGCACTTTTACTATTAACTAGTTTGTTAATCGTTAATTCATAACCACATATCGGAGGTAAATCTTGTTGATTCATTTTAATGGAGATAGATATATAAAAAGATTTCTCTCAAGACTTTATGGAAATAACTAAAGTTAATATACCAGAAAAATCTTATTAGTTATAGATTGCTTTTTACTATTCTATATTTTGATCATTTATCTTTTTAAGTGATTGTTTATTATTTTCATAGTTATAGTTATTAAAATATTTGTTTCTAATATAAGTAATTGATGCTAATTAATTGGAATAACAAAACTCCTTTCTCTTCAACTACAATAACTTCCTGTGATAGCCTTATGATGTGTTTTGACAAACGGCCTCGTTTTCCTCCCGTGAAAGTATCGTTCGATTAGAAAAATCATCAAAGTCCCTAATGAAATAACCTTTAAAAGCTCAGGCAAGCTTTCTCAATATCTGTCTATGTTTAGTTAAAATTTTAGATTCATCAGTTCTTGGATAATGACCGCTCAATACAATAGAAACACAAAGTAAAATGTTAATCAAACTATTTATATTAGTTATTTATATTTAATATTTCGACTAGCTCTATCCCGTAATTCCTAATTAGAAATATTATTTGGAGGCTTTATGTATTAACTTAAACTAAGCTAATCATTAAATAGAAGACAAGCTTGAGATGATGGATTCATAGAACATTCAATATCCCAATAATCAACACTATTGTTACCTTGCCAATGAGTTATCATTGTTTCTAATTCATTAATTCTTTTTTTCGCGACATCAATTTTTTCAAGAACATTTGATGAAGTTTTGTTCTTCATGGTTCTCCTGATAATTGTTTCTATTAAACTACTAAAACAAATTTAAATCTATCGATACAAATACTGATGTATTTATTACTAATAGAATCTAATTAAATCTCTCTTATAATCTTTCTTGTGTCTTTAGATTACAATTATATTTGTTTGATATAAAACGAATTGAATAAATCTCCAATATTATTAGTATCTGTATTTAGATCTGTTTTATAGATTATTAGCTAGGTTTTTGAAGCTTACCCTTTTGATTAATAGCCACCTTTGTTAAGGTACATTGCATGTATTCCCTGCATAGATTAGAGAGTTCTTTTTCTCTAGAAAAAGGTATATGAGTTACTGCTATAACTATTTATGATATCTATAATACCTTTAGAAGGTTGATGAATCTTCGCTTTAAAAAGCAAAAATTTGGTGATATCGACTTTTAGTAAAAGTCCTTGTGGAGCTTTTAATTGTGAGTGGTTTGTCAACCAGAAAGTTGTTCAGAATTGTTGAAATTGGCAATGAAGAATGTGTTTCTTATTTATCTTTATCAATCATCTAGGAATCATAGGCATTATTCAATGCTACTAGTTCTTTGATTAGTCTTCTTTGGAATTGAGAACAAAGTATTGCAGTAGCTGCTATTACACCACTGGTAGCTACAGGTGCTATGCCAATCCATGTGAATGTACTTGAACCACATAATTAAGGATTTTTAAGCAGGATTTTGTTCACAGGAAATAGTCCTTTCGTTGCTGATAATGCACGACCATAACTGCCATCTTTTGTATTTAAAAATCTTTGATGTGTAAGTGGTGTGCCCAGCATTTTAATTTCCATTCTATTCTCTATATCAGGTATTAGTTTTTTATTGCTCCCAGAATAAGGAGCAACTTTCTTCTATTTGATTTTTCTAATTAAAGTGATTTTTTAAGTGCTTCTACAATCAATTCCTCAAGAAGGTTTTTACAAGCGACTTATTAAAATAAATTGTTTTAAATTTTTGTTTGGTCAAGAAGAGAAATTGATGGGCGTATGTAAATGAATATGGCACCGTGCATGTCTCGGATAATTCTTAAATCCTGGTCAACATAGATCAGGGTGATTTCACAATCTGGATTTTCTTTATTCCATGGTAGAAGTTTCCAAACAGCATTTACTGGATACCACCTATCCATGAGCGCTGAAGCTAAAAATGGAATTTTACCAAGTCCATTAACCTCAGATACCTTGGTTTTTTCCACCTCCATAGAAAGTTTATTTCCTTTTAGTTGAAGCTTCTTCGCAAGTGTTATGACGCGCCCACCAAAGGTAGGTAATAGTTTGAACCACCCAAAGATAGGAATAGTTGTAAGACCAAAAATTGTGGTGTCAAATGTTGAGATCATTTCTCCTTGACTAAAGTTAAGAGATTGTCCCACTCTTCCTACTGTTGATAAGCCAAATGACCCGACTTGCAAAAGATGAAGCTTGAAAAATAAATTACTCTTTGCCTTGTCGTTTAAAGCCTTTTCAATAGCTAAAAAGAATGGAGAACTTCTAAATAATTCAACTGATGAGTAAATTAGTTCCCATTCTCCTTCTATAGAACTTTTTGTTATTTCATCTGAAAGTGGCGCTAAGGTTTCAACTAATTGATTCATCTCTACTAATTTCTCCTGATACATTGGAGCTATCATTGCGTTCATTCTTTGACCTCTATCTGTTGAAGCGGCTAGCTGGTAAATAAGTGCTTTGAGATTATTCTTTTCTTCCATTGATTTAGTGGTTAAACCATTAATACACTTCTTGACCCTAACTAATGTTTTCTCGATCCCCTTTCTTTTTATATACCTTTAACAAGTAACATTTCTGTGTTTACTAATGGATGTACTTATAAAAATCATATGATTACAGTTAAAACCTCTCTACTGATAATATTTTTCCCTTTAGCTTGTCTCAAGATATTTGGCTTCTATAAAAAAATCCTCAAAGTTTCTGAACCATCCTTAAAGCAAATAAAAGCAAAACTAGAAAAAACTTTTACTATTGATAGCTAGTCGGTCTTGATGTTTATTTCTTTTTTTGGCTAAAAATGTTTTTAAAATAATGATTAATTTTTTAGTAAGATAATCAAGATTAGAACTGGTTTGATAGTCATCTGTGTTTGGTAAGAGCCTTTGGTTTGGTTGTTTATAAATGCTACTATGAAAGGGGTTTTTTACTCTTCAGACATTGTTTTCGGTTCTTTTAATATAAGAGTAGAGCATATGTATTTATTCTTTACATCTACATGTAAATAGGTTGTTCGGTTTGGATACCCACAATGTGCTAGATGTTGTATATAGATAATTTTTAATTCAATGTCTCAATTAAGTATCAAAGTCAGTGTTAAAGGCGAGGCCATGATCGCTACTTTACAAAAGGAAATTTTCAACCGAAGAAGAAAGAAAGTAACTGCATCACAAGTCGTTGAAACCCTTGTAGAGAGTGGTGCTAAATCACAATCTGACAAGCGTTATGCAGCATCTTGGAAAAATTTAATCAAGGATATAGAGAAGGCTGCAAAGGTTTCTGAGATCCATGGTAATAAGCCAGCAAATATTAGTGCTGAGGAATGGGCTCTTATTCTTTCTCATCGTACTCGTAAGGGTATTAGTACAAAGAAAGCTTCAGCAAAAACTGCCGCTAAGAAGCCAGTTGCTAAAAAGAGAGTTGTCAAGAAGGCTGTAGCTAAGGCCTCGCCTGCTAAGCGTTCTGCTGCAACAAAGGTTAAAGCTGCCAAAGTTAAAACAGCAGTTAAGAAAGTAGCTTCTGCTCAAGCAAAGAATAACTCTTCTAGTACTAATTCAGTTTCAAAGCGTATTGCTAAAGCTGTTGCAGGTAGACCTGCGAGGCCTGCAAGAAAAACTAGAGAAAAAGCTGTAAAAGCTTAGTAAAAAAGCCAGATCCGTTTAAGCGGCTTGAAAGGTGCAATGCTTTTCTCTGGCTATTTGTGTGAAATTCAAGAGTTAGTATTTCAATCCTACATTGCCTTTTGTATAACCTTGGCAGTAAAACTTTGCGTGGTAGTAGTAATTAGTGATCTCAGCTTTCTCTCCCTCTAGTCCATCGATTCTTTTATTTCCTAACTTTAATGCTTTTGCGGCTTGGTCCCCAGAAATCAAATCAGCACTAAGACGTCCGCAAATATCATTGACTTTGAAGTCTTTCGCTGAAGGACCTCTGACATAGCCAGCAAAAAATGCCAGAAATAATCCAAGGGTTACAAACCTTCGGTGGTTTCTCCACCATTCATAACTATTGAGATTTAGTCTCTTTTTTAAATCAATGTTCATTTATATCAATAATAGATTTGTTAACCTTAGGCTTTAGTCCTTTTCTTTATTGATAAAGTTCTTGATAGGCAAATATTTTATCTTATTCACATAGTTAAATAATTAACCCTATTCGCTTTTCAACAGATCATATTCACCAAGTACGATTGTTTTATTAGCAAATTTATTTACGAATGCTTCAGAGAATTTCAAAAGATGATTGGCAATATTTTGTCCCCTTTTTATTTTGCACTATTTGCTTCTTTGCAACAGATTTTATAGGAATAATTGATAAGACTACTATTGCTTATTGGTCTGGACGTTTGTTTTATGAGCCTTACAGGATTATTACATCCCATTTTTTTCATGGTGATTTTAATCATTTATTGGCAAATATCTCTGGAATTATCGTGGCTAGATATTTTCTTAAATCTTTAAGCCTTCAAAGTGACTATTTCTTCCTGGCTTTTATTGTGTTGATAATGCCTCTCCAATCGTTTATTTGTTGGTGCGTTGATATTTTGGTTTATAGAAACCCTATGTCTCTAGCCATTGGTTTCAGTGGTGTTTTATTTGGTATCGACGCGTTTATTTTGATGACTACGATTTATGGAAAGAAAAAATTTGTTTACATTGGATGCGAGCTTAAGAAAGATCGCAGATTACTTAAATCTATTTCTGTCCTCACAGGGATTGGAATTATTTGGTCATTCCTTCCTGGAATTAGTTTGTTAGGTCATATGTCTGGACTTTTGGCAGGATTTCTATTGTTTTGGCTCTAAAGAAACAATTGATTTAATGTGATTGCTTCTTAAGAAAAATGTGATCATCTGAATGGTGAAAATCCTCAAATCAACTTTAATTGAGTTGCCTTTACTTCACTTGATAAACTTTTGATCTTCCATTGCATTTACGAACCGCCCATTCGATTGGAGATTTTAAACTTTCATGTTCAACGCAAATAGTCTGATAATTAGCCCATTTAGCTATTGGACCTAATCTGATAGCAATTAGTGCAAGGCTAAACGCACATAAAAATGCACACAACAGCAACGCAATTCCAGTAAATAGATCATTAAACATGAACTTCATTTCTGTCATATTGAAGTTCATGTTTTTTTTGGTCTCACTCATAGATCTAATGGGTTGAAAAAAATGCCTCAATATTTAAAGACTTATATACTGCTACCTTTTTTATGGTGGCATAGCGAATAAAAGCTGAATGCATTTTATAGATCTATTTATTGATAGTTAACAGTTGGTAATTTTATTAGCTTTCTTCATTTGTCTTTTCCCCATTAAACATCCTTTTCTCCCCGATCACAATTGTTAACCATCCAAGTGCCAGAAGCCCCCCAGCTTGATAGTCTCCTTTTAGAAAATCAAATAGAGCGAAGGTGCTTGCAGAAATAGCAAGAGTACGAACAGCAAACCTTACAAAGGTAATTTTCTTGTTTTTAATAGATTTATCCATATAACCATTTTGCAGGTACTAACTTCGTAAAACAAATTTTGATTGGATGAGTTATTTAAATTTATTCTTATGAAAACATCTTGTTAATAGAATTAAATCTATCATTTCTTCCTTGTCGTAATAAGATTGATCACTATCCCTCACACCGCTTCCCTCTGTTAAACCTTGTAATTCTAGTTTCTTTCTAATTAGTATTTTTCTTTCTGCACTTGAAAGACTTTTAAAACGTTTTTGCCTCTCTTCACGACTTTCATTATTGTTCATTGGATTCGTTTGATAATAATTTGTCTATTAATAATTGATTTGTCTAGTTTAATTCATCAAATAATTGTTATCTAAAAGTGTATCAATGACTTTTGCTTCTCTAGATTTCGTTCCTAGAGGAAGAGGATTTGCCTTGTCTAATATTGAAGCAAAGCAGTTGATCCAACAACTACCTTCGCATACTTGAGCAGCTTCGCAGATGTGTTTTGGTGCTTTTTCTGTGCAACCTTGAGTGCGAGAAAATTTAATAGAATCTAGTTGAGAATCAAGTTCTAATTCTAGTAATAATAATTCGTTTTTATTAATACCTTCTCCAATAGCGTAACTTTCAAGCAAAATTTGATAGTTCATTATTTAAGGAGTTTTATTACTATTGGAAATTAAGATCGAAAAAGTCTTTCTAAATCTTGCTTTGTTTTCTCCAATTCATTTGGTTGTTTTTGGGTTGTTTTTTGCCCCCATTTATCTACTTCTCCAGTTCGACCATTTTTAATAGTCATCCTTATCCACCAAAATTGAAGACTCAAGAAAATCAGAGCAAAAGAAATTAGTTCAATAGTTCCTTGTTTCATTCCAAATTACAATTCTTATAAATTGAACCTTTGCTTATCGTTGTAATCGTTGTTCATGTGTTTATTATTCATTAGGATCAACTTCAGTGATTTTTAGATTTAAGCCTACGTAAAGAAGAATACCTCCAATAAGAGGTGTCCAAAGGCCAAAATGGTTTAAATCATGTGATTGCAAAAATTCCATTTATTCTTCATCTCTTCTAGTAATGATTTGATTTGTTTTATATTCATATACTACCTTATTAGCTATTTCAACAATAAATGAATTTGGACAGTGTAAAGCCTCTTGTAACTCAGCTAATTCATCAGAAATAAACTCTATACTCCTTGCAATAATTGCTTGATGTTCTTTTTTGGGTTCCCATTCTTTAGTCATTAATTTTATTGATAATAAGCTGCTATTTTGTTAAGCATATTTGAAATATATTTTTCAGTTGCAGTTGTTTTCACTTTTATTTTCTCAATTGAGATATTGACTTGCATCCATGCAATTTCTATCACTTGAAGTTCTACATTTTTAGGATGACATTCTTCAGGCATATTAAATATGAGTCAAACCAAACATTATCCCTTTAGAGATTGCCCATCCAATTCCTAGACATATGACAACTGTAAAAAGTGTTTTTAAAAGGTCCATTTTCTTTTAGTCCCTTCCAAATGCAGTTCTTAATGAACTTGAAAAATCGAATTGAATCCCATCATTAGATGAACCTAGGTTTTGAATTAGCTTTGAACTGGCAAATCTTGATTGAGTTGACGAATAAATGGATTGAGATTTTACTGCCGATGATTTTACTGCCGCTGTTTTCTTTGCTGTTGTTTTTGTTGCTGTAGCTGAGGTCATTAAAAAAATTGTATTTCTTACAACTTAGACAAACTGAGTTAAAAGGCGATAGTTGTTAACTTTTTACAATCTTAAAATCATCAACCAAGTAGGGATTGATATGAATGCGAAGATCGTACTTAAGACAACAAGAGATGTTGCTTCCTCTTCATCTCTTGACGCTGCTTGGGATATTAGTAAGACAGATATTGCTGTTGGCGCAGCTGATTGAAGTACTAAAGCCTCTCGCATAACGTTGGGTAATCTGAATGCTGTGGAAATTATCAACATAATGACTGGTAATCCAAACAGTTTCATGATTAAAGCATTTTTTATGGACATTATTTGGATTTTTTTTCTTGAAAGATTTTCTTTCCTCAACCAACTTAGACGCATTCCAACGATTACTAGTGCTAAAACAATTACAATCCTTGAAGGTATCCATAGAAAGACTGTTATTTGTTCATTCCATGGAGATGAATGAACAATTAATGCACCAATTAATCCTTTTACAGCAGGGCTGCTAAATATTGCTTTTATGAAATTTTTCCAATATTTATTAGAAGTTAAAATTTTTGAAGGATCTGTTAGCAGTAGTGGTCCGATACTCCAAATTACTAATGTCGCTCCAAGGTCAAAACCTATACTGTAAATCAAAGCTTGATTTGGAAGCAGTGCTAGTGAAACTGGTATGCCGAAATAACCAGTATTTCCAAATGCGCTACCTAATTGAAGAGTTCTGTTTAGTATAAGGTTTTTTATACCAATAAAACTATTTAATATAGTCATTAATGAGCCAATAGCTACTAATGCTAATGCAGCAGATTCTATTAAAGGTAATTCTAGGCCAGACTTAAGTAATAGCCCCATCAAACTGATAGGAATTCCATAGTTAATAAGAGGACTAGAAATCGTTAGGGATAAATTTTTTTTAAATCGTCCGAGTAAATAGCCTATTAAAAGACATGGTATTAACTCAGCTAATAGAAAGATTACTTCCAACTGCGTAAAACAAATAGCATTTTGGGTTTTCTAAGAATTTAAGAGTAGTTTTATTGATTCATTTCTTTACTTTAACTTTAGTTAATCTTCTAGTACTTTTTTGTTATGGACATATGTTTCTTTTTCACTGATTGATAAAGTTTTAATTCGAAATTAGCTTATTTCTTCTTGCAGTAATTTCTTCTGAACAATCTAATGTTTCTCCAAAAGAATATCTGTGCATATTGCATTACATCAATGATAAACGACCCAACTCTTAACAGGGCCTCCAACTAAATGAGTGTTTTACTTTGATGAAGCCAACAATGGCAACGATTAAAACAACAATTAAGTTGATGTTTCGTTTGAGTTTTTTCTAGTTATCGGTATCAGCTATTCTAGTAGAAACTTTTCTTTTTTATCTAGTTTTTACAACAACTGTTAGTCAGTTGTGTTTTGTTTGGGTATCGTTTGCACATATTAAAGATTATCGATGTCTTCTACTGTCACCTCAGTTTTTACTTTTAAGGTTGAAAGTACCTTTGATGAGTGGGCAGCAATCTTCGACAGCAATGAAGCTACCAGAAGGCATAGAGAGTTTAATATTCAGCCTTTGTACAGAGGGTGTAGTTATGAAGACCCTAAAAAAATCATAGTTATCCATCAGCACCCAGAGGGTAATATTGAGAAATTTATAGAAGCCAATGGAGACTGGATGGCGAGCCACAGAGTTGATTTATCTACAATGGAGAAGTCTGCTTGGACTTGGACTGACAACAGTAGTGAGGAGCTTAAAGCCGCTTAATAAAATAGGGTCCATGTACCTAAGCATTCCCAGTCATAATATTGCAGACTTTAATTCTTTCTAGCCATTCAAGTTGATTAATAGTTGTGCATATCTAATTTTTCAAGATTAGCCATATTGATTGAGTATTTCTTTAATTAGACTAACTTTTTGTATATAGATGTTGAGTTATTGAAAATTTTAAATTGAATTAGAAAAATTTATGGGTATTGATATTATGTCGATAAATAAAATTAGAATTGGGAGATTCCACAATATAAGTAGCTGTATAAAATTATACTTGTGAATTTAAACATGGCTTGTAATCAGAACGCATGAGTCCCTATAAATTTCCTTGCTCTGAAGTTTTTACAATCGCTTTGTAAATATCTGAAGTTATCAGCTCTTTAATTAAATACTCTTAGAAGAATTTATTCAACCAATAAACGTAAGTGGAATTTTATATGCAAGTAGCGTTTTTATCTTGTATCCATAGAGCAAGTCCTCCACCCTTCCCCCTTGCTGATAACCATTTACCATTTGGATCGATAGCTATTAGTGCAAAAAAAGGTCTCTTTTTTTGATCTGGTACTGGTAGAGATCGCTTTAAAATAGTCAAAGAAGCTAGTTTTATTTGTATGCAATCAAAAGAAAAGGGTAATAATGGCTGCTTCCTTTCTAAATTTGCGTAGCCACTAAATCTCAGAGTTAGTAATCCAAATTTAATTGCGTTTGCGATAGTAAATTTCTCTTCTTCTGGATTCTGCGTATCCTTTTTTAACTCTAGACTGGCTGAAAGAACCTGTAGCAAAGTGCTTGAAATCGAGTTTTCTCGATCTGATCCCTGCTTCCAAACTGAATGGAATTTCCAAAGTCCTAATAGAGAGTCAAATTCAATGCCACTCCCCTGTAATCTTGAACTTTTTTCTAATTCTTTAAGTTTGTTTAGAGAAGGAAGATCCATTCTATTTCCGTCCATTTCAATTAAATTTGTTTGGATAATTTTAATCAGATATCTGAGGTTGAGTGGTTTTATCCTTTACTAATTTTTCAACCATGAAAAGTTTTATGTTAATTATGGCTTAATTGTAGACTTATTTATTCGTGTATTTTCCTTCAATATCTAATTTTTATTATGTATCTTATGAGACTTTTCAATATTTAGGTCATAATTAGAAATCAATAAGAGCGTGAGTTCCTTGTTGTGGCTAATCAATTTAAACAAAGTACATCAATCGTAACAATCGGACTGAATTTCTTTATGCTTATTTTTTTGCTTATAGCTATTTAGTTCATAATATGCAAGCTATGGACGGTGCTTATTCTTTTTGTTTGAATGGAGTGTTAATTAACTTCCCAAATGACTACCTTTAGAGAAAGAATTAATTCACATCTTCCGATAGTGCTTCAATTGTTAAGCACTGCATCCTTAGTTGTGATAGCTCTGTCTGCTATTTGTGGATCTCAATCATTGAAGAAATTGTCTTCTGCTCATGAAATGCCTAGTTCGGCAGAAGTACATCACGATCACTGATGCGCTGATTTTATAAACTGTATCTAAGGGCTTATATAGGCCCTTTCTTTTTGCTTGAATTTATAGGAAGGATAATTGGTCGGCATTATGTTTGTTTATTGGCTCGGCTCTCCATCCTTCTGGGTCCCATTTAGTCATTAGCGGTTTTAAAGCTTTAAGGTCTTGAGCATTTTTGACTGACGAGATCCATTCTTCTTCTAACCCATTTGGAATAATTACGGGCATACGGTTATGAAATTGTTTGACTAAATCATTCGGTTCGGTCGTTAGTACACAACAGCTCTCTAGTTCAGATCCTTCTTTAGACATCCATCTATTCCAAAGTCCACCTAACCAGAAAGTTTGAGAATCCTTTCTACCTATTAGGTGACCTTTTTCTAGAAATCCACTAGCTGGTATCAAGCATCTCTTATGCCTCCAGCTTGCACGAAAAAGCTTCTTCTCTTCAACACTTTCTGATCTCGCGTTAAATGGCTTTGGCCTTGTGTTGTCAAAAGGGTCTTTACTCCACTCCGATATAAATCCCCAAAGCATTATTGATGTTTGTGTCTTGCCTTCATTCTTAAGAACAATAATGGGAGAACCTGGTTTGATTAATATTTGTGGTTCATAATTTTGAGTCAATCCTCTTGGCACATCTTTTTTTAAAAGATCAGGTAAATTTATGAATTTTGTTAATAGCTGATATCTTCCGCACATACCATTAATCCCTTAGACGTTTTTTTGTCAGTATCATTTTTAAAACTATTAACCTTCTTAAAATAAGGACAAAGTTCCTTAAGTGATTTCTTTTTCACTTAAATTTGCTGAAACTAGTATTTTCGAATATTGATCTGCGTAGGCGCAGTTCTTGCATGAAGGATTTGATTTTGGAATCTCTGACTGATTCATTAGTACAACCATTTTATCTGGTCGATTCTCTATTCAATCATTGCTCCATTTGTAGGGAATAAGATGTTCATCGCAACGCATATCGTATTAAATTCAAATTCATCCCTTTTTGCATTGTAAACTTGAAAAAGATATGATGAATACTAAAACCAATCCCTCGAGAGTAAGTAAGCATAAAAGTCCATTTGAATTTTATAGGTCTCAAGAAATGAATCCACTAATAGATCTTTTTTATCAACTCGTCGGTTTTAACTTATGATTTGAAATCCACAATTATTAGTTGTCTTAAGTAGTGATTTTGCAAAATCGTCTAACTCTCCAGTCAAATTTATTCCGGTATCCTTGTAGCCAAGCATTAGTCATCGATGAAGAGAGTTTCTCCAGTTTCTATTTCAGGATGATCAAATGGAACAACTTGAGATAGTCCATTAGATGCAGATATTCTGTGTAGAATCTGCTCGTGTCTTCAATCGTCAAATTCTTTTTTGAGTAATAAGTCAGTCGTTTCATTGAGAGTCCAACCTGTTCTCGCAGGAGGATCAAGACCTCTTACCCAATCGAGATAAAGCAACTTTGACACGTTAGAAAATTTGAGAACCGACCTCTACTAATTTTGAAATCTTCTTTTTGATTTGGATTATAGAGGGAGACTTACGACTTCGAAGCCCTGTGGCTTCAACTAGTGCTTTTTGCTATTTCTTTTGAGATCAATCATTTTGTTAATCACATAATGATTTCAACTGTATTTATTCGATAGATTTAATTTCTTTAGCGGTATTGTCTTTTTCCTGTCAATTAATAGATTTAATACCTTTTTACAAAATTGGGAAGGATTTTTGAATTAATCGTTTTTAAACTTTTATAAGCTAAGTTTCCGATAATTTAGGTAAGGACAGATTTATGTCTCTCACATATTCATTCAAATAATTAAAGTTTTCCACAGCTTCTGTGTTCTTAATAATGACAAAATCGCTCTGCAAAAAATTTTCCAATAAAAAAGACCCTAGGTATGGTGTCCTACGGGTCTGGGTGATGGGGATACTATTTCTAACCCTATTTCCCATATAAATCAACCCCCCCCCTACAGATGGTGTTCGTTTAAGTCTGAGATAAAATATATGGTGGTTTAATGTTGCCTAATCTGTTTGATTTGATTATTATTTTTGAAAACTGGGTGGTGGGGATCATTCAGCCGTTTATTTTGCCCTCATGAATGAGGGCTTTTTTTTATTTTTTAGAGTCGTGCTTGATTTATCCGTTTATTTTTTTAATTAGCCTATATATCTTTGAAATACTCATTGTGTTTAGCTGCCGCGTATGTTCAGCTTTTGGTATTACAGACGACATATTTTATATGTTTTGAAATACAGGACTTGACAATACCTATTTATTTTCGCTAGTACACATGTACCTCTAAGTAAATGATTCTGTCTGCTTCCCGTATGCTGTCTTTAAGTCTGAAGAATGGGTATTTGCCGTAGCCCAGTCTATTGGTATTGTTCAATGCCTTCGCCTCACTCCAAAGAAACTTACACCGATCAGATCAACGATCAAGAATAAGAGTGGCAATTCCTTGAGCAAGGGATTCTTAAAGATACATGTTCAACTTGCGATTGCATGACATATCAAAATATCAATTATTCCGGCGAAAAACATTGCGGAACAATTCTTTCGTGTCATGTTCATCGTCGTCTTGTTCTTAAAGGAGATCACTTGATTTTCGTTGTCAACTCTTGATGCTGAACGAGAGAGAGATTGGTTCGTTTCCGTAGGTAGCTTGACTCTTTGAATAGATTAATATGCTTACTACTGTTCCCATACCATCTTTGATCAGTAATTGGCCACTATGATATTTATTGACTAGGATTGTTTTTAATTAGTTTTTGGATTTTCTCTCGCCCACTTGATATGTTTTTATATCCAAGATGGCATTATTTGAATATTTAACTAATTTGATTTTGATAGATATATGAAAATTTAGTAGTCGATTAACCATTGACTATTGAATTTAATACCCTATATGTGATAGATGTATTATGAAAGTAATTATTGAGTTATGTCTCAGTTATCCATCAAAGTTAGTGCTAAAGGTGATGCCTTGATCGCTACCTTGCAAAAGGAGATTTTTAACAGACGTCGTAAGAAGGTCACTGCTTCTCAAGTTGTTGAAACCCTTGTTGAAAGCGGAGCTAAATCTCAGTCTGATAAACGTTACGCAGCTTCTTGGAAAAACCTAATTAAAGATATTGAAAAAGCAGCTAAAGTTTCTGAAGTTCATGGAAATAAGCCAGCAAATATTAGCGCTGATGAGTGGGCTTTAATTCTTTCTCATCGCACACGTAAAGGCTCTGCTCCAAAAGCTGCTGCAGTTAAAAAAACTACAGCTAAAAAAGCTGCTGCAAAAAGAACAGTTGCAAAAAAGGCAACAGCAAAGAAAGCAGTAGCTAAAAAGCCTGTTGCTAAAAAGGCTGCAGCCAAAGCAAAAAGTGAGGTTTCTGCAGTTGTGAAGCCAAGTGCTGGTAGACCTGCTAGGCGTGCACGCAAAGCTAGAAAAGCACCTGAAGCTACTAAATAAGGCTTTACCAGACCGTCAGGCGGTATGAGAGGTTCAATTCCTCTCACTGGTATTTTTTGTAGATATCTTGTTGATATGTGTTTTGATCTGTTTTAGCAAGGTAGGTCTCTTTCTTTAATCAGTAACTATTAAGCCTGCATTGCATAGTGCGTTGAATACTTTTATTTTGCGCTCCATTGTTTTTTCTGTTGGCTTAAGCATATCAAGTATGGATGCAATACAACTTATTTCATAAGAACCCTGGGAAATGAGAGCTGCATCACATATTTTATTATTAGCAATAACAGGATCGATACCAGTGAATTTCAATTTTTGAATTGATGCTTTTAAAACTTGCTCGAGATATTCTAGTTGTTCGTTATTCAATGTCTTTCTGTCTACATAATCCATTAGAACTAATGAGGGCGTCACTACTAAATCAACAAAAAACTAATTTAACCACTTTTTAGAAATAATTTTGATCTCGTTTGATTTTTCTATCTTTTAGCTGTCTTTTTTATTCATATCAGCTTTATATGCATTAAGAGCCTCTTTAATTCTTCCTGGAGCGAAAGGATTTTTACCTTTTGCCTCTTTCTTGGCTTCTTGCCATGCGTTGTCTATTTCTTTCTTTGCTATCGGATCGTTATTGAAATTTGTGTATAGCTTCATCAGATACCAAGTGCTTAAAACTAATAGTCCTAGACCTAATAAATACATGAGACTGTCTCGATAATTACGACAATCTAACCAATTCAATGGAATTTGCGCCTATAAATAATAAAAATACTTTTCGCTATGCCACTTATCGTAGATCCTTCTAATGATAAGAGTAATGGGGTTGGTAAGATTTTTAGAACAATCAATATCACATTATCCATTGCACTTCCTTTGTCTGCAATTTTGGTAACTATCTTTTGGGGGTTAAAACATGGATTCAGTAGTTTTATTTAGTTTCAATAGAGAAATTATTTTTTATCCAAATAATGTTTTAATGAGTTCAACCAATAATTTGATACTCCAAAATAAGATGCCTCCATAAATAAATCCAACCAAACCAGAAGCCCAGTCATTGTATAATTTCCATGAAATGATTATCACGAGGATTCCAAGTAGGAGTGAATATGTAGCCATTATTTTTTGTCTCTTTCAAGAGATGCTTTGTGACAAAGTTTAGAGGTGGTATGCCTAACTTTTTAGTAGTAGCAACCGAAGTGAGTTGTATTACCGAATTAATTTCTACGGTATGCCTCATCCCTAACTAAATTAATTTAGGACAGAATAGTTGTGTCCTCCGAAAGAAAAATTATGTACTCTTAACTTATTGACACTTTTTTCTCTGATTCTTTAATCGCGCCTACTAGAACAGTTCATGTAGTCTCTGATAGCCAGATTGAAGAGCTTAAGCGTAATCAACGTCAAGAGTGACTCGACAACATCGATGACTCTACAAAAAGATTAGAAGAGAGCTATCAAGCTCGTCTTAAAGTTCTTGATGAACGTCAAAATGAGAAAAAGATGAACTTAAGGATTTGTGTCTTTCAAAGGTTAAGGCTGCCCTTAATGAGAAGTAGCTGTTAGTTGGTCTGAAGAATGTTTTTCTTAACTCCTCCTCTATTTTTGTGGAGGAGTTTTTTACTAAATTTATTACGCTATCTCGGGAAAATTCCTTGATATCTATACCTAGGGAAAACGGTGGTTCTCTATTTCCTTGTTTGGCTTTCTTTAAGTGCCTATTTGCCTTCTTTAAGGGTTGTGCTAACCCACCAAACTGAGATTCAAGTAATAACGGTGCCTAATGTCATTCTTGATATTATTGATGAGCACTGGAAATTTTCTTTAGTTGTATTCATAACTTTTTTCTGGATAAGGCACCTGATTAAATGTATAAATCTGTTTTTGAGATTGATAACATAATAAATGATGCTTTTAATATAATTTAAAAGAAAGATAAGGATAAATGCACTTGCAATAGGGCTTATTGATGGTTTATACCGTTAATAATTGAAGAGGAAAACTATGAAACTTCAAACTTCATTTAGTGTCCCCAGAGAAAATATGGGTGACATAGGTAGAAAACACGAGGCAGTCAAAAGAGGAATGATAGCGATCTCTTCATACTGGGAGAGAGAGTGTGCTTTGAATCCTTCCTCACCTGCATGTCTGATTTTTGAGGACTAGTACTTGATAGGACATAAGGAAATATACTTTCCTTGAGCAATAGTTAATCTTTTACTTCTCAATGAAAAGTGTTATAAAAACTTGGTTTGCATTATTTATTTACATATTTTTAGTAATTAGTGTTTGCTTACAGTCAGTTGAAGCGCAGCCGGTGTTAATGACAACGGATGTTGATATTGGAAATGATCAAATCTCAATGGATTCAAAAAGTATTGATGATCTTTTGGGCCCAGATACAAATTTTCCATTTGATCCAGCAAATCATAGAGACGGCTCTAATCCGATCAAAAGAATTGGCAAAATAAGCGACGATAATTTATAAATAAGTATTTTTTTATTTTCTAAGCAAAAGTTCTAAACGTTTTTTTTGTTCTTCAAGAGATTCGGTTTTTTCATTTCTTTTTGCCTCCATTCTATTTTTTATTGACTCCTCAGCTTGTCTTGCGATACTTGCCTTCCTAAGGAACACAAGGATTGATATCACAGCAAATGAAAATGCAAGTGAACCCAGTGGAACTATTGTTGCGCTCATTTCTTCCATTAGTAATTACAGGCGTTATATAAACGATTAGCTTTCTGCTGATCCTCACATTTTTTTAGTTTCGTCTCTAATTCTTCCATCTCTTTTTGTGCCTGATTGATTAATTCCAATGACCATTGCCAGTTTCGCTCATTGCAATGTTGTTTTGCAGAATCCCAGTCCATGGTTGGATTACTTTAATAATTGATGATTTGGTAGAGCAGAACTCTTTATGACTCCTAGAGAATAACAAGTTTATTAACTAAATATTGTGTTTTTATCTTCTTTTTGAAAACTTTACTTGAATCAGCTTTTGGGCTTATCAATTTAAAACCAACCTTTAACCCTCATTTTGATTCTGCCTCACTTAGGCTCAAAATATTATTATTTATTCCATGGAAACAGCTTTTGCTTGGAGCCTTTGCCTGTCTGCAGTTGTTGTTTTGCTTTTAATTGGGCCAATAACTTATGGCCGAGTCAAAGCTGGATATTCGGCCGAGAATATGAGTGCTCCAAGGGCTTTGTTTGATTAGCTCCCAGATTTTGGTAAAAGAGCTGTTTGGTGTCATCATAATTGCTGGCAGTGCATAACTCTTCATGCTCCTGCTTGTTTGCTATGTCTGATTGCCGGTGTTGTCTCTCCTGCTGCAGTGATAGCTGAGAGGGGTCACCCATTCGTGAGGTTTATTTATATCGGTGCTTATGTTGGTAATATTCCTCCTGCTAGAGGGCTTAGTTGAGCATGGGGTCTTTTATGTACAACTCTTTTGTATAAAGAGGGCTTAACTACTTTGCTTTCTTCTTAATTGATCTACGATTAAACTTCTTGGCTTGCCAGTTTTAACGGGATTTAATCTATCAAGTACAACTGCTACTGCTTTAAACCAAGAACTCCCCTCTGGAATATTTGTTTGATTACAAATATGTTTTGGAGCTAGTTCAAGGGATAGATTCGTATCCATTTCATTGATCACCTCTTGATAATGTTTTTCTAATAGCTCAACATCCTCTTTCTCGAGAATGTTGCCTGAACAATACCAATCTAGTGATGTTTTCCAATCCATTATCTGATGATACGTCTATTTATTGATAATGTCCCATGCTTCTGAAGCACTATCGGCGTATTGAAAGAGATTCATATGCTCATCTGAAATGAGCCCATAATCAGAAAGGAATTGAAAGTTGATTACTTTCGACCAATAATCTCGACCAAAAAGAATAATTGGAATATGATTTTTCATTCCTGTTTGACGTAGAGTCAATAATTCAAATAGTTCATCAAATGTTCCAAATCCTCCTGGGAAAAACACTGCTGCAACAGATCTCATCACAAAATGAAATTTTCGTAAGGCGAAATAATTAAATTTAAAGCAAAGCCCAGGCGTGATATATGAATTGGGATGTTGTTCGTTTGGGAGACTTATATTTAAACCTATAGATTTACAGTCGGCATCAAAAGCGCCTCGATTAGCAGCCTCCATAATCCCTGGGCCACCACCAGTGACGATTACATGTGAATTGCAGTGTTCTTTTTGGTTTTGTTGGGAGACAATCTTTGCGAATTCTCTAGCAGAATCGTAGTAATGAGATATCGACTGTAAATTCTTTAGACGTGTTATTTCTCTCTCAAAATCAGATGAGCTCTGATCTTTGTTTAGAGAGTTCTTAGCTATTTCAATTTTGTTCTCTATAGAGCTTTTATCAGATAAATTTGCACCTCCAAAAACGATAATTGTTGAAAAAATATTCTGCTCTTCCAGGATTCTTTCTGGTTTATTAATTTCTAAAAGCATTCGCACCCCTCTCATTTCATCACTATTGAGTAACTCTCTATCTTCATGGGCTAATTGGTAGTTGCTGGAACCAATAATTAATTCAAGATTTTTACTGACTAGCTCTAAGTCATCACTTCTATTTTGCGTACTCATCAGAATATGCCTCCATAAGATTTAATGCTGTAAAGAATAAGATCAGTTCTTACATTCATTTGAAATGAATAGTGAATATGCTGGTGCCATTGTCTACATTCCCATTGCTCTTCTAAGTTTTGTCGCCTCGTCCATCCCCTCCATAATTGTAAACGTTGCGTTCACAGTGGCTGCTTTGCGTAGCTTTGAAAGCTCTTGATATTCACTGGATTCATAAGCTTCTACAGCTCTTCGCATAGATGGAAATTCACAAATGACGGCTAGGTTTGCATCTTTAGTTTTTTCTTTTCCTCTTGGGTCTGTATCTTTCGCAAATACCTCCCCACCATTTTCTTTGAGCCATGGTCCAACTTTTTCGACATATTCATCAAATAATTCTTGATTAATAACCTTTGCAGTTGAGATCCAGTACCCTTTGGCTCCTTTCTTATCCATTAACTTTTAATCAATAATGAATTTAGGATAGATCAGACTTACATCAAAAAATATTTTTCAAATCAATGGCCTATAAGTCTCAATATTTTATTTCCATAGACTTCTTTTTTTTAAAAGATCTTCGATATTTGGCCAAGCTGCAATTAGCTCCTTCAAGGCTTGTCTATTTGGAGTATATAAAATGCATGAGAAGGCACTAATCACATAAAATATAAACCACCATTTGTTAATTGAGTAAACAGAGACAAATGAGAAAATAAAACTACCAATGAATATAAAAAATAGTGAACGATTTATGACTTCAAGTGGAGTTCTTCTTAGTCGTCTAAGCACTTTTTTTGTCGATTTTCTCTTTGAGAATCTTTGTGCTTCTATTTCTTCTTCTTCGATAAATCTTTCGTTTTCTTGATCTAATACATCATTTGATCTAACAATATTCTCTATTTCATCGCTTGATAAGTTATCTAGAGGTTCCGATCCTTTTTTTATTGTTGCCATTAGTTCAACAAACTTAAAAGTTAGGTGGTTATCTGTATCTACATTACTAAAGGAACGTTTGTGTATTGATTAATTGCCTAAGCCAGGTGGAAAAGGAAAAACCTGTTCATCCCCAAAAATATCTTCCATACTCAACTCTTCACTTTCTGACTCCAGCCCCTCAGCTTCTTCCGTAGGCTCCATGCCCATTTCATATGAATCACTATCTCCATAATCTTCTGGTGGTACCCAGCCTTGTATAACTGCGTCAGCACTATTCAATCCAGAGAAAACAATGAATACGAATAAAACTAGTTTGATTAGGAAATTTTTCATCTAACCATGCTCTCATTACTTGGG
Organism: Prochlorococcus sp. AG-436-J02; assembly: GCA_003212625.1. GTDB lineage: Bacteria > Cyanobacteriota > Cyanobacteriia > PCC-6307 > Cyanobiaceae > Prochlorococcus_B. The sequence goes on from QCPI01000002.1 coordinate 45,158, forward strand.
TTAATGCTTGGTCAGAAGGCGCATTAGCTTTAGGACTTGTAAAAATATATTATTTATTGTGTTCTTTAGATTGAGGCCGTTCTCTTTCTAATACCAACTGATTTTAATCGGCATTTTGTCTGACAGGTCTCATCATTCCGCCTTCATTGTTATCTTCATCCCAAAAACCAAAAAATAGCCAGGTAATGGCAAATACAGCTATTGCTCCTGATAGTGTCAATGTTTGTAATTCGTTCAAAGCTTTCAGGCTAATTTTTCACGACCTTAGCCCTTATTTTGTACTTTTCTTGATGAAGAAAACTTTCTTTCTGTTTATATTGTCGAAAATTAATTTGATTACTAATGGAAGAATTAGCCAAAAGAGTGGAAGAACTCGAACGTCGTGTCCACCATTTAGAAGCAGCGCTGCAATACCAAGCAAGAAAAAACAAATGAGCTCTGTTGCCATCTAACCAAGTCCAGGAATATCAAAAGGTAGTTTGTCACTCAGTATTGCTAAGTATTTTTGGACTGCTGGAATACGAAGTAGAGCTAAAGGAACAGCAATATTCAGAACAATCCATGCTCCCCCTACTAATGGAGCCCATTTACCAGCTTTTTTTATAAAACTTATTTGGTTATTTTTTTCAGGTGCCTGATTCATTTGTTTAATTTATTGATGATCTTAGCGGAAGCACAAACTACTATTCTTGATCAGGTGTAGTTGAAATGCAATGGGCATTAAGGCTGATTGCGTTGAGGTGAGAATACAGCAAAGATATGTTTGTTGAGCTCAGAGGCACCATTGATGGTTGACACTCCACCTGAGTATTTAGAAGAAGCGAACTGAACCTGGTTCCTGCTCCAACATTCTCAATAAATAAGTGGGCTATTCGTCTGATGCGACAAGGATCAATGATTTAGGTGCGTCAATTCAGTCGAAACTCCTCTGCATCGTATAGGTGCCCTAATGGAGTCAATAAGCCTTGCAACTAGAAACTTGGCCCCAGGCTGCCAAATCCAGAAGCTTCCCAAAAACAATCGGTAAAGAAAAGGGGCCCAATGAGGCCCTTTTTAAATGTTTGATTATAAGAGTTTTGATATTTCTACGGTTTCCCTATCTAAGACGTACGGTCGTACAGAACTATTGAAGAAAAGGCAATTTTAGGATTAATGTACGTCAGGCAGTCAATAATCAAGGGCGATAATTGGTTGGCTTCTGGAGGGGATCACTAAGGATTTTTATTCAAGGAATCAACTTTCAAAAGCTCAGTATAAAAAGAAGGATTTCCTATGAAGTTCAAAAATATCAGTACAAATCAAACCCGCAGAAAAGTAGTCATTAATTAAAAGCTGATTTTTTTTATTTTTTTTTCACTTAAATATGTAAAAATATTGTTATATGAATCATTATTTAGCAACATACATAGATTTAATACAAAGCTTTGGTTTTGTATTTATTGTTGGCTTTATTATTGCTTTACTAGGCAAACTTTTTTTAGATCACAGTAAGGATAATTTTATTGATTCTGTGAAAGTAAGAGTTGATGAATGAATTATTTGCTAGAAAGTAAAAAAAAGAAAAAATGCCAAAAGCTTTTGAGGAGTTTAAATTCACTGATGATCAGAAAATTGGACCTGTGTCAGATTTCTGGGAAAACGTTCATCTAGCGGCCAAGGCTTTAAAAGATGATACTAATTGCCCAAACAAGATTATCGCTAGTGGTTTAAGAGCTGTTGCGGCCGAATGGGATTAATTAGTTATCTATTGATGTCGTTTTTTGATTTTGGATTCTTTTGTCTTTTTTTCTTCTTCTTCTTTGAATTTTCTCATTGCTTTACTACCTATTGCATCTTCTATTAATTCAAAAAACCAGGTTTTTATAGAATTACCCATTTTTAACTAGAAAGTTTGTGAATACTAATGAGCCAATGATAAACATAGCTACTCGGCCGTGAATGATTTCAGATCTGCATAGACGAGCAAATAAAGTCATCAAATTTAAGCAGTTATCTTTTTTATATCAGTAATATCTTTTCAAGACATTGGTATTTGTATGGATCTTTCGTTTGTCTTTATTTTTGATAATTTCAAATCTGTCTTAAATTTTTGAATCTATTCACTATATAAACTGTGCACCTTTTCATAACTGATTGTTTTTTCTCTATTCGTGTATTTACCTTTAATGTTGATTAGATATGTGAAACGCCTTTTTTCTTGAACAACTTCATGGCAGTTTTTTATGCAATTAAACACTTCATCCCATTCACCTTCAATTGCATTTCCATTTGGACCTAGTTGGTATTCGAGGTTTTATTTCTGAATAACTTAATATGCAACCCTTTACGTAAGGAGATAATGAAAGCCCTACTCTTAGGGAACTAGGCAAAGATCTATACTTACCAAAAATTTGATTTAAGAAGTTTATAGTTATATAAAAATAATAGCTACTAAGCTTAATTTTAAAACCTTGCCTCAAGACTTGTTAGTACTAACTCACCTAAGTAATTGATTACTATTTTATATGTTCTTTTTACTCCTCTATTGACCATTATTTATTTTACTATTAACAAAAGATCAAAAGTGGATATTAACCAAACAATTTTCTTTTCATACTTATTGAGTATCCTTTGCATATTGATTGGTGGATAAATTAATGTATTTTTATTAGTGACATCTTTTAGTTATGTTAGGCTAAAACTCGAACAAACGATTTATATAATGAATTTACCCACAATTATAATCATTACTTTTATATCTACTCTCACGCTTTATTTGATTGTTCTGTTGCTTGGTATAGGAAGTATTTCAAAGAATCGGGAGGCACAAGGCCTTGGCAAAAAATCAAACAAATAATATGAATTGTTTGAAATATTAAAAAACATTTATTATGATTTAGCACTCTTATCCTCTACTTTTTTGGCAAGTACCTATCAATGTTCTATTTCGTTGAGGATAGTCAACTACATAGTTTCCATGAGTACCATCTATCTTGTATTTCGTTTTTATTCTGTTGGTATTGTCTCTATGAGTAATAGTGTATGAATTACGTCTAATCAGAGTTCTTCCTTCATTTTTTATACCTTTATCTTCAATAGATGATATTAACCCATCGAGGTTGATTGTTATGTAGCTTGTTTCCCAGTCTGGCTTAATTAATGCACCTCTGTTGATTTCAAATTTACCAGTACACTTTAGAAATAGTTCTTCTGTCTTAGCTGGTTGAATAGGAAGTAAAATTACTCCTGCAAGAAATATAAATATGAAAGGAATCTTCCTTATCTGAAAGTAAGATACTGAGATTGGCCTATATGCATTCATTTATTTTCTGACCTAATTATTACTTTGTGAATTTTACTATAATTCAATATTTCAAAATTATTTGAATGCTACAAGTAATTTGTATTTATCCATACAGTTTCTCAGAGAATCATATTTAATCTTTTCTCCCTTTTAAAATCATTATTAACGGTACGCCTACTGTAAATAGTATTCCTATGATTAAGATCAATATTCCAGTTGTTGATAAAATTTCTACCCCTCCTTTTATCTGAGGTAATTCTCTGCTTATTGTTAATAGCATTAGTTGATGGCGTATGCCCAGTTTACTGATAGATTATTTTCTCCAAGATGCTTTTGCAATTTTTTAGAATTGATTTTTAATATTATTCCTCTTGTTGGATAGTTTTTAAATAATTTTCCTTCTTTCCAGCATTCACGATATATTTCAAAATCTGAAATGAAGTTAGTATATTGATTCTCCGGTATTTCAAAATTAAGCTTTTTAAGTTCTTGAAGCATTTTGTAATGATTAATTCTGCAATGAAAAATTTGAAAAGCACAGAAGTTATTACTAATTCTTTCAGTTGATCTTGTTCGAATATTTGATGTTTCGGTTTCTATATGTTTATAAGATATGTTTTCCTTCTTGTAGACTATTCCCCGTATTTCTATCCTTCTTTTTATTGCAATTCTTTTAGGGATATTATCTATCTTCTTAACTTCCTCTGTGATGTCCTCACTATTTTTATTTATTGCTTTGTTTAAATTTCCATTTATATATTGAATGCCAATGCTGAAGCCATTTATTTCAGGCTCTATAACTAATCTTGTGTTAGGTAGAAGTCTCTCTAACCATTCACTTATATTCCCTTGCCTTAACGATAAGAAAGCTTTTTGTCCGGATTTGTAATTAAAAATTGAATCTTTGATTGAGTTATTCTCAATATTGTTTATTAGATGATCATATTTTCCATTATCTAGATTCATGGTTTAAATCAATCTTGAGTAAATCTAGTCCTTGTTTAGATATTAGGCATAATTAATTCAGACGGATTTTTTCTAACCATAGTAATGAATAGATATTATTGCCCTTATTGTTCTTCTTGTTATCAATTTCATAAAATGAGGAGTGATGGTGTCTTGATATGTGGTCAATGCGGAGATCCTTTGATTAAAAAACCTTTAATAAATTCCAGACAAATCTTTAGTTTGATAGCAGCATTAGCATTTTTGGCTCCTTTATTACTAATGATAGTTGTTGTTATTAATGACATTACGAACCAAAAGCTGCCAAATAATTCTGAATCTTTAGTCCTTTCTGATTTTTATTAATATGGAAGATGTTAATTTAAAAGATCGACTTACATTCCCTTCTACGACAAGGAATAGAATTTATATTGCCAATGCCTTGAGTAATTACATTCCTCATAAAGGTGTCTTGTTAGAAATTGCTAGTGGAAGCGGGGAACATGGAGTTTTTTTCCAAAACTTTTTCACTTCAATTATTTGGCAAACTAGTGATCCAGAATTAGTTCATAGAAAAAGTATTATTTCATGGATTTCTCATCTGGATCTTTCCTCGAAAATGCCTGAACCATTGGATATTGATGTAGAAAAAAGACCTTGGCCTATATCAAATCAACAAAGTTCTTTAATTAAAGGAATTGTTTGTATAAATATGATTCATATCTCCCCATGGAGTTGTACTAAAGCTTTATTTGAAGAATCAAGAAACTATTTAACTAAGAATCAATTCTTGTTTCTGTATGGACCTTTTTTTATAAAAGATAAGCAAACTTCTGAAAGTAATTTAAATTTTGATAGATCTCTTAAATGCCAAAATCCACTTTGGGGAATTCGTCATTTAGATAGAGTTAATGAAATTGCCTGTATTAATGGATTTGAACAACACAAAATAATTGAGATGCCAGCAAATAATATTTCAGTAATATATCGACTACTTTAATATTTTAATCTTTCAATATTTTAGAAAAAATGGCAGATCCATAGGAGAATATACAAATACGCTTTTTTTATGGTGGATTTTTCTGGCCCCGATGCGATTGATAAAGCTATCAATTCTGGATTTGATCTTGATGGAACTCCTATTCCTACAGAAATGTTAATACTCTACAGAGAAGTAATGAATAAAGAAAATGCTAGAAAAAGAAGTGGTGTTAAAAAGTCTATGCGAAACCGCATTGTCAAAACTGGGTCAAAACATTTTGATAAAGAGACACTTAATGCACGCTTAGTTAAAGCCGGCTGGGATGGATTAAGACCTAATGAAGTCAACTTTTTTTATAATTAAATTTCAATAAAAAACATGATAAATTGTTCAAAGCCTTAAACCTTTAATATAAAGAATTACTTGCCAGTGCTTTTGCTCCCTAACTTTTAAATCAGCCTTTATCTAAAAGCCTTAATATTATTTTCTTGTATGAATTACTACTATACGAGGATTTACGTGGAAACCGCACAACACCAACTTTACGTAAATTCATGATTAGTTTACATTAGTTCACGTAAAGTAAATTTTTTTTCATTATGACTCCTGAAGCGGAAAAATTTAACGGTTGGGCAGCAATGCTTGGTTTCGTTGCAGCATTCGGTGCGTATGCAACTACCGGTCAAATCATTCCTGGAATCTTTTAAGAGGTGTAAAAATGAAATCTTCTTCTCAAATTATTACTGAGTATGGCAAGCAAAATATATTTGCTCGCAAAGCTGCTCCTCAATTGGTTCAAAATTACACCAATTATCCATTGGAAGCTGAGAAAACAAATGGACGCTGGGCAATGATTGGCATGATTTGCCTTTTAGGTGCATACGTTACAACTGGTCAAATTATTCCTGGTATCTTTTAAACAGGAATTATAAATCGATGACCTGGTAAAACAATTAATGATGACGCATTAGCAGTCTTTAGTAATTACTTTCGTTTTTTATCCAGGTATCTAAATAACTACTTCTCAACTTTCATTAGGTGTTTCTAATGAATATAATAAATAAAAAAAAGAATAGAAATCGATCAGGAATAATTAGCACTTAGAAGCTTAACGGATATGTTTATTTCTTTGTATACATAGCTCAATTATCTTCCAATGAGAAACCTGGTCAGGTTATTTCACAGTTCTTTAAAACCTACACTCTATTAAATGTTATTATAATGACTTTAAGTTATTGGCTTCGTGCTGAAGATGAAGATATTCTCAACGAATATACTTTTTTCCATAGTTCAGACTTTTCATCTCTTCTAGAAGATATAGATTTGGATTAGAATTATAAGTACTGTTTACTATATGAATCATATATTTTTCTCAACTATGTTGGAAAATATAAGAACTTTGTTGGAGAAGAAAGTTGAGACTTTAGACAATTATTGATTTAATAAGTTGCAAAAAACTATTAATTTAACCAATAGTTGATTAATGTCTATTCAAATTTATCTTAATTTTAGACTATAAGGTTTTAAATTGGCTTTACTAAATAACTTATATTATTTTTTAATCTTATTTAAATAAATTTTCATTACATCAATTGTGGTTTAATGTAATTATAGTTAGCCTTTTAATTATTTTCTTTTACTTCTTAGGTTTTTACCCACGCTTTCATTTATTATTTATTAGTGATAATTAATTACGACATGAATAAATTTTTGAAATTAATTACTCCAACTATTTAAATTAGTTATGGAGCATAAGATCTATTGGATTAAATACCTTTCTCCTTTGATTGGAATGTTATTTTGTCCTATTACGATTCTATTCTTATGGTCAATTTGGTCTGGACCTATAGTCATTCCTGACACAGATCATGTTGAAGAGGTCAGTCCTTAAATTTTCTTATACTAATTTTTTTTCAAGCTCATAGGTGATATGGCTATTTTTAAAAATAGTATGTAAATGTTTTTCAATTACTTCTATTATAAGTTGTTTTATTTTCTAATACGTTAATAGTTGAAATTATAAAAGTTATATAGCTGTAATTCTAGTATCTAAGATCTGTTTAATTCAAGAATTAAAATGTATTATAATTAGTTAACTGATGCTCTCTAGTTTTTTCAATTAGCACTAACATTCACTATTAATTAGAGAACAATTCTTTAACTAGGTTTTTTCTATACTTCAAGCTTGAATCCTTTGTCTAAAAGTTGTTGATAAGTGAGCCTTGCTTGAAATGCGAGAATCTCAATAGGCTCTTTATCGTCTCTTTGCATTACGAAATAGTGGTTGTCGTCGCCTTTCCTAGCGAAAATCACAATTTCGGCCCCTCTTACTAATCTCCAACATGCTTGAGATTTATGCTCAGATAATGGCCCTAGATCCCATGGAGCCTTCTCTGGATACTTTTCCCTTTTTACCCTTGGCATTTATTGAATGTAAATATATCTTTTAGCCTACACTTATGATCTTCAACGTCAAGAATTATTTTTTAATCAGGAAACTGCAGCCAATAAATATCCTTCATCAAATAATCGTTGATATGTAAATCTAGCTTCGTATTCTTTAAATGCCTTTCTTTTTCCATCATTTTTTTGTATATATACATATTTGTCATCTATACGACTTCTGGTAAATGTATAAATGTTGTCTGCCTTAGTTAGCATCCATTGAATTGATCTGCATTTACCTTTGTCATTATTTAAATCCCATGGAATATTCTCGGGGTATTTCTCTAATATTGTCATGCAAGACCTAATGCTTACATAAATTATGTCATTAAATAGATGTAGGCATGAGAATAAATACTGTATTTATTAGAATCTAATTATTGTTTCTTGTTGAATTTTTATAAGTGTTTTGCTTGAGAACATGAAATTCATTACCCCTAAAAGATCAAAAATTATCCTCTTATCAGCTTTAATATCATGTGATCTATATTGATTTAGTTTTTGTATTAGATTTGCCAAGAAAAATTTTTATGTAATAGCTAATGAAAAAAACATTTTTTTCTTTTTTGATTCCTTAAGAAAAGAGGTTAAATAAGCTAATTCTCTCGACATTTTCCTATTGATATATATATGAGAAGACTCTTAGGACTAGATAAGAATTGTTTTTCCAACTGGTGTGAAAAATTACCAGGAGGAACAACTATGGTTGTGCAGCCCAAAATTGCTGGTTGCGCTATAGGGCTTAGATATAAATATGGTCAATTAGTAGATGCCTATTCTCGTGAAAACCCTGAAATTATTGAAATTATTAGGACTATAAATACTATTCCTTTAAGTATTGATGACTCTTTAAAAATTGAAGTGGAGTTAGAGGGTGTTTTATACACTCCTACTGTTAGTTCCAGATTGTCAAAAGATCAATTTAACTCCAACTCAATTAAACCCTTTGACATTAATAGACCTCTTGCTTTTTTGGCATTTCAAATCTTTTCTTCAAAAAAGGATGAATTATCAGATTTGACACAACTCCAAGAATGGGGATTTGAGGTTCCTATTACCTTAAGAACAGAAGATCCAAAGCAGGTCAAGATTTGGCATTCTCAATGGATAAATAATGAATTGTTTTCGAATCTTCCTACCAATGGAATAGTTGCTAAATGTAATTCTTTTTCTACAAAGGATTTTTTAGGAGTCTCCTCAACTTTTCCTAATTGGGCTTTAGCTTTAACCAGATAACTTTTTTAATTAAATATTTGTCCTTATAATTTTTTCAAAAGTTAAGTTTTGGTAATGAAGTGAACATTGCCAAGATAGCTCATTGAAAATAATCTTAAGTAAATAATACTCTTTTGATATGTCATTTACTGACAAACAATTATTTGATGCAATTGATAAAAATGTGGATGTCAAAGATTGCTTTATCAAAATTTCGGAGGCATGTCAGGAACTAAAAACCAAAACTGGTTGTCCTGATGATGATGTGGATCGATTTCTTGAATTTACAATTGGTAAGTGGCAAAAATATGATTGAAAGGCTTATTTATATATTTTCAGCAATACTCAATGATTTATTACAGCCTTTATGTCTTTTGAGTAATTTTATGATTTTAGTTAATTAGAAATTAGTGCTTTGAGGAGGTGTAAGTTGCTGTAAAAACAAGATCTGTTTTAATTTTTTATTAATAGTCTATAGTATAAAAATGATAGATGTTCCTCATAAATTATTTCTAGGATTTATATGCCTTTGTGTAACCACTGTAACTATTCAGTTAATTCCTTTGTCTAAGCAAGCCTCAGCATGGAATCGTTGCTTAAAAAAAACATCTGAGTCATTGAGTCAAGTCAAAGCTTTTCAGCAAATTGATGATCAAAGCAAGGAAGTCTTATCCGTGATGATATGTAATGGTGCTGTTTTTGAACCTAAAATCAAGTCGAACATCCAATAAATCATTCGTTTTAGTTTTATAAGATTGCAACTACTGGAATTTGTAAAATATTATGTTCAACTTTCTTTAGCTAATTAATGAAAATACTAATTTATAAGGAATGTGTGAAAATCTTACTTCTTGTTGATACTACGAGTTCAATAGAGTTCCAAATAAGCCAGCAAATGCAGAAAGGATGAATATAGACACGATACAAATCGCAAGAATTTTTGAGAGATTCATTTTTTGTTGTAAAAAGTATTTTTATTTTGATTCATACCGTAACCAATGTTCAACAGTAAAGCTTTACTAACTCAACGAATTGACACTAGGAATATTCAATGAGCTCATTGCTGTCTTTAACCATTTATAGATCTTGTCTTATTTTATAAATTTATCTTGCTATTGCTGGCGATTGAGCTTTTTCAAATAGATAAATGATTGACTGAATCGTTTAATTTTCGTTGTATCAAAAAGGAACTTTCCTATAAATCTATCCCTTGATCTCTGAATAATTTTCCATATAACCTTAGATTCCTGAGTTTAATCTAGTCGCTTCTGTTCCCATATCTTTTCGCTTTAATGTCTTGGACTAATATAAATATTGTAAGTTTGTTAATTATAAGTTAGTATTATAAGTACAACCATTTATTTATCATGCTCACTGGTAAGGATTTATTAGCCAAGGTCAAAGACTTGGGAGATGTCTCAAAATCTGATCTTGTAAAAGCTTGTGGATATGTATCCACTAAGAAAGGAGGCGGAGAGCGTCTTAACTATACTGCCTTTTATGAAGCACTTCTTGAAGCCAAAGGTGTAAACCTAGCTGCCGAAAGTGCTGGTGGTATTGGTAAAGGTGGAAGAAAGCTTAGTTACGTGGCCACCGTTCAAGGAAATGGAAACCTATTGATAGGAAAGGCCTATACAGCTCTTTTAGATCTCAAACCAGGTGATAATTTTGAGATTAAGATGGGACGTAAAGGATTCCGTTTGGTTCCAGAAGGAGAAGGTTAATTAGTAAAAATCTGTACTAAAGAATCTAGATTTAGCCGAGAAGCATATCTGCTACTCGGCTTCTTTATTGAAAAAAAATACCTAGATAGTATGGCTGATTATTCGTCTATAGTTTAATTACTCGTTTACATTTCCCTCCCCCTTTTGAGGGCTTTTTTCTTTTTTATATACCAGCATTATTTTTTTTTGTAATTCAGGTTTTTTTATCTTTACAGGTTTTTGTTTCTCGTCTCTCAAAAAAAAACTTACATACATCATTATAGATTATGTGTTTTATATAGGGGCTTCGAACCCATGCAATTGAATTTGCCATAAGCATTATTTATTTTTCTTTTTTTTTTAATTCAATAATTTCGAATTATTTCTGGATAGCTACCATTTTTTATTTATTCTTGTCAAGTTTTTCACCTGTGCTCAAGATCTTTTTTTTTTTTTGAGCAGATATTTGATTTTTATTTAATTTAAAATTTCATATTCATATTTCCATTTCTCATTCTTTTGTCTTTTTTGGACTAAAATAACACTTGTTATGTTCTATTCCATTTATCAAGAGTTTGTTACTAATATTTGTAAACTAATTTCATTGCTTGAATATTTTTTGAGCTAAATTAATATATTGATTTTTTGATGTGATGTTTACATTTCTAGTTCGTTAGATTTTTCACTCCATTTCATCAATCGATAGGTAGGACACAATAGTTTTGAGGAGTCATAGTCAACTATATTATATGTAAATATTTATTATTCTTATTTTCTTGAAATCTTAGTTTGGATTTCCAACCTTATTTTGGTTGACTAAGTAAATAACTTAGAAACAAATTATCTATTTTCCTTTTTTCGCGCTTGTATCCCGAAATAAATGGATAAGGTAATTAAAAGAATTACTAGTAAGGAACTACTATTTCCTAGGATCTCTATAAGCATATTTTTTGTCAATGAAGATTATATTTGTATATTTAAACTCTTTCAGACTATTTAAACTATTCCCTTATAAAGTGCTGTTACAAATCGTATATATAACTTCATGTGCCAAAAAAAATAATTTACATGGACTATTTTTTACTAATCAAGTTTATCAGCTAAATTATGGGTTGAATTCACATGAGATTATATAAATAAGTGTTATAAATCTTTTCACGTATAAGGAGATTAATCCCAGTTTTACAATTTTTTATAAGTACACCTAGATGAATAATCCTATTAATTAGAATGATTTTGATCTCGTTAAACAAATATGATAAGAATGAATAACAATCTGACTATTGGATTTCTTATAGAATCAATAGAATTGAATGCTATCATTTACCGGTTTCCATACTTTGCCTTTCAAAGTTAATGAAATTCTTCTAGCCCACAGAAGAAAAGGGAATAATATTTTACTTCTCTTGTTAGAGCTAAAAACAATCTTTAGTAGTTCTAATAGCTTCTCACTCGGCTGTTTAAGCTCAGAGCAAATCCAGTTTATAGCATCTGAACCATGCTTGATTTCACCATTATTTATTAGGATAGCTCCTTTATTTAAATCATATCCTTTGTTATATAATTGAGTTAGTAGCCCTAGATTTTTTCTTCCATCTAAAATCATTATTGAAGGAAAACTACTTTGTAACTCCAATAATTGGGCAAAATGATCACAAAAAGGACATTCACCATCATATATAAATATTGTTTTATTTGACATGACTGACTACTATTAATTTTATCTTACATATTCATCATTGAATTAGCGTTGAGTTGATAAAGAAATTACATATAACCTAAAAGATAAGCTTATTAAATCTTTTGCTTTGCTTGTTGTTCTCTATAGTTTTAGCTAATTTAATGTATAGTAATATTAAATAGGTTATTTTGTTTCAATGAGTTTCAATGAAAAATTTATAAAAGATTCCCTAAGGTATTATTTTTCTGGTCATAAAATTTTTATGTAGCCTATATTTTATTCTGAAAAAAATCAAAAGAAACTAACTATATTTTTATCTTATTTGAGTTTCAATTTTAGTTGGAGCTCTTAAAAACATTGCTTTTAACGTTTTCTTCTCGAATCTGTGGACGTAATAAGGACATAGGGAGTGCCGTTACTATGGCGAATGAAAGAACTAGTATTAAATCTGTAGTGAAGTGACTTATACCTAGCTCAGATTGAGTAAGAGCAAAGTTTAGATAGGACATTTTATTTATATAAATACTACTTAACTATATTTTATAATGTATTAAATATCTTTTTATGTAGTAAAAGTTATTGCAGGAATTTTTTCTATATCGTTCGGCTTTATAACCAATTAATTAGTAGTCTATATTGTCTTGGATTCTCTTTCCTGTCTTGGTCTGAAATATTTTTTACCTTTTTACGAAATTCTAAATTCTAATGCTTCTGGAAGAGGATATTTTGTAAAATTCCTATTTGTTTATTTAGACCTTATTTATAACTGTATGTTTTTTCATCTTGTAGATTCTCCTTTTTTATCTAGAAATTATTTGTTTTGGAGGTAAAAGATTTTTCTAAAACTAAAATGTGCTTTTATAGATTTTTTCACGTTTCAAATCAAATAAGTTTTACTTGTATTAATTTATTTACTTTAATAAAGTGATAATAATACGTTTCTTCTAGAGGCCTTTGTTTTCCTACATAATGTTTTTAAGTTGGTTTATGGGTTCACATAATTCTTGCCTGACAAGACTAAAGCAGATAAAAAGGGGGAATAGCTTTTCTTTCGCCCTTTTAATTGGATATGAATGAAATTAAATGTCCTGAATGTGGTAGCTCAATCAGAATGGATGAGGATAAATACTCCAATATAATTAAGCAAGTAAGAGATCAGGAATTTGAAGATGAAATGAGCAGAAGACTTGAACTCTTGGACAGGGATAAAGAGAAATCTATAGATATTGCTATTCAAAAAAACCGCCTTCAAATGCAAGAGGCCTCTTTTTTACATGAAAAAAGAATACAAGCTCTTCAGTCACAGTTAAATAATGCTGATGCCGAGAAGAAAATGGCCGTAAACAAAATCAAGCATTGTTTAGAAAAAGAACGGGATTCACTTGGATATTTATTGGAGAAAACAAAAGAAAAAAATGAATATGATAAAAAAATCGCTGTTTCCACCGCCATTTCTGAATTAAAAGATGGTTATGAAAGGATTAAAAATGATCTAGATAAGGTTGAATTACAAAAAGAATTATCAGAAAGATCGATAAAAATGAAATATGAAATTCAGATAAAAGAAAGAGATGATGTAATTGAGAGACTTCGTGACATGAAACTGAAGCTTTCTACAAAAATGGTGGGCGAGTCATTAGAGCAACATTGTGAAAATGAATTTAATCGCTTGCGAGCCAGTGCTTTTCCTAATTCATATTTCGAAAAGGATAATAATACTAGCTTCGGGAGTAAGGGTGATTATATTTTTCGCGACTTTGATAGTGAAGGCAATGAAATCGTCTCTATAATGTTTGAAATGAAAAACGAATGTGATACAACCTCTACGAAAAAAAAGAATGAGGATTTTATTAAAGAATTGAACAAAGATCGTATTCAAAAGAATTGTGAATATGCTGTTCTGGTTTCATTATTAGAATCTAATAATGATTTGTTTAATTCAGGTATTGTAGATTATTCTCATCGATATCCAAAAATGTATGTTGTTCGTCCTCAATGCTTCTTATCCATAATTTCATTATTACGAAATGCCTCGTTTAAGGCGCTTGAGTATAAGACTGAGCTTACAGCTATTAAAGAGCAAAATATAGATATTACTAATTTCGAGAGAAGCCTTGAGCTATTTAAGGATTCTTTTGGTAAAAATTATTCACTTGCCTCTAAACGTTTCGAAACGGCAATTAATGAGATTGATAAGTCTATAAACCATTTACAAAAGACAAAAGATGCTTTACTTGGTGCAGATAGAAATCTTAGATTGGCTAATGATAAAGCTCAGGAAGTTACCGTTAAAAGATTGACTCGAAATAACCCTACTATGAGAGACAAATTTAATATTATCAGAAATAATGAAGCTGCATAATTTTATTTTATTTTTACTCAAGATAATATTAATGTAGTTTTGAATTCATTTTTATATAGTTATTGTGAATCAGAACAGAGCTTGTCTTCATTTTGTCAGAAATTGTGATTTATATAAGATTGGAATAACAACAAGTTTTGAGAGGTGGATGCGACAAATTAAGCTAGATAATTTTGTTGCTAAATTATATTATACGGTTTTTAAGTTATTATAAAAGCAATTTAATAAAAGATATAAAGTTATCCAAATTCCACAAACGGAGTATTTTCGATTAGATCAGTAACAGATTAGAGAGATAAAAAATTATTAGTAGATATGTTTCAATAACTATTACTTCTTTTATTTTTTTATTCTATTTCTTTATTTTCAGTATTATTTTTTCTTGTATTATTTTTTAAAATCTTAGCTAGTAATGATATGAGTGATGCTTTATATGGATCACTTTTATAGAAGGTGTGGTTTCATTTTGCTTATCATTTTTCTCTATAGTTATTAATTCAAATATATATATTAGCTTGTTGAATGAATTAAAGTTTATGTTATCAAGATTTGCATTTTATTTTTGTCTGCTTTACTGTTTAGATATTCTTCAAGACTTTTCTTTTGATTTTATAATTATTCTTTTTGATAATCAATCTTCCCACATGTCTTTGCTTGATTTTTCTTCTTGTTGCTGTTGTTTAAGAAGCTTTAGCCTTTTATCAAATTCAATTTCTTCTGGACTTTTTGATTCTACTTTTTTATTTTTGGAGTATTTTGCTTTAACTTCAATTATCTTGTTAGTTAATTCATCTGTAAAATGTTCTTTTATTTCTGCCCATGCTTCTTTCTCCTCAGCGTGGCCAACCGTTCCTTTTACTTGGTCAATGATTATGTCTCTTACAAATAATCGCAGATCCTTCTCTGACATTGAGTTTACACGACTGGAGATATACATATCTTTTAGTGCATCTAATTCGATATCAGTTAGATCCTTATAGGTTAGCTCTTCCATTTTTTTAGGCATAATTTATTTCTATACCTAATTAGTATCTACTATTTTTGACCTAAAATTCAATGATTTAACATTCATTTTTGCTTCCTACGCATTTTTGGTGACAATCTGCTCATCATGGTGAGAACTTGAATATCAATTATAGTAATTTTATATGAACTTCATAGACGATAGAATTAGATTATAAATTTCTATTCTAAATTAACTAATATTGTAAAATGTTGGAAATCTATCTAAGATTATTTTTTTAACTATTTCTAGAATTAATCATTGTAAATACTCCTTCAATTAATATTGCAGTAAAGAAAAGACTTAGCGATGGAATAAAGATTGGATACCAAAGTCTTTCAAACAAACAATATAGCTTTGAATAACCATTAATACTAAAAATAAAACTAATTGCTAGAAATGTTGCACCTAAAATTAATATATAAAGATTATATATTAATATGTTATCAAGAACTATTTTCCATTTACTTTCTTTTAATTGATTCATTTGAATGTAAATTGATTTTTTTATTTGATAGTTTTAATAAATGGTTTTGATATTACATTATGAGCCGCCTCTAAATGCATAAAGATTAATTCCAATTGATTTTAAATAAAATGCTCCGACTATAGCTATAGAGTTTAGACCTAATACAAATAACCATATTTTCCAAGGTTGCTTTGATGATTCCATTTGTTATTAGTAATAATATATTCAATATTTATCTTAATATATAATATTCAATGTTCTTAGTATTATTTACATAATATTAATTTCATATCATATAGGATATATGAACATTTTCTTTTATTAGATAAGTTATACAAAATCATGTTATTTCGATGTTTTTACAAAACTAGATTTTTTGATGATTACTAGTTTCTATGATTTAAACTTTATTTATTATGTTTTTACAATAACTTGATTCAATTTTTTTCTAATACTTTCTAATTGTTCATAGCTTCCTAGGTAAATTAAAATCATACCAGGATATAACGTTAAATTATCCAGAGGATTTCCAGTTAGTTTTCCTGATACTTTAGTTGCTAAAAGGTTTGCTCCATATAGTTTGGTGAAGTCGATATCTTTTTCAAGTTGGGTACTGAAATTATTAATCATTAATACATCATCGGTCAACTTGAATTCTTCAATTTCAAAATCAGAACCAGTAAGTAAATCCATAAAATCTACGGCTATGGGTCGTAAAGCTGAGGCTGCCATTGTTCTTCCTGCCGCAACATAAGGACTAACAACTGCATTCGCGCCAGCAAGTTTTAATTTGTTAGATGCTTCCTCTGTCGCGGCTCTTGCGATTAACCTGCAACTATTGTTTAATGCTTTAGCACTTAGTATTACATATAGATTTGCTGCGTCACTTGGTAAGGTAACGACTAAACTGCGACAATTATTTATTCCTGCAAGCAATAATGTTTCGTCCATAGTTGCATCTTCCATAAGAACATTGAATCCATTTTCCTCCGCTTCAATTTTTCTTGTTGGGTCAATTTCTATTATTAGAGTAGATATTTCTTCGGATTTAAGCTGATCAGCTATTTCTTTTCCTGTTCGACCATAACCACATATTATTACGTGATTTTTCATTTTTCTAATTAATCTCCTTAATCTTAGCTCTTCTAGTCTAATGAAATAACCTAGTTCAGATAACTGTATAAACCTTTGTAGTGTTAATTGCACTACAAATAAGCCACCACCAATGATTAAAAAAGTTATAATTCTACCAGATGAACTCAGAACTTCTACTTCACCAAAACCTATGGTCGTAATAGTTATAAGTACCATCCATAAACAATCTCCCCAGTCCCAACCTTCTGTAATCCGATAACCTAATGCACCAATGAAAAACAATATAATTAGTAATGCTAAAGGTGTTGCCCAGACTTTTAAATAGTTTTTATATCTATTGCCTTTCACGTTCTTAAAACTATTTATAAGTTTACAATAATAGTATAGTCATAATTTAGTTAAATCTTTTTATTTGTATGAGTATTAATCTTTCAGTTTTATTTAAATAGTTCTTAAACTTCATATTTTACATATAATATAAAAAGGTATATTTATTTAGAAATCTGAAGATATGGACCTTTTAAAACCAGATGAGAAAAAAGAATTATTTGAAGTCGCTTATCAGGACATTTCTGCAATTCTCGCTAGCTTGCGTGATAAAGGCTTAAGCGATTTAGAGATATTTGAATTTGGGAAATCCCTTATTAATCACTTTGATCCTATAAAAATGGAAGACTTAAAAAAAGATTCTGATTACCAGGACGCACTATTTAGAGAAGCTAACGACTTATAATCCTGATTTGTTGATTGATTGTAGAAAATTCATAATATCTTTAATATGATTTTAAATGTTAATTAGTCTTTTTCTCTTTTAAATAATTAATTATATCTTTGCATTGAGCTATTGATAGTGATGAGAGTGGAGATGAAGCTGGAATCTTTAAAAGTATACATGTTGCAATTATCTCATTAGAATCTAGACTAAGAGTATCAGCCAACTCTTTAACTCTTAACTTAGCAGTATGAAAAACCATAATTTCTTTTTATTCTAGTTAGATTGATAGTTTATCTTTAATATTTATTGTATTTTTTATTTTATATACAATTCATTTGAAATTATCAATGTGTGAAATAATTTGTAATTGACTTTTCGTCCACAAGAATTGTAAAAGGAAAACAATTGTGATTATATGTATTAAGAACTTCTGTTACTCACGAATTTTTTAATTTAAGTTTCTCATCTTAGAATTTCAATTAAAGTTGATTTGTGCACACTCATATCCGGATTCTCTTATATCCTTATTTTCATCAATTATTGCTTTTAAGGCACAATCGCAATAATTGCTGATTGAGCTCCTAGAAATTGACTTAGTTGCCGGGTTACTTAAAGCACTAGAAATACAGTCCTCCATTTGACTTTCAGGATATGAATGGGCTGGAGAAGAAAATGTGAACATTAGAATTATTAACAGGAATAAAATCTTCATTTGATTATAAAAGAGTAATAATATATTTTTGAATATAACATTCAATTATTATTCAGTGTTTATTTGTTTTATTATACAATATTTATTAAATTGTCTTTCTTTAATGTCTTTAGATCAATTAAGAAAATTTTTAAAGGTAATGCAGAATGATAACTCTCTAAAAGAGGAGGTTATTTCATCCTCAACTGCCGATGATGTAGCATTGATTGCTTTGAAGAGAGGTTTTGAGTTCTCGGGTGACGAATTACTTAGGTTTTCTGGTAAAAAAGTTGGTAGAGTGACCGTACAAAAGAATGATGTACCTGGAGAATACAATTAAAGAATTTATTTTCTTCTGCTTAGTTCTTCTACGATTTCTTCCCACTCCTTACCCGCTTTTTTGAAATTATCTAACTTAGCTTTTTTTATTAAAAATTTGTAAGAGAAAATTATTAAAATAATTACTAATATTAGTATAAATATAAAGCTCATTTTTATTCTATATATAATATTTCTACTATAGCTTTATAATTTTTTTTATATAATATCCAATGTGATTTCTGTTAAATTAGGTTATCATACTTAATTCTATATAAAAGTTTCCTATTTCCATTCTTTATGAACTAGTATCTAATTGAGATTCAGTAAAATTATGGATATTACACTCATAGCAATTGCAATTATCCTATTGCTTGCGATAGTACTTCTGATCCTGTTTTTGTTAAAAAGTATTAATAAACAATCTTTTGCAGCTGAAGATGGTTCTGTTTTTGAAACTCAATCCGATCTAGACTCATATTTAGGCCTTTATGAAAAAACTAAACCTTTGTTTGCGCTTCTTGATGCTAATTCTTCCAGTCAGGAAGCTCTTGGATTTGAGAGATCATTTTTATTGAAACTAAAAAATGGAGGTTTTGATGATTTAAAATCACTTATCAAATATCGAACACAAATTAAATTATTATCAGAATTAATTAATACATAGATTAATTTATTTTTTATTTAAGACCCTTTATACTAATATATAAATAATCATAAAGTCTTCAATGAGTAAAACTAAATATTCGGATGAACAACTTTCTGAAATGAGTGAAGATGCCTTTGTAAATATCAAAGAAGCTTGTATGAGACTTCAAGAGCGATCAAAATGTAGTAATGATGTAGTTATTAAAATGTTAAATGAAGTTGCTCAATTCTATATTCAGCAAGACGAAAAAAATAGTGTAAAAGATCTATAAATTATTATTGCTCTCTATTACATATTTTTTTAAAGGTATAGGATTTATAAAATTAGTGTGAATATCTTCAAACAATTTAATATCTTCGATAGATCCATCTACATTGATTAAATTGTTTATTATTCCAGAGAAAGTAATATCACCACCAGTAGTACTTGCCATGACAGTAGATGGATTAAATAAGCTTATAAGTTCAGGTAATACAGTTTTTCCTTTAATAAATTTACCTGCAAGTGGTATTGAGAAATCTATTACTGGTGTTATAACTAAATCAATCTTTCTAGGATTTATTTTTTTGTCAAGGAATCCGTGTGGCTCTATATAAACTGAATTTAATAAGCAATCAATAACATAGCCATTCTCTCTATTGGGTACTGAGGCTCCTGAGGTAGCCTGGATATTTAGTTTTTTAGATGTGTAATTTTCTCCAGGTTTTAACGTAATTACTTCTTTAAATCCCAAACTCTTAACAATCTTGCTAGCTGCCTCTGATGCTATTACTGGTATTGATTTATTGATTTTTTTGAGAGTTTGTGGGTGTGCATGATCTGGTTGCCCTTGAGTTAATAATAATAAGCTTATATTTTTGGGTGTATCTAATTCTTTATTTAATTTACCTTTTATAAGCCAATCTCCAGGTGGGAATGTTAAATCACCTGATAACCATGGATCGATAAGAATTCTAATTTCTTCTATCTCTATAAGCCAACCATTTGCTCCATAATATGTGGCTTTAATTGTCATAGATTTGTTTTAACAAATAAAAATTTTCAATAAGTATAGCCGATTTAAATTCCTAATGGGTTCATTTATACTATTTCAATAGTATAAATATAATAATCAGAATAATAATGATCGATATTATCAGCAGTGAAAATGTTTTTATATATTTTTGAAATTCATACAACCAATCATTTTCCATAATACAAGATATATTTTTATATTATATACCTTAGATCTCTTCTTTGATTATTAAAATATTTATTTTATGATTTTGTAGTAACCATCGTTTATTCATATTATTTTCTATTAAGGTTTAGTATATTCTATAGAATGCAAGCTTTATTTGAACAATTTACTATTGATTAGTATCCTTCTCATTAAAATATTATTCTTCTTTCTTTACATCATATGTTCTATAAGAATCTTCTGGTTTTTAAGTATATAATTTTATCATATTTAATCTTTTTTTAAATTTTGTCCTATATTTACTTTTATCCTATAGTTAATAAATAACTGTTTTTATCTTGAATAAGCATATTATAGCTATCGGAGGGGGCGGTTTTGGTAGAAATACTTCGTCCTTTTTGATAGAGAAATATATAATTAGTCTTTCTCCTAATGATTGTCCTAGGATATGTTTCTTACCTACAGCTACAGGTGACAATGATAGCTATATAGTTCGCTTTTATTCTGTTTTTACACGTTTAAATTGTCAACCTACCCATTTAGATTTCTTTAAGAGGACTGTTGATATAAATTCTCATATTATGAATCAAGATATTATTTTTGTTGGAGGTGGTAATACTAAAAGTATGATAGCTGTTTGGAAGGAATGGGGGATGAACAATTTTCTTAGGAAAGCTTATGATGAAGGAGTAATAATGAGTGGTGTCAGCGCAGGAGCAATTTGTTGGTTTACAAATGGAATTACCGATTCATGGGAGAATGAATTGCAAATTTTACCCTGCTTAGATTTTATAAATGGTACATGTTGTCCCCATTACGATGAAGAACCATCACGGAAGCCATTTGTAAATAAAGTCCTTAGAGAAGGCATAATATCTAATTGTATTTCGATTGATGGCGGTTCAGCTATGCATTTTATAGACGGGAAGCCTTTTAAAAATATTTCTTTTAAAGCTAATAAAAATTCTTATAATTGTTCCTATAACAATGATAAAGTTATTCAAAAACCTTTTCCTATTTTTCAATTGTAAAATTTTTATATGTAATAATATAATATAAATTTTTTTTCTATAAGATTAGTCTATATTAATTTTCTATATGCCTTTATTCTTATCTTACAATAATGTATTTATTTTTATTATCTTTTGCTGAAATAGGATTAAATATACCTCTTTTGCTTTTGTTGTTACTCTTTGGAGGCTTTTTCGTTGTTAGTTTTTTTATAACAAGTCCAAATATGGATACAAAGGGTTTATTGAGGGTTTTATATTCCAAACCAGTTAGAAAAGCTGATGGATCAGTGGAATATCCAGAAAGTAGGAAAGATTAAATTAAGTAATATTTTTAATTGTTATAGAATTTTTTAGCATCTTTTGTTTGTTAGAAGTTATTGATATACAACTTAATCGATGCCTTTAATGATTATGAAAAAGATTGTTATAATGAATCTTTTGTGAAATTTAGAACTCCTTATAGCCTCATTGCACTGTTGAAGAGTAACGTCATATATGAAAGTAATTTTAAGAAGTAAAAAAATTGAAAAAAAGCCTACTAACTAAATTCGAATTAGTCAATCGAGATAATATCGGACGGACTTTTCTACCATCTGGTTTAAATGGTCAAGCATTAGAAATATCCTTGGATGATATTCCTTCTAGAAGAGAAGTTAGAGAAGCTATCCCCAAGCATTGTTTTAGTCGACAGACTCATACATCTCTTTTTTACCTTTGCAGAACAGTCGGAATACAGACTTGTGTTGTTTTGATGGGGCTTTCTATTCCTCTTACGAAAGAGTTCATTCCTCTATGGATCATTTATGCCATTTTTTCTGGTACAACATCTATGGGACTTTGGGTATTAGCACATGAATGTGGTCATGGAGCCTTTTCAGATAATCGTAAATTGGAAACCTTTGTCGGTTATCTTCTACATTCTTTTTTACTTGTTCCATATTTTTCTTGGCAAAGATCACATGCCGTTCATCATGCATTTACTAATCACATTACTGATGGTGAGACACATGTCCCCGTTGTGATCTCAGGAGACGGCAAACTCGAAAAGAAAGGAGGTGAAAACGAAATTAAGTCGTCCATGTTATTGGGCAAAACTTTATATGGCTTTAGTCAACTTTTTCTTCACTTGATTCTTGGTTGGCCAGCATATTTACTTGCGGGCAAAACTGGAGGCCCTCGATATGGCATGAGTAATCATTTTTGGCCAACAGCACCTTTCTCTAAAAAACTTTGGCCCTCTATTTGGGCAAAAAAAGTATGGATCTCAGATTGGGGAATCATTTTTATGCTTTTATTATTGATCTCTTGGTCAATAAATTTTGGAATATATTCAATGATTTGTCTTTATCTAGGTCCCTTACTTGTTGTCAATATTTGGCTTGTAATTTACACATGGCTTCATCACACAGATACAGATGTACCACATCTAGGTGAAGGTGAGTTTTCTTACATGAGAGGAGCATTCTTATCTATAGATAGGCCCTATGGAAAAATATTAGATTTTTTACATCACTCAATTGGATCAACCCATGCAATACATCATATTGAGCCAACAGTTCCTCATTATCATGCAAGACTTGCTACTAGAGTTTTAAAAAATAAATTTCCAAAAGTTTATCTTTACAACCCTACCCCAATTTTTAATTCTCTTTGGCATATAGCTACTAATTGTGTGGCTGTAAAGAAAGATCTTGATGTTGATAGGTATGTATGGAAACAACCAAAAGCATATCACTCTAATTAATTTATCTTAGTTTAATATTACTTTCGAATCATAAATTTATTTATATTAAATGACTATTTTATAAATTAAGTTTAAAATAAAAATTAAGGTTAGTAATTAAAAATGACAAAGAAGGACTATGAATGCTTCTTATTTAAGATAGATCAATTAAATAAGTTGGTTGAGATGTTAAATGTATCTTCTGATAAATATCAGTTATTTATTAAATGTAAAACTCATGAGGAGGTCGTCGAACTTGCTAGAAAATGGGGATATGAAATTGGTAAGAGATGGGGAGATTATTAGTAAATAAAAGTATTTATTAATCTAATTACCTCCGCCATTACAGCTCCAAACTTTTGATGGTATTCCCTGTGTATTCTTTCCATCGATACGCCATGTTTTTGTAATACAATCATTTTGTGTATTAGCCCATATTGACATTGGTTCCAGTGCAGTTGATACTTCCTTTAGTGATTTTGAAATGGATATAACTGAAATTGATGTAAATAAGAGTGAGAAAGTGCTTAAACCTGCACAAATCAGGTACTTGTTATCCACAAATAATTTCTTTAGCATCATTATATTAAATATTAAAATTCACAGTACATAAAATTATTAAATTTATCTTACTAAGTTTTGTTTTGAAAATATTACAGATTTATTTTTACGACTATTAATTAAAAAATCTTATATAAATTGTTTAGAAGTGATTAATTCTTATTTTCAAGAAATTCTAGGATCTTTTTAAATCTGTCGGTATTTTCATAATTCGGACTTGCGGTTAAAAATACAACTAAAAGTATCATTAGCACTCCAATGATAGAAACCCCTAACATTACTTGCTGGAACGGGTCTAATGATTCAAGCATCTTTTTTTTGTTTAAATAATCGAATAATTTAATTTTAATTGAAGGAGGACCTTTTTATTGATATTTGATCTAAATATTTTATTTGCTGGATCGTTATTTACTCTGCTTCGTTTCTTTAGGCCATCTAGCCTTTAGATTAAGTGGGTTTTTGAAATTTACTTCAATAGGGTTGCCTTGAGCTAAGGCAATTAATGCTTTTAATGCCCATCCTCCGATAATTAAAATAAACGAGATTAAGAGTAAATAAATTATGTTGGTAAGCATTAATGTTAAACAGTACTTAATTACATATTATTATATTTAAATACTTAGTGTTATTGTAAATATCAGCATTATTTTTTTATTATTAATACCTTATCAATAAATAATTTTAATTGAAAATCAATTCACTATGCTCAGGTTCAATCTGTGACAATTCTAATAAATGAATTTCTTCCTAGCTATAAATACCCATTTTGCTTCCAATTTTCGATAATTGTGTTTGATTAAGCATTTTATTATTATTTTTTTTATAATATGATTGATTTTTAAGCAATTTAGTATGAATATAAAATGGATAGTTTTAATTGAATGATCAACAATCCTTATACATATTTATTTATTTCTTTTCTTGTTCTATTTGCTATTTTAATTTTATTCTTTAATTTAAAGCCCAACAAAACACTTTTAAATAATAAAATTCTTTTAAAAAATCTTTTAGAAAGTTTTGATTTGGAATTGCCTGAGGAGTTAAAACGACTAGAAAAATCTTCTACTGACCCTCAAAAAAAACTTTCATAATATTTTTATTTGTTTTTTCCAATGTCCAGCTTTGATTTTGATGACACTGAAACATCTGGTATTTGGTGGTCAACTAATGTTTCGATTAGAGATTTATGTATAGAACTTAAGGAAGAGACAGCTTGCAAAGATAAGGATATAGTTCAACTTCTCCGATCTATTGCTAATTCAATTGAAGAAAACAGTTTTTAATTTGGGTATATTGTTTAATATATTTTAATATTTATCTAACTGTAATTTCTAGGAATAGCTTACCTTGTGCTTCGAACATGTTCTGATTGTTTTGTTGTTTTTACCTATTCTTGCTTTTAGCCATTTTTCAAGAGATGTGGGAAATATATTTAAATCTTCTTGGATTTTCTTAAGTTTATTCATATCGGCACCATAACCTGCCCTTTCAATCCAGTCTGCCATTACACCAATGTCGTATTCCAATAGCTTTATGGCTAATCTTGGGATCATGACATACTTAGTTTTGATTCTTTCTGAATAAATTACTTTTCGGAGTGTATTTGCCATTTCCCTTCCTGTTAGTTCTTCTCCCGCAATATTTAGAGCTTGATTTTTATATTCATTCGGTTTAGATAATATACCTCTTACCCATTTTCCTATATCTTCCACTGCAATTGTTTGCCACTTGTAATTTTCACCGATTATTCCTGGAAAAATATTGCTAGATAAAGAATATCCGCTTAATTTATTTTCAAAATTTTCAAAATAGCTAACTGGTCTCAAAATGGTTGAAACCTTATAAAGATCCATCCTCTTGATGTATTCTTCTATATCCCATTTGCTCGTAAAATGTCCTGGGGCTGGTTCATTTTTGAGTGGATCTTTTGGTTTACTAATAGAACTAAATATAAAGTGCTGAAGATGTCCTTTCTCATAAGCAATTTTTACTTGATTAATTAAGTTAAAACCTTGCTCAATTTCATAATCTCGAACAATACTTCCTCTAAAGATTTTCCATCCTTTTGTAGGAGTAGTGTTTCCAAAAATAGCTGAAGCTCCTTCAAATGCTTTGTTTAGACTTGCTGCATCAAGTAGGTCTCCTTTGACCACTTCTACATTGTTTAGTCTTGCCAGTTCAAGCGCATTTATTGTTTTTGTGTTTCTTGTAATAGCTCGAATTTTATATTTATTGGTTTTGCAAAGCTCAGTAACAACTCCCATACCTTGTCTACTTGTTGACATGGTTACTGCTATGACAGGCTTTCGATCTGTCATCGACTCAATAACTTCAGTTGCAGCAACCACGACTCTCTCGACTTGGGTTAAGTAATGTAAATTATAGGTAAACTTATGTAAAGTCGCTGCCTTTTGCTTCTTCGGTGATGAAAGACTTTTTATCTTCTGTAGATCGATATCAATATTTTTTTTGCGTAAAGGAATGTTTTATTTACGTTTTTTCTTAGAAATAATGGCTATGTATTAAATAGTTCTTAATTTGATCCTATGGCAAATGAAGTTCTTCCCGGAAACGATCGAAAAAATATTATCTTTGATGTTGTCGATGGTGTTCCACCTTCAGGCGATGAATCTGAAGAATTTAGATCTTTCCGTTCTAAAATTGAATCTGACATTAATATGCTTGAATTTTCAGCTGAGGAATTAGGTTTTAATAATGTTTTGTTTGAATATATGAGTCAAGGATAATTATATATTTGGAGTTTTTTAATCTAGACCTTGGAATAATTCTTTGTGAACTGCAAACGTATGGTATAGACAAGTACCATTCTCTGGCGATAATCTTTCCCCGTCTTTATTCCATGCAAGTGAACATATTAATTCTCCATCCCATTTTACATTGTGCTCATTTATTTCTTTAGACCATTTTCTAACATCCTTAAAGTGATCAGGCATATGAGTACCTATCTTTCTGCATATATCACATAAAATTGATAATATTGGTGGTTTAGTGTTTAATTTAAGCTCTTTAGTTAGTGATGGCTGAGTAAAGACTCCAACGTATCTTATATGGTCAATAATCTTTTGCTCTTTGTTATTTAATTTTGCCTTTATACATGCATCTTCAAATTCATCGATTGGAGTTATCGGTCGCATACTAAAACTAATTAGTTATTTAAATTATCTTTTATTATCTTGTTTTAATCAAGTTTATTTTCCTTTATTAATTCATGAATCTAGTTGTCCTTTCAAATAATTTAATTATTTTATCTGACTTCAAAGTGTTCCTGATGTATCAAACCGTCCCAGATATTCAACTTCTCTGACTATTTCATGAAGTTCTGATTTATATGAGTTTCTTCATGATTCCCTTTATAAAGCCTGTCATAGCGTCGTTGCTCAAGAATAAAATGTTACAAAATACAATATCAATGGTTATATTCCCAGATGGCTGGTATTTATATTGAGTCTTACTAAAGAACATGCTTCCTTTAACTTTCGCTGGACTTCTAAGCACACCAGCTCCTACTGCGCCAATCCTAGGTATCGCTTTTATGGCTCTATTCGGAATTATGGCTGTCGTTGTCGGCCCTAATTACGATGGTTTTAATGATCCAAATACATCTAATAAGTAAATAGCTCATAAAACCTGAATATGTGGTTAGTTGTCTAATTGATAACTAACCACTTTTTTCTATCTAAATTTATAGACCACTTCTTATGCCGAAATTCATTAATTAAATTAGAAAAGCTAACCGACTATTTTGTAGCGAATCATTTATCGTTTATCAACATAAGATTCTTATTGGTGTATCAATAAGTCAAATATAATTATTTTTTGTTTTAGAACGGGTAACCAATTTATTTATTAATTCATTTTCTGCTATTTATAACTAGCTTTATTTATCATTTATGGGAAGTTTTTTATTTGCTGGTCTTACTAGCACACCAGCTCCTACAGCTGTTCTAGTAGGTGTCGCTTCAATCGTTTTATTCGCAATTGTTGGTTTAGCCGTAGGTCCTGATTATGATGGGATGAACGCTCCAGAAGTTAAAAAGTAAAAAACTAATTTTATTAAAAAAAACTAAGGTAAATAAATATCGTTATTTACCTTTTTTTTATGGCATTTTTTTTATTGATTTTATGTTTGTAATAAGTTTCCTATATGATTCTCTATTATCAGGATTCATTTCACTTACTTTATAAGTATTTATATATACGTGTAATTTTTTAAAAAATAAATACCATGATTTAGAGAACTTTTTCTTAATTTCTTTTCTCTTTCTTCCTCTTTCTAATTGATCTCTCTTAAGCCTTCTTAAATAACATATTTCTTTCTTTTGTCTACAAAATATGTTCATTGTATTTTTATAATCTATATTTAACCTGTGCGAAAAAATTCCTTCAATAATTAGAAATTTAGTCCCTTTTAATTCTGATGTTATTGAATGTGAGGATTTTCTTCTCCTAAAATCATAATTAATTAACTTTATAGATTTTTTCTTGTTATAAATTGAATTTATTGTTTTGATTATTTCTTTTTCTTTAATACTTATAATTCTGTCGTAAAGGTCAATAATAAATATTGATAATATTTTAATTAATAAATTATCTCTATAGTATGAATCTGTTTTGATTATAAATGCATTATTTAGATCATTGTATAATTTCTTAGCTAAGTGAGATTTTCCAGATCCAGATGGACCTGTAATTACTATTGTTTTCATTGGCTACTAATAAATATATAATCTATTCAAAATAAAAGGTTCGTATTTGATACTAAAACATAATCTAATATTTTGGTCTAAATTAATTTTTTTGATAGTCAACCCCATTCTTATTGAATCTATTTTCGATAAATCTTACTACTAGAATGATTACAGGAATATGCATAAGTCCACCTAGTACTACTGTAGTTTCATTGTAAGCCATGATCTTTTTATAAGTATTTTATAAATATACGTTATTAATCTTTTGTTAGCCTGATATGTATCTTTTAGTTATATACCTGGAATACATCTGTAGGTATAAATTACATTATTTCAGATAACTCGTTTTCGAAAAACCAATTTATCTCACCATTGTTTAGTTTGACTACCAAGCCAAATTGATTTCCATCAACCATTTTATATCCAACCAATTCAACAATAGGATCTTTACTAATTATTAATAAGATGTTCTCTGGTAAGCGGTCATTAACCTCACTGATTTCTATTTTTAGTTTTTGCCCTTTTTTAAGAGTTGTAGAATCTTCTATCATAATTAAATTTATTTACTAAATAAATAATTAATGTAATAGTTTATCCAATTATTGATAGTGATAATTGATTCTCGATTCCACTGTATTTAATATATTCTTGAAATTCAGATGAATTAAATGCTTTTTGTGCGGCTGCTTTAGATTCAAATTCAACTATTACTCCTAACTGACCACCATCCCATTCGTTTAAATCTGAATTTTGATTTACGTCTTTTGCAATAATTGTTCCTCCAACAGATCTAAGCCATGGAACCACCGTCTTTACATATTCTATGAATTGAGCTGTGCTTTCGATTTTGGCTTGTTTTAGCCAGTACCCTTTGTTTGACATTCCTTTATTTTTTCTTTAGATTTTCTCATGAAACGGTCACGTTTTGTATTGCTGAAAAAATAATTAATGTTTTATACGTTAAGTATTTATGCTAATAGGAATTGTATTTAATTTTAATTTTTTTGGATTTTCTATTATTAATTATTGAATTAGTACATCTAAGTATTTTCTTAAATTTTAATGGTCAATTTATAGGATTAATTGATTCAAGTTTTGATTTTAGTTGTATAGCTAAATGCTGACGACCAACTGCTAGCAATTTAAGAGTGTCTTCATGCATTCTTAATTGTGCATCAGCGACCTGCAATCCTTTTAAAAGTTCTTGAACATCTTTCGGTAAGTTTTTTAGATCATATTTCTTATCTTCAAATGTTAAGATTGCATCCTTATCGTTTATAGGTGTATTTCCCATTAATTTTAAAATGAATATAATGTAATTATAGCATTAATTGTATTTACAAATTACTCGAAATAAATTGTTTATCGAAGAAATCTTTATAGCGTCCTTTTTGCTTAATTAAATCATTGTGGTTCCCAACCTCGCTTACTTTCCCACTTTCTATTACAGCAATTTTATTTGCGTTTTGTACTGTTGACAATCTGTGTGCAATTACCAAGACGGTTCTATTATCCATTGCTTGTTTAAGACCTTTTTGAACAGATGCTTCTGCTTCCACATCAAGAGCACTTGTAGCTTCATCTAATAGTAAAATTGTGGGATCACCTAAGATTGCCCTTGCTATTGAAATTCTTTGTAGTTGACCCCCTGAAAGATTTGCGCCTCTTTCTTCTATAAAAGTTTCATAGCCATCAGGAAGTTGTTCAATAAAATTATGGGCATTTGCAATTTTGGCTGCTTTAATAATTTTATCTTTACTTGTGGGTCTTCCAAACTTTATCGCTTCAGATATTGTCCCGGAAAAAATAAAGGTTTTTTGAGGAACTATTGCGATTAAATTTCTTAATATTTTTGTATTTATTTTATTTAAATTATAGCCATCAATAAATATGTTGCCTTGACTAGGTTCGATAAATTTTAATATTAAGGAGAATATAGTACTTTTGCCTGCGCCTGAAGGTCCAACAAGTGCAACAATTTCACCTTTACCTATTTTTAAATTGATATTATTTAAAACTTGATTATTTGCAATATACGAAAAAAATACATTACTAAATACTATTTCACCATTAATATTTTTAGGATGTATCTCTTGTTTTGAGTTTGATATTTCTATTGGGTTTATTGTTATTTCGTTTAACCTTTTTAGTGATGCCTGTCCTTGCTTTAACTCATTATAATTAGTAGTTATATGACTTATAGGATCAATTAACATCAATAGTGCAGTGAAATAACTTCCAAACTCTTCGTTTGAGATATCACCCGTTTGTATTCTATAAGTTCCAATGGCAAGGATAGTTAGAATTCCAATTATTTCTATTAGTCCAACTATTGGATGTTGAAGGGCTACAAGTCGAAGCATTCTATATTTTGCTTTTTTGTGTAAATTAACTTGTTTATCAAAATTCTTTTGCAACCATTCTTCAACAGCGAATGCTTTAACCATAGGAAGGCCTTGAATTGCTTCTGATAGCAAGCCTGCTAATGAACTGATTTTACTTTGACTCTGTTCAGCTGCTTTTAATACTCTTGCTCCAAAATCACTAACTAATAATGCAATTATTGGGGCTAGAATTATAGTTGCAAGTGATAAATTCCAATCAATAAATATCATATAACCAAATACCACTAACAATTGAAATACTGATGGAGTTGTATCTTGAATTGTTTTATATATCACTTCTCCTACTCGATCAACATCTTCTGTAAGTCTGTATGCGATATCACCTGAGGAGAACTTTTCTATAAAAAGTATATTGGTCTTTTGTAGCTTTCTAAATAACGTTGTCCTAAGGTCTTGACTTAATGCTAATGATGGTTTTGCAAGAAGACTATCTTGAAGATATTGTGCGATTTTTTGAATTATAAAAACTAATAAAGCTTGAACTATTACCTTTAGAACTTGACTGGTATTTCCTTGTCCAATTGCTGGGATAAGTTTTCCTGCTAACCAAGCTAGTAGTGGCCAACAGCTTACATAAACAAGCATGCTGATCCCACCCATTATCAATACTGGTATGTGTCCCTTCAGCCTCCGTATAAGGTAAGTAAAATTAATTTTGTTTTTTTTATTCATTCCATCAAACTAACAATGTTTAACTTAAAAGCACGTAAATGAAATTAGATCAATTTCTTAAGTTGGTTGGAATCGTTCAAACTGGTGGGGAAGCTAAATTGATTATCAGATCAGGAAAAATAACCGTAAATGGCATAGTGGAAAATAGAAGAGGTAGAAAATTAGTTGATGGTGATCAAATTATTTTTGCTAATGAAACATACATTGTTCCAAATTCTGATCCTCTAGGCCGTAAGTTGGCATTGAGTGAAAAATGAGGAACTACGTGCGTAAACCCGTAATCGCAGGGAATTGGAAGATGAATATGACATGTACTGAGTCTATTGAGTACATGCGCGTATTAATTCCATTACTGAAAGACATACCTAAAGATAGGGAAATTGTTATTGCCCCTCCATTTACAGCTATTTACCCTTTATCCGAGTTTATTAAGGGAACCAGCGAGTCACTTTATTTATCCAGTCAAAATGTTCACTGGGAGGATAGCGGTGCCTATACGGCTGAAGTCTCACCTCTAATGCTTAATGAACTTTCGGTTAAATGTGCAATAGTTGGTCATAGTGAACCACGAAAATATTTTAGTGAGAGTGATGAGCAAATAAATAAGAGAGCGCAATCTGCCCAAGATCATCAATTAATTCCCATTGTCTGTGTAGGTGAAACTTTTCAACAAAGAGAGCTTGGAGAGGCAGAAAGAGTTATTAGAAGGCAGATTGATCAAGGACTTGAAGGCATTGATGTTAAAAGATTAATAGTCGCTTATGAACCAATTTGGGCAATTGGAACAGGAAAAACATGCGCAGCTAATGAAGCAAATAGAATTTGCGGACTTATACGTAAATGGATTGGTTTCGAAGACGTTATAATTCAATATGGTGGATCAGTTAAATCTAGTAATATTGATGAAATAATGTCTATGTCAGATATTGATGGTGTATTAGTTGGTGGAGCTTCTTTAGATCCTATAAGTTTTGCGAGAATTGCAAATTACGAAACAATCTAGTAATCACTTGCTGAAATATTGGGAATGCGACACCAATATATTGGCAATAATCAATATTACTAATGATTCATTTAGTGATGGAGGGCTTTTTATTGATTTCACCTCGGCTATTGAGTATGCATGTTTATGTGTTAAAAATGGTGCGAAAGTATTAGATTTAGGTGCACAAAGTACTAGACCTGGAGCAGTTGAGGTTGGTGCAGAATTAGAAATTAAAAGACTAATCCCAATAATTAAGGAACTAAAACTAATACATCCTGATATACAGCTTTCTATTGATACCTTTCATCATTCTGTTGCTAAAACTTGTTTAAATGCTGGTGCAGATTGGGTTAATGATATTAGTGGTGGGCGCCATGACCCTGAGATATTTAATGTCATTGCTGATTATGAATGCCCATATGTCTTAACCCATAGTCGTGGAAATAGTATGACAATGGATTCTCTTGCGAAATATAATAATATTGTTATGGATGTGAAAAATGAATTATCAAATCAAATTGAACTAGCTTTTTCTGCTGGTGTTAAAGCAAAACAAATTATCATTGATCCAGGTATAGGTTTTGCAAAAAATGTTGATCAAAATTTGAGTTTGCTAAGAAATTTAGAAGAATTTGTATCAATGAATTATCCAGTATTAGTAGGTCCCTCCAGAAAGAGATTTATAGGTTTTGTTATTAATGAATCTCATCCTAATAATAGAATATTTGGAACAGCAGCTGTTGCCTCTAGATGTGTTATTGCTGGAGTTAATTTTCTAAGAGTTCATGATATTAAAGAAATTTCTCAAGTTATAAAAATGACTAAGTCAATAATTTAATTATTAAAGCTAATCTTCTGTATTAACTCCTTCAATTCTATCTTCTACTTCTTGATAGAGCTCTTTTAATTGTTCTATATTTTCCTCTGATGTTTCCCAATATCCTCTTCCATTAACTTCTAGTAATGTTCCAACAATTCTTCTAAAACTATGTGGATTTAACTCCATTAATCTTTTCCTCATTTCAGGATCATTTATAAATGTTTCATTTGACTCTTCATATACAAAATTATCAACCTGTCCGCTAGTTGCACTCCAACCCAATGTGTAATTAAGACGGTTTGAAACCTCTCTTACACCTTCATAACCAGACTTAAGCATTCCTTCATACCATTTTGGATTAAGTAATTTTGTTCTTGAATCCAATCTAATTGTTTCACTTAAAGACCTAACCTGAGCATTTGCTGTTGTTGTATCTGCTATATAGCTGCTTGGAGCTTTACCATCATCTCTTAGGTTTTTAATTAAATTTGTTGGATCTGAATCAAAATAATGACTCACATCTGTTAATGAAATTTCTGATGAATCAAGGTTTTGAAATGTAACATCAGCAGTTTTCATAACTGATTCAAAAACATCTCTATTTTGATTCATTTCTCCGGGGTTATCAGCATTGAAGGCGTATGTTTTTCTTGATAGATACATTTCTTGTAATTCATTTTCTTCTTCCCACGTTGAATTCTCTACTGCAAGATTTACATTTGAGCTATAACTTCCACTTGCATTTGAGAAAACTCTGCTTGCAGATTCTCTAATTGATTTACCTTCTTTTTCAGCCTGTTCAATTGTATGTTTTCTTACGAAATTTTGTTCGACAGGCTCTTCTGCTTCTGCGGCCATTTTTACTGCTTGATCTATTAATGCCATTTGATTAATAAATAAATCCCTGAAAACACCGGAGCAATTAACTACAACATCAATTCTTGGACGTCCTAATTCCTCAAGAGGAATTAGTTCTAACTTGTTAACTCTTCCAACAGAATCTGGTTTGGGTTTTACTCCAACAAACCAAAGTATTTGAGCTAATGACTCACCATAAGTTTTGATGTTGTCAGTACCCCATAGAACACATGCAATAGTTTCAGGCCATGTGCCTTGTTCCTCTTTTTGTCTCTCGATAAGCTTGTCTACAACACCTTTAGCTGATGCAACTGCAGCTACAGTAGGAATTGATTGAGGATCTAATGCATGAATATTTTTACCACTAGGTAACACACCAGGGTTTCTTATTGGATCTCCACCTGGACCTGGAAGTACATAATCCCCATCTAAAGCTTTTAAAAGGCTCTCCATTTCCTTGTCTGCACAAATCTGCTCTAAACAAAATCGTAAATAATCAAATAATTTATCTAAGGAATTTGAATTTACTTTTTCAAATCCTGCTTTTCTTGTTGCTGCTATCCATGGTGAGGGTATAGAAAATCCAATACTTCTTAAGAATTCAATAAATAACGTCCATAGACTCTTCTTCATATTTACTCTTCCATCTCTTCCTGTTAAGGCTTTAACCATTGAACTAACAGCTTCTCTGGAAGTATCAGTAATTGATTTATTTAGTTCAACATCTTCTAATTTGCCTTTGTTGTTTCCCTCATAAACTTCTTCTATCTTTTTCCCTTTTGATTCTGCTAGTAAACCTGGTAATGATCTGATTCCATCATCTTCCCTTTCTATTGATGCGATACTTACCAATGTCGCTATTGCTTCTTCAGCTGTAGCTGGTTTACCAATAGTATGCAAACCACAAGGCAATAATCTACTTTCAATTTCCATTAATTGTTTATAAACATTACCCACAACTAAATCTCTTTCATCTATTCCTAATTCAGAAGCATCTTTTTTTGGTAGCTTTACATCTTCATCTAAATTACATTTCTTTGATGTTTCAATTATCGCGTTGACGATTTGAATTCCTCTTCCACTCTCTCGTAATTGTTGGTAAGAACCTACTAATTCGCCAAGTTCTTTTAATCCTTTATAAAGTCCAGCATTTTCTGCAGGCGGGGTTAAATAACTAATTGTTGATGCATATCCTCTTCTTTTAGCAATTGTTGCTTCAGAAGGATTATTTGCTGCGTAGTAATAAAGATTTGGTAGACCACCAATTAATGAATCTGGATAGCAAGTCTCACTCATTCCCATTTGTTTCCCGGGCATGAATTCGAGTGAGCCATGGGTTCCAAAATGTAAAACAGCGTCTGCTTTCCAGACTTTTTCTAAATAGGTGTAATAAGCAGCAAAACCATGATGAGGACTTGCACTTCTAGAATAAAGCAATCTCATTGGATCCCCTTCGTATCCAAAGGTTGGTTGTACTCCTACAAATACATTCCCAAACTCTTTTCCATAGACAAGAAGATTTTGTCCATCACTATTTAAATTTCCAGGTGGTTTTCCCCAGTTTTCTTCTAATCGTTCAGAGTATGGAGTTAACTTTTCATATTCTTTAACACTCATTCGATGTGCTATTGATAATTCTGGTGAACCCTGTAATGCCTCAGGATCATTTATTAATGCCTCCATTAGTTCTTTAGGGTTTTTAGGTAAATTATTAATTACATATCCTTGTTTTTTCATTTCTTGAAGAACTCTATGAATTGATCCAAATACATCAAGATATGCCGCCGTTCCGACGTTTCCTTTGTCTGGTGGAAAACTAAATACAGTAATAGCTAGTTTCTTTTGGTCACGTTTTTTAATTCTTAGTGATGACCATCTAATTGCTCTTTCAGCTATTGCATCTACACGATCTTGAAGAGTGTGAGCTTTTCCAGTTGCATCATCTCTTCCTGATAAAACAATTGGCTCTATAGCACCATCTAATTCTGGAATAGCAATTTGTAATGCAACTTGAACTGGATGAAGTCCTAAATCACTACCTTCCCATTCTTGAGTTGTTTGAAAAACCAATGGCAAGGCAACCATATATGGTCTATTAAGTTTTTTTAATGATTCAATTGCTTTTGGATGATCCTGTCTTGCTGGGCCACCTACAAGTGCAAAACCAGTAAGAGAAACAACTCCATCAACAATTGGCTTCTCAGGGTTTAACGGATCATAATAAAATTCGTTTACTGGCTTTGAAAAATCTAATCCTCCACAGAAAATGGGTATCACTGTTGCTCCTCTATATTCAAGCTCTTGAATTACAGCAACATAGTGAGCATCATCTCCAGTTACGATATGACTTCTTTGAAGTACAAGTCCGATAACAGGTCCTTCCTTAGCCTTGGTTGATAAATCATCCCTATTAGAGGTCCAATTTAGATATTCTTTTTTATCCTCAAACATGCTTGGGGCCAATGGATGCCAAATTCCTAAATCTGGAAAAACTTCTGGCTCTGCTACTTCAATTTTTTCTTCATTTTTATTAAGTTCTGGAAATATATATTTGTCTCCAAGCATCAATAAGAAGTTCCTCAGATTATCGGGAGTTCCACCTAGCCAATACTGAAAACTAAGCATAAAACTTCTTGCATCTTGCGCCTTGTCAACTGGTAGGTACTTAAGTATTGAAGGAAGAGTATTAAGAAGCTTCAACATTGAATCTTGGAAACCGGCACCTCCTGCTTCTTTCCTCTTTTTCATAAAGTCACCAATTATGCTTTTGCTTTGACCCAATTGGGACATAGAAAATGTGCCCAATTTGTTCAATCTCATCACTTCTGGCATTGATGGAAATACAACTGCTGCCTTCAGATTTTCCTTGTGAGGTTCAACTGCTTCAACAACCTTTTGAGCTAAATCTTCAATAAAAATCAATGAAGCTACAAATAAGTCCGCATTTTTTATATCGGTTTTAAAGCTTTCATAATTATCATTATCTCTAAGTTCTTCAATTAGATATCCATTTAATTCTATTCCAATAGGACCATTTTTTGAATTTAATGAGTTAGCAGCCTGTGTTAGAGCATTTTGGTATTGAGGCTCAAGAACCACATAGACAGCCTTCATTACTGCTTTATGCTTGTGATTCTCAACAGGTGAAACTCTGCGATTGGCTGAGCGAACCTGTGTAAACATCTTTTCTTCTGTAGGAATTCGACCAAGCCTAGTGTTTTCTGGCCCTTTACTGTGTTATTTAGTTAATGCCTGTTACATGGAATATCAAATATGATTCTAAAAAAACTAAAAAAATGACTTCTGATAAACAATCTATACCAGTTTTGGTCGCAGGTGCTTTAGGGCGAATGGGATCAGAGGTTATTAAAGCAATTAATTCCTCCAATGATTTTGAACTTGTTGGCGCTATTGATAATCAGAAGGAAAAAGAAGGACAGGATATTGGATCCTTAATTGGGTTAGGGCCATTAAATGTATTTGTTTCAAGCGACTTCGAAGGCTCATTGTGCACTGCTAGTCAGAATGTACCTAAGGATGGAAGTAATAATGGTGCCATTTTAGTTGATTTCACCCATCCTAAGGTTGCTTACAAACACACGCGTACATCAATAGCTTATGGAGTGCATCCTGTTATAGGTACTACTGGAATAACTACTGATCAATTAAATGACCTTTCTAAGTTTGCAGAAAAAGCTTGTCTTGGTTCAGCTATAATTCCTAATTTTTCTGTAGGTATGGTTCTGTTGCAACAAGCGGCGGCAGCAGCAGCTCGTTTTTATGAATACGCCGAATTGACTGAAATGCATCACAACAAGAAAGCTGATGCCCCAAGTGGTACATGTATTAAAACAGCTGAATTAATTGAAGAGCACAGGTCATCTTTCAATAGTCCTTTAGTGAAAGAAGAAGAATCTCTTGATGGATCCCGAGGAGGTCATCGTCCGAGTGGTTTGCGACTTCATTCAATAAGACTTCCAGGACTTGTAGCTCATCAACAAGTTATGTTTGGCTCTCAAGGAGAGACTTATGAGCTAGCTCATAACACCATTGACCGATCTGCCTATATGCCTGGAGTATTATTGGTAATCAAAAAAATCAGATCATTTAATCAATTAATTTATGGATTAGAGAAGATTCTATAATTATATATAAAATGTTATTTCCAATTAAGAAAAATGAATTAAATAAGTTAATTCCATCTGTTGCAACAGGAAAACAATTTAATTCTGCATTGGGAAATCCTCAGAAGATCTTCCAAAGAATTATGGTCTCAGCTATTGGAGGTGTAATTACATTGCTAATTAGTCAAAGTCAAGTAACCAGTCAGTTTTATTCTCTATGGTTGGTATTAGGGTTTG
Organism: Prochlorococcus sp. AG-436-J02; assembly: GCA_003212625.1. Classification (GTDB taxonomy): domain Bacteria; phylum Cyanobacteriota; class Cyanobacteriia; order PCC-6307; family Cyanobiaceae; genus Prochlorococcus_B. The sequence continues at coordinate 84,001 of QCPI01000002.1, forward strand.
TATTTCTTTTATATATTTTATGGGGACCAATACTTGAAGCTAGTAGAAAAAACTCTAAGTTTAAAAATTATTCATTTTCCGCATTGGTAGATGGATATATATCAGATGTCTATGTTGAAGAAAGAGTAGAAAACCAACAGGAACAAGCAAATAAAGATGGAAGATTAGAGATAGTTAAAAAAAAGAGAACCTGGGTTGTTTTAGATATCGAAGATGATGATGGTTTGATAGGTAATATAAGCTTTCCATTACAAAATAAATTCAATATACTAACAAAAGGAATGAGAATACATTGTGTCGTTTTTAGTAATAGAAGAGATTTTAGTTCTATTCAGGCACTCAGTGATGCTTGGTGTCCTGAAATAAATTTGTGGGTGGGAAATTATCCATTTCTACTTCGTCCGGCATTTGAAGAATTTGTTAATCGTCGAATTATAAATTAATTATTCATTTAATTAATGATATAATTTGTATATGAATATAGCTATTATTGGATCAGGATTAACTGGAACTATAGCTTCCATTTCATTAGCGAAAGCAGGTTCAAGAGTTGATTTATATGAAAGATTATCTGATGAAGAACTAATAAATAGAGATAGAACCTATGCCATTACACATTCATCAAGACGAATATTGGAAAGAATTGGTGTCTGGTCTGATATTTCATCAAGCTTAGTCTCATTTCAATATCTTAATGTTATAGATAATCAAATAAATAAAAATTTTCAATTTCTTGTGAATGATTTAAACAATAGAGAACAGCAGTATGTATCTGTTGGATGGATTGCACAACACAATATAATTATGTCTTCAATGTTAGAGTATATTTCACATATAGAACACATTAATAAAATTCCTACTTCTGTCATCCCTAATACTCATAATTATGATCTAATAATTGCAGCAGATGGATCTAATTCCACAACAAAAAAGAAACTTAAAACTCCTTCATTTAGTTTTGATTATGATCAAATTTGTGTCACAGCAAAGGTTCTTTTAAGAGGTCTTAAAAGTAACGAAGCATTTGAGATTTTGAGCACCGAAGGTCCTTTAGCAATTTTACCTCTTGGAGGAGATTTATTTCAAATAATCTGTAGTCAATCTATAAAAAAAGCCTCTTACAATCTAAGTCTTCCTAAACATATTTTCTTAGATTACTTATCCACACTTCTTCCATATGGTGTAGAGCCTGACACTATAATTGACGAACCCAAGCCTTATCCGATTAAGTTCCAATTAAATTCTTCATTTCATTCTGGTAAATACATTTATGTAGGTGAAACTTGTCACACATTTCATCCTGTAGGTGGACAGGGATTGAATTTATGTTGGCGTGATGTAGAGTGCATTACAAATTTAATTTCATTACCTTTTATTAGAAATTATAAATTTATTATTCCAGTGCTTTATTCATTTTCAAGATTAATTGACGTTTTATCAATATCGTTTATAACAGATTTTTTGGTTAGATATTCAAGAACAAATAGTTGTTTATTATTTATTCCCAAAATAATTATTTTTAGTATTCTAAAAAGATCAAAAATTGCACGAAAATTTATTCTAAATATAATGACTAATGGATTTGGATTTAATTTTCATAAATGATAAATACAAGTAAACCAATAAATCCACCTTCACCTGAATTATGTTCTTTCATTATCGATAAACTTGGTATAAGTGAATCAGCATTGGACTTAGGGATTAAAAGAGCATCTTTGGAAAATGCTCCCTTACCTATAGTTATGTGGAGCTATGGTTTGCTTACTCTTAATCAGCTCAATATTATTCTTTCATTGGAGGAAGAGTATTAGTTTTTTATATACTTTTAAAACATATTTAAGATCATTTATATTTTAATAATTATTCCTTAATAAGATTTCATACTTGTTATTAATTAATCACCTGTTTACTTTTAAATAACCATTTATTATCTTTCTTATGTTATTGTATGCTTTCAAAAAGCTTAATTAAGATACTAACTAATATTGTACACCTTTTATTTATCCGTTAGAATTAACATATACATCTAATAAAATAAATAGCTCTTATTAAATATTGATGCTAATCTAATTTCTCTTAAACCTGGTTTCCCCTGAAATACATATCACTTGCTTTCATAGGATAAGTATGTTTTTGTTAATGATTAATTATTTATTTTGTCTTTTAAGTTCTTTTCAACATTTATTGTGTGTTTTAAGATTATGAAAACTAACTCACATGATTTATCAGATATATCTTTGAGGTTTGCAATATTATAATTAAATTTTGTTGGGATTTTTTTAAACCAACAATTAAACTAGCTAATTTTCCAACTCCTGTCATTATTTAATTAATGAAATACCTTCTAATTCGCAATCTCAGAGTAAAGTAGTCAACATGGACACAAATTATTTAAATACAACCGGGTGCAACACTTTTTTAAATTGTAAGATCGCTACTGATGCGACTAAAAAGCTTGATTTTTTGATTTTAGTTATTGAAACACTACAAATCAATGCAACAGATTCTTTTTTATTGCAGGCAAGAAATAAAGGTATGTCTGATGACTTTTTAAATCGCGTTAATTTTTGGAAATTAAGAACTTCTAACCCTTTGAGAAAATCATATGCTTTTACTTCTCTCTCTTCTGAACAGATTGATTCTTTAGTTGAACTTATATCTTCCATGGCTGATGGCCTTTACCCATTAATTAGGCAATTACTTTCTTCAAAGGAATCTAAAACACTTAATAAAGAAAGATGGTTTTTATTTAGCTCACGTCTTAAGTCACTTGTTAGGGAAAGGATGAATTTGCAGCGAAGTTATATCACTTCTATATTAGATGACGAAAATAATGAAGTAATTAGAGAGTTATTAGTGATTCTTTCTCTATCATGTGGACCGGGAGGAGCTAATCGTTTAAAAGCATCTATGTATCATCAAATTTAATTTAAATAAATGATTAACTTAACCTATAGATTTGCTCAAGATTCATCTTCTTTAGAACTTTCAGGTATACCTGATGTATCAAATGGAGATGCTGAAGATACTATTGGGATCCTATCCTCGTGGACCTTAAAGATTATAGGATCACCTCTGTTGGAGGGGGAAAAGGATCATCTTGATAATTTGATGGATGTTATTCTTAAATATTCAAGATCGTACATCTCTGGCATTCGAAATACTTATATATCTAATAAAAATATTGTAACAATTAAACCTTTTGGTCTTTATCATAAATTAATACTTAATAGTACAAAGGAAGGAGTAAAACCTTTGGAAATCGTTTTGGATGACTCCGAACTAGCAGATATCACTAGATGTCTAGATCTTCTAAGATTTGACCATAGATTTAATATAAAATGGAATATTAAATTAGACAGGCCTTTTAGTAAGAGATATATTAATATTAATTTTAAGAAGTCAAAAAAGAATTTAAACTTTTTTTATTCCCTTATTTTTTTCCTTTCGACTAGTGCCTTATTAACATTACTTCCAATTAACAACAAATTCGAACCAATAATTGAAAATAATGCATCTCAAGATCTGTCTGAGCGTTTAAATAACTAACAATATTCTTTTTTAGTTATTTAGATATGTTATTATGTTATTTAAATCATATTATTATACCAATACCTTATAAAATTAATAAAGTAAATTATATTGAATGAAACTTTCAAATAGTGATAGGGATAAAATCGATTTTACTGATGATAATTTGTTTTATCTTCAGCCAAGATATGTTCATCATCTAAGCCTTTCATTTAGAACTCGACTTACAAAATTATATTCAGAATATCTTTACAGCCATCATGTGGTTTTAGATCTTATGAGTAGTTGGGTAAGTCATCTGCCTACTAATATTCGATTTAAAAAAGTAATAGGTCATGGAATGAATTCTTCTGAATTAAGCGCTAATAATAGGCTTGATAGCTTTTGGGTTCAAAATTTAAATAAGACTCAAAATATCCCAATAGAAGATTCAACTGTTGATATTTGCTTGATTGTAGCGGGATGGCAATACCTGCAATATCCTGAAAATGTTACTCTAGAACTATCAAGGATTATAAAATCAGATTCCTTATTAATTATTTCATTCACTAATCGAGCATTTTGGACTAAGTCTCCCAATATCTGGTCTAATTCATCAGAGGATAGAAGAATTGAATACGTAAGTAGTGTTCTCTCCGACAATGGCTGGATTGTTCAAAAGATCATAAATGAAAGGACTTTTGATAATAAGCTATTTGGTTTATATTCCAGAGAAAGCGATCCTTTTTTTTCTGTTATTGCCAGAAATAATAAGTCTAATAACTGAATTAGTTTTTATTTATATGCCTATTTAGGATATAAAAAATGTAATTTCATTATGTCCTATTCTCTAATTAAATTTAGTTCTGAGGATTGTGGTACCTGTCACAGAATGAGCTTTTTTGATTCTAAAGTTGCGAATGAGTTAGGTCTTGAATTTATTAGTGTAAAGTTACAAGATACATTGGTTTATAGAAAATATAGACCTATTCTTTTAAAGCAATATCCTACAAAAGAGGGTATGGGTTGGCCAACTTATTTACTAGTTAATAATCCTGAGGATGATTTTAAAATTATCGGTGAGTTAAAGGGTGGTATTTCTAAAGGTGATTTTAGAGATAGACTTTCAAAATTATTATCTGAATGAATTAACAATTAACTTACTGGTTGCATTAATCCACCACTGCCTGAATCAGAATCATCGTCGTCGTTTCCTGCATCAACTGTTAAAAGTGTATATATACCTAATGCAATTAGACTAATCAATCCACTAAAAAGGCTAAGACCATAATGGTTGCTACTGATTTCTATTACTTCACCCAAGGTAAAAATACTCAAATTTTGGTGACTATAGCAAGTATTCTCTTTTAAAGTGTATTAGGCAACCAATTAATGTATTGACATGAGAGATCTTTCTTGACTTTGGTGTTCTTAACTAGATTCTATTTCATTATTCATTATTTTTAACCACTCAGTTAGTTGGTCTAGAAGCTTTTCTGTTTCCAATATCCCCAAACCTCTTATAGTCACAGTTGAATATCGATCACTTTTTTTATAGATAAATCTGCCTTGAAGATGGTTGGGTAACCCTTTTCTAAGTATTTTAAAAGCTGGCTCATCCATCATTGTTTCTAACTCGACATTAGGTTTAGATAATTTGATTCTCATGAAGCCACACTTTTTGGCTATTATTTTTAATTTCATTACTTCTATTAATGATTCTACCGCTTTTGGAAGTGTTCCATATCTATCAACCAGGTTGCCAGCAAATTGTAGTAAGGCTTCATTGCTTTCACATTGAGTAGCTAATCTATAAGCGTTTACTTTTTCATCTGGATCTGTAATCCAATCGCCAGGTATAAAAGCCGTAATTGGTAGATCAATTTGTGTATCTTCAACATTAGGAATATCCTGTCCTTGTATTTCTGATATAGTTTCTTGCAATAATTCCATATATAAATCAAATCCGATTGTCTCCATTTGTCCGCTTTGTTCAATACCTAAAATATTTCCAACCCCCCTAATTTCCATATCCCTCATTGCTAATTGATAACCACTACCTAGATCTGTGAACTCCTTAATTGCTTTTAATCTTTGTCTTGAGGATTCATTTAATTTTTCATTTCCTGGATAAAATAACCAAGCGTGGGCTTGAACCCCACTACGACCAACTCTTCCTCTTAATTGATAGAGTTGAGATAAACCAAATTTATGTGAATCTTCAATTAATATTGTATTTACTCGGGGAATATCTAATCCACTTTCTACAATAGTCGTACAAAGCAAAATGTCTGCATCTCCAGCATTAAATGCTAGCATTGCATTTTCTAATTCACCTTCTTCCATTTGCCCATGAGCAATAAGTAGTTTTATATTTGGTATCATTACTTTTATTTTTTCTGCAACTTCTGCTATTCCTTTAATACGTGGAACTATATAAAATACTTGACCACCTCGATCAATCTCTTGAGAAATAGCGCTTCTAATTATTTCATTATCAAGTGGAGCTAAATGAGTTTTTATTGGTCTCCTTAATGGAGGTGGTGTTGTTATTAAACTCATTTCACGTACACCAGAAAGACTCATATAGAGTGTCCTTGGAATAGGTGTCGCAGATAGTGTTAAAACATCAACACTTTTTTTTATTTCCTTGATCTTTTCTTTTTGATTAACTCCAAAACGTTGTTCCTCATCAATAACTAAAAGTCCTAAATCCTTATATGATAATTTCTTGTTCAAGAGTTGATGTGTACCAATGATTCCGTCAATACTTCCTTCTTTAAGACCAGATAATATTTGCTTGCGTTCATTAATCGTTTTGAATCTATTTAATAATGATACTTTTATTGGATAAGGTGCGAATCGATCAGATATTGTTCTCCAATGTTGTTGAGATAATACAGTAGTTGGTGCTAAAAAAGCTATTTGTTTTCCAGATGTAATTGCTTTAAATATCGCTCTTATTGCAACCTCTGTCTTACCAAAACCTACATCACCACAGACTAATCTATCCATAGGCTTTTCGCTTTCCATATCTGACTTTACTTGAATCGAAGCTTTTGCTTGATCAGGTGTGAGAGGATAAGGAAATGAATCTTCTAATTCGTTTTGCCAAGGTCCATCGATTGGAAATTTATAACCTTTCTCTTTACTTCTTTCTGCATATAACTTTATTAAATCTAGAGCTACTTTCTTTACAGATTTCTTAGCCTTTTCCTTTGTTTTAAACCAATTAGTACCTCCTAATTTGTTAATAGTGGGTGTCTTGGAGTTTGAATTCCTATATCTACCTAGACTACTAAGTTGATCGGCAGCAACACTTAGCTTGCCGTCCATGTATTTAATTACTAAATAATCTCTTGACTCTCCATTTATATTAAACTTCTGTATATTTTGAAATACCCCTATTCCATGATTTCTATGGACAACATAATCTCCGGGTTTCATTTTATTAGGATCTATTTTTCTACTTGCAGCCTGTTTCCTTCTCCTTACATAACCTGTACTAATAATATTATTTTGACCAAAGAACTCCTTATCTGTTATTAATCCTATTTTCCAAGCTGGTAGTAAAAAACCTTCAATTTCTCCATCAATATTACTTTTAATAGCTGCGGGTATATTATCCTTTACAATACTATTAATAGCGTTTATATCATCCCTATTGGGTATAAATTTAGAAATACATTCATGTTCTTCCAGTAGAGAAACAGCACGACTTGGTTGAGCAGACATTATCCATATAGAATACTTATCTTTTATATAGTTCTTTAACGAAATACTTATTTTACCATATTGATTTGGAAGCCATTTGTGTAATTTGCTTGAAATATTAAACACATTATTTCTCGAAGTTAAATCTTCTAAATCAGTTGTATCAATTCCTGCATAAGTATTCAATTTATCATAAATAGTATTTATATTTACATGAAGACTTGGCTTATAAAATTTCTGATCGATTTTTTTGCCTTTATTTTCTATAGCTTCCTTATAGCTTTCGTTAACAATATTATACCATGCATTCCCATGTGACTTTGCTTGTAATCTTTCATCAACTACTATAAAAGTATCATCACCAATATAACTTAATAATGATTCTGGTTTCTCAAATGCGACTCCTAAATATTTCTTAGCAGAGGAAAGTGAATGCGTATTTATTAATTCTGAATATTGATCTTCTGAAAGTAGATCTCTTATAGGATTATCATTAGTAGACAGAAGTTTTTCAATGATTAGAGGATCGAATCCCGTTGGAGTAATACATACATTATCAACTTTATCTAGCGATCGCTGAGAGATTGGATCAAACTCTTTAATTTTTTCAAGTTGGTCGCCAAATAGCTCTAATCTTATGGGAAGTTCACTACTTACAGGATAGATATCAAGTATATCTCCTCTTCTACTCCATGTTCCTTCTTGGTCAATATTATTTGTTTTGATATATCCACATTCACTTAATCTTTCAGATAGTTTGATTAGATCAATTTCATCTCCTATCTTTAATTTTATACACTTAGATATTAGATACTTTAATGGTGGCAAATGGGGCTGTAAGGATCTTTCAGTAGCAATAACCGCAATATTCTCATCATTTTGTAACTCTAATATATCACTTAGAACTTGTAGTTGTCCCCATACAATTTCAGATGATAAATATGAACAATCATATGGTGAAATCTCGCTGGTTGGATACAAACATGTTTTATTCCAGCCACAATTTTTAAGAAGTGGGAACCATCTTGTCGCCTCTTCTAAGGTTGGAACAATCACAAGTAGTTTTCTTGATTCTTTTTTAGCAAGAGATGTTGTAATCAATGCTTTCACAGTACGTGAAGCACCTGATAAGATTAATCTATCCTTTCTATTTGCTCTTTCTTTTAATTCATTGGTTAATGGATGTTCTTTTAATTTTTCTACAATTGACTCTAAAGACACTATTTGTATTCAATATATAAACTTAGACTACCACAAAATTTATTTATCTTGTGGAATATTCCTAGCAAGTTTAATTATGATTTCGAATAGATTTTAGTTTTGTAACAAAAGATATTAGCTGTTCTTGATTAAGCTCCTTCCTTGTCGAAACATTGAATTCTTTCATTAAATATTTTCTACCTTGTTTATAATCCCATGATAAATCTCTAAGCAATCTGTCAGATTCTTCAATCATTTGGTTAGTGTTTTTTATATTTTTTTTTGCTGAATCAAAATTTTCTATTTTTTTTAATTGGGTTAAATATTTCCTAATTTCCTCATATTTAGTAATTTTATTTCGATCATTATAACCAAATGTTTTTTCGAGAAATTTTATTTCATCATTTCTATTCCAATTCAGACGATTGATTTCTATATCTATTGCTGCTAGTTCATTGCTCCAATCAATAGGTTCTCGATTTATATTGATACTATCTATTTCCTCACTTTTGTTTTTGACATGATTTAATTTGTTTATAATATTGTTTTCATTTATAGATTTTATATCATTGTCATTAATATTTAATCTTTTATTTAATCTTGAAATTGCTTTATCTTCTGCATTCTCTACAGTAGAACCTTCGGCTAAGGCACTGCCAAGTTTCTTGTCATTCAACCAGCCATTTACCCGAACAACAGCTTTGTTATCAGATATATGACATAGTTTTGATTGAATTCTCATAATATTTTTGATTAATACAAATTAGAATTAATAGAGTTAAAATATAGCAATTAGCACTTCAAAATAGTTCTTTTTTCTGATTTTAATGGATTCAGCATCTTTAAGATCCTTAACTCCTTTACTAGATGGAATCGACAGATGGGTAGAACTTGCTCCTTTGTTACCTGTGATCGTTTCATTAGAACTTGTATTGTCTGCAGATAACGCAGTCGCTCTTGCTTCTATAACTAAAAATCTTAGAAATATTGATCAGCAAACACAGGCTCTAAATATTGGAATTTTTATAGCTTTATTATTGAGAATCCTTGTTATACTTACTGCTCAATTCTTTTTAAATTTTTGGCCTGTTAAGCTTTTAGGTGGTCTTTATTTAATTTCTTTATCTCTTTCTAAAGTAATCAGTATTAACACCCAACAATCAACTGATTATGCAGCACCATCTGCTGCTAATTCAACTAGTTCTTTATTAAAAGTTATTCTGTTATTGGCAGTAACTGATTTAGCTTTTTCTATCGATAGCATTACAGCAGCAGTAGCAATAAGCGATCAATTCCTTCTGGTTATTACCGGCGCAATTATTGGAGTAATAGCTTTAAGGTTTACATCTGGATTATTTCTTAAATGGCTAGCCGTATATCCTAATTTAGAAACAGCCGGATATATAGCAGTTGCAGTGATTGGTATAAAGTTGATTATTCAATTAATTTTTTACAGAATGGATATTCCTGAATATTTATTTTTTCTGATCATGTTATGTATCTTCCTTTGGGGTTTTTCAGGTAAAAAAGTTAATGAGAATATTTAATTTCCTAGGATATCATTAATATTCATATCAGATTGGATAGATAATGTGTATCCATCTGTTTTATTTTTACCTTCTAATTGACCATATTTAATTACTATTGGATAATCATTTGTCATTACTTCTATTCCATTTTTTTTGTTTATCATAATTATTTCTCCAGGAGTTTTTTCTTTTTTTTCACTATTTAACTTTAATTGAGTATCTGGTAATTTATCTTTATTAGTTATTAATATCGCTTCAAAAATTTTTATTCTTTGATTATTTTTTATTGTATATGCATTTGGATATAGTCCTAGTATTTTTTTTATTATCTTTCTTGCACTTTGATTCCAATCTATTAGATAATCCTCTTTTTTTATTTGCCTTGCGTAACTTGGATCCCCTTTTAGATTTGATTGCTCAATGGCTTTCAATTTATCTAACCTATAAGTTTGATTTAATCCTTTGGTTAATGATATACGTCCAAGTGATTTAATTAATAGTTTTGATGATATTTTAGATAATTTATTTGTAAGTATCTCTAGATTATCTGTATCTTTTATTTCTGTTGATTCTTGTTCAATAATTGGACCAGTATCTAATCCTTCTTCCATTGCCATAATACATATACCTGTCCTTGTGTCATCATTAATAATGCTCCACTGTATTGGTGCGGCACCTCTCCATACTGGTAATAGGGAAGCGTGACTATTCCAACATCCAAGTTTAGGTTGATCTAAAATCTCTTTTGGAAGAAGTTGACCAAAGGCTACAACTATATAAACATCTGGATTCAAATTTATTAGTTTATCCTTTGTATATTGGTCATTCTTTATAGATTGTGTTGTATATACAGGTATCCCTAATTCTATTGCTTCTTGTTTGACAGGGGAGGCAGTTAATTTTTTTCCCCTAGTTCGCTTTCTATCTGGTTGTGTAACTACGGCTACTACTTCATATCCAGCATTAACAATATCTAGTAAATTTTCTGCAGCGTATCTAGGAGTCCCCCAAAAAATAATTTTCACGCTTCACCGGTTATTGACATGTTTTCAACCCAAACAAATGGACTAATTCCTTGATGAGTAACTATCTTTTCTTTTTCTATTTTTACTATACTATTTAGTACTTTAATTATATCTCCAGCAACTGTTGCAGCTTCTATTGATGTTCTTTTGGAGTCTTTTACTATCCATCCATCAAAAGGTAGAGAAAATGAACCTTGACTAGCCTTTACTCCTGAGTGAAGTGCGGATAATTCATCTATTAAAATGTATTCTTGAAGCGTAGATTTTACACTCAGAGTTTCATCCATATCCATTTCACCTTTACTTTTGCTAACAACTAACCAATCCGGAGAGACTGATACTTTGGCTCCTAAGCCAGCATGTCCTGTAGGTGCAACTCCAAACTTCCGTGCTGTTGCTTCTGAATGAAGTAAGTTTGACAAAATTCCTGATTTAATCAAATTAATATTTTGAGTTGGAGTACCTTCTCCATCAAAACTAAATGCTCCTATATTGTCTGGATGAAGCCCTTCGTCACTAATATTTAGACTTTTGACTGCTATTTGTTTACCAAGTGACTCTTCGTTCATTAGACTTAGACCATCAATAATTGATCGTGCATTAAACATTGAACTAAATGCATTTATCAATTGAAGAAATGCTTCAGGTGTAAAACAAATTAAATATTTTTTTGTTTCTATCGCTTTATAATTTAAATGACTAATTATCTTCTTGGATGTTTCATCTATACATGAATTTATATCCAGTTTTTCTAAATCCGAATTTATTCTTATAGCTCCCGCACTCCTAGGCTTTTTGTTTTTCTCCTCTGACTTAGCATATAAGTATATTGAGGACTGAGATAATTTCATAAATCTATTAGCTCCATCACTATTTATATATAACCTTTCAATATAACTTTCACTTAATCCGTTATAAGGAACAGAATCTATTGAATCATGTGTATCTATTAATTGTTTTTCAGCTCTCTTAAGTATTGTTAATAATTGATCAATAGAATGACTTTTTGAAAGTTTAGAACTTATATCCTTTAAGGGTGACTTGGCTAATGATGAGAATTCTGGAGATTCTTTTTCATTACCATATAAGCTAGCTTCAATTGCTCCTTTCATCGCTTTCATTATTCCTTTATCTGTTAAATCTGATGTACTTGTAATTCCTACTTTATTTTTATTCCAAACTCTTAATGTTATTGAATTCCGTTGAGAACCTTTTAGCTGCTTTGCATTTCCATTTTGTACCTGTACTGATATATCAGTGCTAGAAGAGGCACCCATGTCCCATTTTCTAATATCTAATTCATTACTGTATTTATCTAATAGTTGATTTAAAAAAACTGGATTTAATTCACCATTAGTTTTAGTAGTAATATTATTTGTCATTCTATCTTCCTCCTACTGTTATTGAATCTACTTTTATATGTGGTTGTCCGACCGTTACATTTATACTTCCACTAACAGAACCACAAAAGCCAGCAGCAAGATCTAAATCATTAGCACACATTGATATTCTTGGTAATATTTCTTTTGCCTCTCCTATTAATGTTGCACCTTTTACTGGTTTATCAAGTTTTCCATTTTTTATTAGATAACCTTCTTCAACAGAGAAATTAAATTGTCCTGTTGGACCTACACTTCCTCCTCCCATTGATTTGCAATAAAGACCTTTATCTATACTTTCTATTAATTTATCAGGAGAATATGTACCTTGTTTAATATAAGTGTTTCTCATGCGACTAGCTGCTGCAAAAGAGAAGTTTTGTCTTCTACCACTCCCTGTTCTTGGATGACCAGTCCTCAGGGCACCTGCTCTATCTGAAATGAATTGTTTTAATATTCCATTTTCAATCAATAAAGTATTTTGAGGTTCCATTCCTTCATCATCCATAGAGAGAGAGCCAAAAGCATAATTAGATAACCCTTCATCAACAGCGCATACAGCTGTATTCGCAATTTTTTTGTTTACTTTGTCATGGAAAGGGGAAGTTCCTCGTTCTAACTGAGTCGTTTCTAAAAGATGTCCGCAAGCTTCATGAAAAATTACCCCACCAAATTTATTTGCTAAAACAACAGGCATTTGTCCTGCTTCGACATATTCTGCATTCAACATTTGTTCAGCACTTTCATTCAATTCAATGGCACTTTTATTGATATCCCAGTTTCTCAAATCATTAGGGTTGCCTGAGCTCCCATATCTTCTTGCAGATGTTGACCTATTTTTATCTTTTATTGCAATTACATTCATTCCAACGGTCTGATGTAAACGAATGTCTCTTGCGAAGACGCCATCTGTCGCTGCAATAACAACTTCCTGCCAACTTCTTGAATAACTTGCTCTACGTACCTCTAAGTTTTTGTTCTTACTCGAGAGTAATTTGGTCGAATCTAATAATTTAATTGTTGATTCGTTTATATCAGGTGAATCTTTTAACCAATTTTTCTTTTTAATACCATAATCCTTCAAGCTATCTAGACCTTCAAAATTATGTTTGTTTTGTGTAGCAATTTCAAGGCCTAACATTCCTAAAGCTTGTGAAAGAGCAAAGAGAAGACCAGCCTTGGATAAATCATTTGTACTTACAAAACCATCTTTTTTGCCTAGAAACACTCTGATTCCAGCACCAATACCAAAGGATGGGCTTACATTGGATATGTCATCCTGTTCTGCTAGTAGAGAAATGTTGTCAGTTTTTTCTAAGAATATCTCTATTAGGTCTGCCCCTGCTGACTTGCCAAGCGATAATAATTCTTCAATTTGTGGTCTTAATGTCTCGTCAAAAGTATGAAATAGTTGATTTTCACTGTGTTTAGTTAACAATGTATGTTTATATTGTGAGTTTTTTTATTATGGCATTAGAAGGGCATAACTGCGACTTGCTATATTAAGAACACATATTTATTGTAATTAGTACAATTAATAGATCATAAAAAGGCATTATTGAATAGATATTAATTTAGATTCTACTTAGTTAGATCCTATCCATTTTTGACCATTTAATCTCTGAAGAACTCTGGAAATCAATAGAGCTAATGTTGTCTTTTTCTCATCAATTAAAAATGACTCAACAATGCTTGGATCGGAATTTGATTCCGCTAATAATATTGTCTTATCCGAGGTTATGAAATCCTTACTAAAACAAAGCCAGAATTTCCTATCTGTTGTCAATTCACAAAAAACCATCCAACATTCTCCTCCTACTACAGGTCTTTTGCCATGTAATAATTTTATAGCTTTTACTTCTACACCTTTATCATTAATTGATTTTTTTAAACCAGGAATAAAATAATTTTCTATAAACTCCTCAAAAGGTTTGTCTTCAATTTTGGGAGGTTTAATAGTTTTTTTAGGTATACTAGATTTTTCTAATGTTGAAATTTCATTCTTAGTATTTAAATCGTTAGAGGATTTCGGATTTTCCATAATAATACTTTAGCAAATTTTCCTAAACTTGTTAACTGTTTATTCAAAAAAAAATTAATGTGGCTTTTACCAATTTGTATATGAATAATCATCCCAATCATTATAGCTTGAACTCTTTTTGTCATTATATTCATAGTCTGTTTGTTCATTAAACTCCTTATTATCATACTCATCTGAATAATCTGAAATTTCAAATGATTGAGCTTGATTATATTGATATGCTTCATTCCTCTCTCTTTTTCTACCTATTACCCTAAACCTTGCTTTCATAGTTGGAGATGGATCTTTAGCATCTCTTTCGATCAAAGTTTTTTGATATGGATTTGTATTAGTTAAATCTAACTTTTCCTTAGGTTCTTCTTCTTCTTCTTCATATTCTTCTTCTTGATTATCAATTTTATAGTAACTTAAATTACTCTTCTGTGATTGTATTGTCTTTGCTAGATGAGTTGTAATGAAGTAGGAAAGTATAAAGCCAGTCCCAGTTGATATTGATAGATATGTCCCTAATGATAACGTAGGTGTATTCCAAATAAGTATTTGTAATTTTGTTTTCTCCTTTTGATTTGTGATATTTAAAAGAGTAATTACTAGAAATACTGAAGCAATAGATATAGACCTTATTAGGTTAGTAAATTTCATTTGTTTGGACCAACCCATCTATTAATTTTATCTAAATCCTCACCAAGAGAGTCAAATAGTCTGACTACTATAAAATCAATTATATCCTCAATGGTTTTTGGGTTTGTATACCAGGCTGGTATTGGTGGAACAATACACGCACCTGCATTAGCAAGTCGTTTTAAATTTTCTAAATGAATTAAGTTAAAAGGTGATTCTCTTGGGGAAATAATTAATGGCCTGCTTTCTTTTAAATGAACATCTGCACATCTTTCTATTAAATCTAATGAAAAGCCAGATGCTATGCGCCCTAATGTTCCCATTGAGCAAGGGACAATAACCATACCCTTTGTTTGATGGCTTCCGCTTGCAATAGATGCTGAATGATCATTCCATCTATAACATTTTAATTTTCCTGAATCAACATTTAGTTTATTACGCCAGAAAGCAGCTTGAGCAACTGGTTCTACTGGAATATTAATATTACGCTCGCTTTTCGCGACATTGTATGCACCTTTGCTAAGAACTAAATCCACTGTTTTGTCATTTTCAAGCAATAATTGTATAGATCTCTCTCCCAATTGCATCGCAGATGCACCTGTAATAGCAATAACAATGCTCTTCATTTTTTTATGTATCTGATGTGATTTCGGGATTGATTTTTATATTGTCTATTAGATCAGTCTCTTCATTCCTTACAAGTTCTAAGTCAATTTGATTTTTTAAAATGTCAACTTTCTGTATTTTTACATTAACTTTTTGTGCAAGTTGGTAAGTTTTCTTATTTTTCCGTCCTATTAAAAGGTTTTGTCTAGATCTATATTCATACCAATCATCTCCTAGAGTACTTACATGAACTAAACCTTCTGCTGTTAAATTATCAATCTCTGCAAAGAATCCATAACTTTGAACACCTGTGATGATAGCAGTTAATTCTTTGCCAACTATTTTCTGAGCTTCTCTTCCTTGTGCTATTGAAATAATATTATTCCTAAGTGACTTTGATTGTTTTCTTATTTCGTTAAGATGTTGAATTAATTTTATATTTATATTTTTTTCAATTGTATCTTTTATCTTATTAGAAAAAACCTCCCAATTTACTTGATTCCAAGAATCTTTTTTACCTAATGAAATAGATTCCTTTGTTCGATTAGAGCTTTTATTTTTACCATCATTTAAAAGTGAACAAATAATAAATTGATTAACTATATTCCAATAATTTAAGGATGGACTACACCAAGGAGACTCTATATACTTATTAGATAAATTATTTATAAAATCATCCTCAGTTATTTCATCATTAGTTTTGAAAAGTTTTAGGTGGATTCCTGGAATTACATGTTTTAATAATTTATGTAATATTCTCTTTTCACTACTCGTACTAATTGAAGATATTAATTGGTTTGTTGTTAGTGATCCTTCACTATTTAGTATTATATTATTATCTAATGCTAAGGCTGATTTTGTGATTTCGTTTATAGATGATTGATCAATTTCCTCGTGTTCTTTATATATAAATGGTAATTTATATCCTATTAAATGCTTGGCTAGGATATTATTTGATAATCTAATGAATACATCTAATATTGATTGAGGATCATCATAATCAAATGTTTTAGCCCAACCGTGAAAATCTCTACTTGGAAATGCTTTTTGTAATTCACTTAATCTTTCTAAATCAGGTATGTGTTGATCTAATTTTATAATACTATTTGACTTTGAATAATTAGTTTTGATAAGTGAATAATTGTGTAAATGTGCTCTAAGTTATTTTTTAATGGGTTTAAGAGCTATCGGAATTGATTTTGATGTAACTTTTCTTTTGTTTATTGCTATAAGGTGGTTTGTTTTAATTATTTGTACTGGTTTAATTATACTTAAAGAAAACTTCCAATCTATAACAGTACCTTTGCTATTTATATCTATCATTAGTGATATAGATTCACATGTTTGATCAAGTTTGAATTGAGATGCTGAATTGAGAGAGTCATTTAAGAAAGCAAGCCATTTATTACCTAAACATGCAATTTCGCCTTTTTCCTTGAGAAAATTGTCTAATTTACCACCCATATTAATTCTCTCAGCAACAGCTGGAGAATGGATCCAAAATCTATAACCTCCCTCATGTGGCTCAGCAAAAATTGCTGGTAGAGATGGAGAGTCTGAGCAATCCCAACTTTGGAATAATAATGTTGGTTGTGTTGTTAAATCTTCTCTACCTTTTAAAGATATTTTTTTAGGTGAAGCTTTGGGAACTTCATCATTCTTAGAAATATTGTTCTTAGAAAGTAATATTTCTAGATCTCCTTCTAAACCGGAATTTAAAGATAATTCTCTGATTATTTTACCTTTTGCTTTGTATTGAGCAATTGGGTATCTACTTATTTCTATTTCATAAATTATATCTTTGCTTATTTTATTATCTATTAATACTTTTTCACTTTCGAGTTCAATTACAGATATTATTCTATCATCTAAGGGATAGGCATTTAGTTTACCGTTTGATTTATTTGATTCTATTTTTGCAAGTAAAATATCATTATATCTTTTTAGAACACATTGAATAGAACCCTCAGGAGCTCTTCGTTTCTGTGCTTGCTTAGTAATTAATGCAATCACTGAATCGCCATGCCATGCATTATTTAAATTTGACTCTCTTATATAGATGTCTTCCCCTTGATCTTCTCTAACTACAAAGCAATATCCTTTGCTGCTACATCGTACTCTCCCTTTTATAAAGTCAATCTCACTATTAATAGTTAGTCTTTCATCGTTGTTATTTTGGATTATTCCTAGTTTTGCTAGAGCCTTGATTGCTATTCCCAATTTATCTCTATCAAGTTTTTTACTAAGTTTCAATGACTTTTCAAGTTGTGCTAGTTCTAACCCATCTTCTTTTTCGAGATTGTCTAGAATCTTTGAAACTGTAGTCATAATGCTTTGTGAAGTAATTAAATTTCTTCGTGTGTAAGGTTTTAAAGATGCAAGGCTTTAAAGTTAAAAAAAACTATTTGATTGCTAGTTATCATTAGTAGTTTCTTTTTTGGTTTGTGCCAGTAGCTTGATTCCTATTATTAAGAATACTATTCCAGAAAGAAGCTTGAGCATAAAGTCTGGAATGAGATTAGCGATAGATCCACCTGCTAACGCACCCAAAATAGTAGCGAGGATAAGAGCTATTGACGAGCCAATAAATACGGCTAAAGGTTTATTAGTACTACTACTTAAGGTAATTGTGGTTAATTGCGTTTTGTCACCCATTTCAGCAAGAAATACAGTAACAAATGTTGTAAAAATCAGCGTAAGTAGCATTAATTTAAATCAAATCTCGAATCGGAATAAAGCCTACAAAACCTTGTGACACTAGGTATATTCCTAAACTTAACATAATTATTCCTGAGATAACGGTAAACTTTTCTCTTGGTAAGTTATTCGCTATCCACTGACCGATCAGAACACCGAGAAGGCTTGTAGTAATAAGTGCTAATGCAGCCCCTGTAAAAATAATTAGTGGCCTACCAGATTGAGCTGATAGCATCAATGTTGCAAGCTGAGTCTTATCACCTAACTCGGCAAGAAAAATTGTACTAAATGAAGTAATTAATATACTGATAAAGCTAGCTGAGTCCTTGGTTGTGACAACTTTTATTTTAGGATTTGAATTAGGTTCACCCATTACTTCACATTGAGAGATTTTATCTTTAGTATTATGCTTAAACATTTTTATATCATATATATAAAACCTCTAAATAATCAAGTTACGAATGAATTCCCTATATTTATTAGAATATTTCTTACTGAAACTTGGTTGTTGAACTAAACAAAAAGAAAAATTCAAGCCTTAAATGATTTTCTGAGACATGTTTATTAATATCTCTGTCAACAAAAGGGAGTTTAAGCTAGGAGTAATGATCAAAATTTTTTAATTATTGTGAACTAATGTCAGTTTGTTTAGTATAATTAAATCAGTTTTTTGAACAACATGGGAAACCTATTGCCACTTGTAGCAGTCTTTCTTGCAGGACCAGCCATTATTGCATTAATCTTTTATAGAAGAGGAGTTTAAGAATTACGCTGTCTCACCAAGGGCAATCTCAGCAAAAGCAAGGATCTTTTCAGAAAAAAACTCTTGGTTTATATTAGCTTTTTTAGATGATATTGGTAAATTTGAAATTAGACTCTCTCCTTTTGAGTTAGTGATTTGAATTTTCATATCATCTGTTAATTGACATTTATAATTTCTTTTATGCAACTGTAAGTCTATGATCTTACTATAATTTTTAATATCAATTATATTTAACTGTAATCTCCTTGTTTTTTTCCATGTATTTATTTCAATTTTAAAAGCAATATCAACTAAGTCATTTATTTTAAATGTAGTTGCACAATTCCATTTGATTGCATCTTGATAAGCGGTACCATCATATAATTTCAATTTTAGATGATTTCCTTTTAGAATATATATATCAACTATTCTACATTTTCTAGTCCAGAATATAGGAGCCTTATTCATCATTCCAAAAGGTCCTATTAACACTAATTCATTATAAAAGTCATAATCAATATCCTTAAAACTTAAGTAAGCATCTGGTCTAATTGATTTATTCAGATTACAATTTCTCAATTCTCGAATAGCTATAGTATTTAGTGTTTCTTTAAGTATAGGGATATTCTGTTCTTTGATAGTAAAACCTGCAGCAGCCGAATGGCCTCCATGAGCCTCAAGTATTTCGGAGCATTCATTTAATGCCAAATTTACATTTATATGGCTGTTTGATCTTATTGATCCTCTGAATATTTTATTTTCTGATTCGCAGAGTATTGCTGTAGGTAAGTTGAAATCATCAGCAATTCTTGCGGCTACAATACCGATTATTCCAGGATGCCATTCTCTATTAGATATAACCAGAAATTTTTTATTTTTTGTATATTCAGTTTTTGCTAATATTATTGCTTGTTTCACAGATAATTCCGTAATTCTTTTTCTCTCTTTATTAAGATCAAAACACTCTTTAATTAGTTTTTTTAAAGTAGTTTCGGATGAATTTGTTAGAAGATCTATTATTAATTTTGGATTACCAATTCTACCTACTGCATTAATCAATGGGGCTATCTTGTAACCGATATCATCTGCAGAAATAGTAGAATTATTTATTGAGAGCTTTTTGATTATTAACCTAATCCCTATGTTTTTAGTGGTATTTATTTTTGGTAAACACTCCTTAAGCCATTTTCTATTAGCTCCTATGATAGGTGCCATATCTGCCACTGTACCAATACAAAAAAATACATTTGCAGTTGTGTTTTCAATATTATAATTTAATTTATTACATATATTGTTTGCTAGCATATATGCAATACCAACGCCAGCTAAATATTTATAGGGAGAATCCTTAGGCGTTTTTTCTGGGTGAATTAATGCAAATATACTTAAATTGGATTTTTGAATCTTGTGATGATCAGTTATTATCAAATCGATGCCAAGTGCGTTTGCCTTTTTAATTGCATTAAATGCAGAGATACCATTGTCTACAGTTATAATTAACTTTATTTCATTTATATTTATTTCATCTACCATTTTAATATTTAATCCATAACCATCATCTTTTCTTGATGGAATAAATGGTATAGCATTTCCACCTAACTTAGATAATAATTCAACTAAAAGTACAGTACTCGTTATTCCATCTGCATCATAATCACCACATATTGCTATTTTTTCATTTCTATCACATGCATCAATTATTCTTTGAGTTGCTTTTTTCAATTCTTTGAAATGAGTTTCTGGGTTTGGGAGCTCTGAAGGTGTTAAGAATTCAGCCAACTCATTTTCTAAATTTATTCCTCTTCTGCATAAAACTTTCTGTAAAGTAAGATTTACCAAGCATTTATCCAGTTGAACCATATTTATTGGTTTAGGTAATATCCATCTTTGGATTTGACTATTATCTGTTGCCAAAAGCTTACCCTACATTGATTCATAATTTATTGGAATTATATTAGAAATGCTATTGAACCACATGAATAATTTATCAGCTGTTTTTTGGGATGTTGATGGAACCATCGCTGACACAGAGCTATCTGGTCATAGGGTTGCTTTTAATTTGGCTTTTAAAGATTTTGAATTGGATTGGTACTGGAATGAGAATAAATATTTAGAACTTTTAAAAATATCCGGCGGCTTAAAGCGAATTATCCATTATCGAGACTTAATTCAGAGTGAACTCAATAATGATGACTGTTCACGAATCCAATCAAGAAAACGTTTTCACTATAGGGAATTGATTAATTCCGGAAAAATAAAAGTTAGACATGGTGTTCTAAGACTTGTAAGGGAACTTGCAGATTTTAATATTGTGCAAATAATTGTTACTACTAGTGGAAGAGATTCTTTAGATCCACTTTTAAATAATTCATTGAAATCTTATTTAAAATTTTTTTCTCATATAATTACATATGAAGATGTACACAACCATAAACCCTTCCCAGATGCATATGATCTGGCCGTAAAATTATCTAAGCAATCTAAAGAGAATTGTATTGCTATAGAAGATTCAAGAGTTGGTGTTGAAGCTGCTATTAGAGCTGGAATTAATTGTCTCTTGACCTTACCCCCGTGGTCATCTAATTCTCATAACTTAATTAATGATGCTAATGCATGTGTTGATAGCCTTGGACATAATAATAGTTATTCAAAATTGATTTATGGTAAGCCCTTAATTAATAATATGGTTGATGTTTCCTATCTTAAAAGCATCCTTATCTGATTAAATGCAGAAAACTAAATTTAGAAAATCTTTAGACTCATTATTATTTTTTGTCAAACCACTAGTTTCTGATTCATGGAGTAAGCGAAGTGTTTTATTTATTTCATTACTATCAGGTTTTTATTTTACCAATAGCTTAATTTCTTTTTTACTGGATAAACCTATTAATACAGTCTTTTTATCTATCTCTTTTTTACTTTTAATAGAGATATCAATACGATCATTATTGTTTACTGACTTTTCAAAATTTTCTTTAATTATAGTGATTATTAATAACTTCAGGATAGGATCGACTTATGCACTAATACTTGAAGCCTTTAAGCTTGGTTCTTAATAAAGTCTAATCAGATTCTTCTTCTGAAGTGTCATTCATTGGATATACAAAACCTTGAGCTCTTCCAGTTAAGACTGATTTACCTATGGATAAGGCTTTTTCTGCTGCAACAGCTGCTTTACCTTTCCATATCGCATGCCTTTGATTTCTTTTTCCTTTAGAGGTCTTTTTCTTTGGTACCGCCATTTTTTCTCAACATTTGCTGAATAGACATTTTATAACGTCATGTACCATTTTAACAAAAACTTTGACCAAGATCTTTTTTCTTGTCTTTTTTCCTAAATAAACTCAAGTTAGTAATCATTTTGACTATAGTTTATTTATATATTCTATTGAATTTATTGAATCTATTGTCTAATGAATAAAAGTTATAGTCAATTATTAAAGGATATTCAAAGTGGAGAAATAACTTCAATTATCTTAATCCCAAATAGAAGAGAGGTTATAGTCGAATTTACTAATGGAGAGAAAGAATTAATTCCAATATTTTATAATGATCAAAAAATACTTAGAATCTCTGAAGAATTTAATGTCCCTCTTACTGTTAGAGATGTAAGATCAGAACAACGTTTAGCGAATTTATTTACTGGATTTGGCCTCACTTTTATCTTTGTTTTATCTCTCTCATTTTTAATCAGAAGATCATCAAAGTTATTAAACAGCATGCAGAGTTTTTCTCGCCGATCTTCTCGAGTGAAACATGAAGAATGCGTTAAATTTACTTTTGACGATGTAGCTGGTTTAAATGAAGAATCAGAAGAATTAAAGGAAATAGTTAGTTTTTTAAAAAATCCACAGACCCTTATTGACCTAGGGGCAGTAACCCCAAAAGGTGTTTTGCTTGTTGGACCTCCTGGTACTGGCAAGACATTATTAGCTCGTGCAATAGCAGGTGAAGCAAATGTTCCTTTCTTTTCTATTTCAGCATCAGAATTTGTTGAAATGTTTGTGGGTATTGGCGCTAGTAGAGTAAGAGATCTTTTTAGAAATGCCAAAACTAAGTCACCATGCATCGTTTTTATAGATGAAATTGATTCGATAGGACGTCAGAGGGGAGCTGGCATTGGTGGTGGTAATGATGAACGAGAGCAAACCCTAAACCAACTTCTTACTGAGATGGACGGTTTTGAGTCTAATAGTGGTGTAATTGTACTTGCTGCTACAAATAGGCCCGATATCCTTGATCGTGCTCTTACAAGACCTGGAAGATTTGATCGGCGTATTGATATATCTCTTCCTGATAGAAAAGCTAGGTACAAAATATTGTCCGTACATGCCAGATCTAAACCCCTTTCTGATTCAGTCAAACTTAATGATTGGGCTTTAAAGACACCCGGTTTCTCGGGAGCTGATCTTGAAAATTTGTTAAATGAAGCAGCAATTTATACTGCAAGAAATGATAAATCTAAAATTGGTTCTAGTGAACTAGAAGTAGCTCTTGAAAAAGCTCGCTTTGGATTACTATCTAAACCACTTACTGATATTACAAAAAAAAGACAAATTGCATATCAGGTAATTGGTAGAACATTAGTTTCATTATCTATTCCATCGCAAGATAAATTGGAAAAAATTTCTTTATTTAAGTCCCTTGGAGATATATCAGGTATGACTTATTTCACACCTGATGAGGAAAGTCTTGATAGTGGACTTATCACCAGAAGCTATATCTATAACAAAATTGTCATTTCCCTAGGTGCTAGAGCAGCCGAAACAATTATTTTTGGTACTAAGGAAGTTACTCAAGGATCACAAAAATATCTTGAAGATGTTTATTTTTGGGCTAATCAAATGGTTACCAAATTTGGTTTTTCCGACCTTGGACCTATTGCTTATGAAACTAGTAATGATTCAATTTTCCTTGGAAGAGATATTCTTAGAAGTAAACAAGATTACTCCCAGAAAACAAGTAAAGAAATTGACAAACAGATTATATTAATAACAAAGAAAGCTATGAATCATGCAATAAAAATATTATCTAATAAAGTTTCACTAATGCATCTACTTGTTGACGAACTTATAGATAAAGAAACACTTGAAGCTGAACATGTTATTGCTGAACTTAAATCTTTCCTATCAGAAAATTAATCAACCATTAATTTATTATATTTATAAAGCTGAAAAATATTCTTTACTTCCCTTGGGGTCTTCTTTCATTGTTTTGTCACCTGGTGTCCAACCTGCAGGACATACCTCATCAGGATGTGATTCAACGTATTGATATGCCTGTAAAATCCGCAAAGTTTCATCTATATTTCTACCTACTGGTGCCTTATTGATAGTTGAATGCATAATTACACCACTTGGGTTAATTATAAATAACCCCCTATCAGCTTCTCCATCTTCATTTAATACATTATAAGCTTGACATATTTCTCGCTTAAGATCGGATATAAGTGGATAATTAATATCACCAATTCCTCCTTCATTTCTTGGTGTTTGAATCCAAGCTAAATGTGTATACTTGCTATCAACCGATACACCTAATACTTCTGTGTTTTTAGTGCTGAAATCACTATATCTATCGCTGAAGGCTGTAATTTCAGTTGGACATACAAAAGTGAAATCTAATGGATAGAAAAATAGAACGACATATTTACCTTTGTATTGAGAGAGTGTGATGTCTTTAAATTCTTGATCAATGACTGCTGTTGCAGCAAAGTCTGGTGCTTGCATCCCTACCCTTAGGCATTCATTAGTAGTCATGGAAATTTTCGTATTTTTTTAATGGTTTAGAGGCTAGGGTCTTTCCCTTTTCCTAAGAATAATTTATCATGTTAAGTACAAAGGTTTCTCATTTCGCTAAACGACCATTATCTCAAAAAATGAATGATCAAATAAGTTGGGATCTGTCCCTAGTTAAAAAATATAGTTGCTCAAATCATTTTAAGTTATTAAATCAGTTGAGGAATGAACTTAAAAAGTACCCTTTAAATAAAAAGAAAAATACATCATCTAAAACAATAAATGATAGTAACATCGTTAATAGAGATAATTTAAATATAACTACTTCAAAAGATATAAGTTATTCAAAACAAACATATTCTAATAAAGTAGATAATAATAATACCAATGTAAGTTTTAATAATTCAAAGAATTTTTCAATTTATAAACATACATCTATAGAAAATAATAGGAAACAATTAGATACCAACCTTTTTGAAGTAAAAAATATAAATGAAGAAAAATCAACCTCTACTTTTAAAGATCGTCTGAACCAAATAGATATGAAATAGAATCAATAAAATATTTTGTTTAACATAAGATTAGAAAATAAATTAGATGTATTATTGATTTTACTGAATATTACAATTTACAGGTATCATTAGTTAACATCCAGCTATAGTTTGAAAAAATTGAATGTCAGTGGAGAGACTTGAACTCTCGACCTCAGCGTTATGAATGCTGTGCTCTAACCGGCTGAGCTACACTGACATATTTATACCTTTGAACTTTACAGACTAAATGTATCGTCTTGTCAAGTAATAAGTACTTAAAAGTACTATATCAAGTCTGCTAGGAAAGTCGGTATACAAAACCATATTAATTCAGTATGGTCTACAAAGGAAGAAATCTTTAGATCTCGAATCTTTTACGTCCTTCCTTAATTGCTAATTGCTTAATTAAATGGGTTTATAGTTCCAACAACTATTCCACAAAAAAAATAAATTACTTTTATTTAACTAGAATTAATTATTTTTTGTTTATAAATAATATTAAATAGATTAAGTAAATGGATCCATCTATTTTCAAAAATACTTAATATGTAATTGCATAATTAAAATATATTTTATTGTATTTATCTTGCACTGAAAAAAAGGTAATAATAATATAAATTTTCTAACTCAAAGAATTTCTTAAATTAAATGCATCGCAATAATAAAGTTATTTGGTTTAGCCCATTTTTTATGAGACTAAGGACATATATAAAACTTTATAAATAAATAATATTTCGAATAAAATATAATAGAATTTCTAATAATATATACCTTAATGAATTAAATTCAATAATATTTCAATTATACATCATTTTTTTATTACTGTTGGATCTGTTCATTAACTCACATGGTTTTTATTAATCATAATAATATTATAATCATAAAAAAAAAACACCAGAATACTTTCAATGATTTTAAAGCATAGATATATTATTAACAAGTATTGTAAATAATGAGGAATTGATGCTATTTTATTATATATTTCACTTAGTTAAATTTTCTTTTATGTAAAAATTAGTATTATTTTCAATGTTCACTAACTATTGCTTTTGATTATATCTAGATTAACCTAGATAGTTTTTTTAAACAATATATAATGGTTTTATAATTGTCCCATAATTAATATAATATAAATGCTTTAGTGACCTGTTTTATTAGTCTTCCTCATCATTTTCAAGTCTTATTTCGACACCTACAAAGGTTGCGAATAAAACAAAAAATAATCCTAATAATATTTTCAATAAGCCAATGTTATTTATTGGCTCTGGAGATTGAAAGAAATCTGGAATCATCATTTAATCATAAGTCGTTTTTATTTTTCCCAATCCTGCTCTTCCTTATCAAGGATATCTTCTACTGTATTGTCAAAGGTTTCAGCCACAGATCTAAGCATTTTAGAAATAGTTTCATCTGGACAGGCAAGATCTTTTTGGATTGCTTCTGCACAGTCTTTTATTTCTTCCCAGGCATCTACCAGGATTTGTGAATCTACCGGTTTCCATTCTTCTGTCATTATTCATCATCCTTAATAAGGAATAGTTATAGGGATTTCTTCAACCATAAGATAATACATATATAATTTAACTACTGTCTTGGTTTCTTGATTTTTTAAAAACTAGCTATCACTGATGCTAATTTCAATAGCTAATGAAACAATCTTCACAAGAAATTCAAAAGCTTCGAGCAAAAGCTCAATCAGCGATAGATAGAACTTCTCAACTACAGCAAGTCTTAGCTCAAATTGAAGCAACCTTGTCAAGAAAGGAAAATCAAAAGGTAACTGAGAAAACTGCAAAAATATAGGAAAATCTTGTATCAAGAAGTTTCAAACCTTGAATTATTATTTACGTCTCATGAAAACTAACTATAAATGAATATAGAGACAGATTTTTATTATGCTTTTGCCTAAACCAGTGAGACCTGTAGATTCAGAAAAAAAAGGAAAGGATAACTAATTCTAAATTAAATCCTTTTGTTTGATAAGATGATTTAATACTCATAGAAAAAAGGATATAGTTCAAATGCTGAGCTATATTCTTTTTTTTTACAAAAATAATATTTTAATTAATTTTGTGACTTTTTAATCTTTATTTATTTTTTATATTTCATATCAAATCCATAAATTATTAGCAATCCATCTTTTCATATTTTACCTATTGACATATAGAAAATCTCTGGCATATTTTTTCTATCGTGTATATGGCTCACTGATTTCTACGTTAGATCATTTGCATTTAACTTCTTAAAATCATGACTTTTTCACTTTCACTATGAAAACCGCATCTAAAGAACTTCAAAAACTACGATCTATGGCAGAGAACTCATTGAAGAAAACAGCTGAGCTTCAGCAAGTACTAGCTCAAATTGAAGCCACTCTTACACGAGCTGAAAACCAAAAAGTTATTAAAAAAACAAGAAATTATTAATACAATTTAAATTAAATTTAACAATAAACTTGCCTAGTATTTATATTTACAAAATCCTTATTATAAAATAAAAAAATTTTATAATATAATAAATTACCTATATTACATTAATTTTATCAAACATAATCAAATATATTTAGATTTAAAAGGATTAATATTATTCGTTAAAGGGAATAACTGGTAAACGAATTGTATTAATAGTCTCATCAACAATCAATTCGTCATTGTATGATTCATTATCACTTTTATTTAACTTTATATTATTTATATCATTCTTTGCCTCTAGATTTACAAAGAAAAAGTATATTGCTATTAGAAGTAAATAAGGAATTAAATTCTTGATATCAATATATAATGATTTCATGTTCTAAATTAATACTTAAAATTGCTTGTTATACATATTATAGTTATATTTATCAACCTACGCAAATTATTTTTGAAACCAATGAAAAACTAATTGCTATGATAGAATTTAATAACTAAAGATAGCCTCCTTCTTGTTTTTTTTATTTTCATAAATATTATAGAATTTTCATTACTTTAAAATATTACAATAGATATTAAATAAATATTTTATTTATTTAATAAGTTTAATTTAACACAAGCAGAATAACAAACTATTCCACATGCAACTGATAAATTTAGGCTTCTAACGCCACCTAGCTTTATTTGACTTTCTCCACCTGGCATTTCTATTCCAGCTATTAAATCACATTTGTTTTTTATGTAATCCGGCAATCCTGTATCTTCTCTTCCAAACAAAAGAATATCAGTATTTTTATAGATAATATTTTCTATAGAATTTTCACTTTTTTTAGTTAATGCGATTATTCTTGAAGTATTAAAACATTTCTTATACTCATCAAAGGATTCATATAAATGTACATCTACATCTTTCCAATAATCTAAACCAGCTCGCTTTAAATATTTATCTTCAAAGCTAAAGCCAGTGGGCTTAATAATGTCTAATGCTAAATTGAATGCTAGACATGATCTACCAATTGTTCCAGTGTTCTGAGGAATTCTTGGTTCAAAAAGTGCAACACGTGGTCTCTGGATCAGTGATGTCTTCATGGAATTTTGCTACCAATCTTGTCTAATTCAATTGCTGTCCCATTTATTGCTAGCCATTTTTGTGTTGAATGGCTTGATATTAATGAATAAAGAATTGTTAGTCTTTCTCTAAATAAATGTCCAATTTTAGTAGGTGGAACTAATCCCCAACCTATTTCTTCTGAAACAACAATAATTGCGTTATTATTATCTTTTAAACAATTTATAAAATTATTTTGAACCAAATTCCATGAATTCTCATCTGTCATAATGTACTGTTCAATTAATCCTCCTAAAGAATCTATTAATATTGTTTGTTCTTTGCCTATAGACTCAATAACATTACAAATATCTGAAGGATGTTCTATTATTTTCCAATCATCAGGTCTTCTTTTTCTGTGAATATCGATCCTACGTTTCCATTCCGGATCATTTTCTCTTGGTTTTGATGTGGCTATATATGTAATGCATTCATGATCCTTTATTAAAAATTCAGCTAATTGACTTTTTCCACTTTTGGTTGGACCAGATATTGTTATAAGCCCCTTAAAATTCTTGGCTATTGGAATAAGCATGGTTGAATATTGTTAAATATGATTTTATTTATTAAAAAAGATTATATATATTATACATTGAGAAGTTTCTAATTTAAATTTTCAATATTTGTATTATATAATATATATAATTATATTTTATTAATTGTAAATAGGAATATGTATAAGATTTCAAACATAGTTATAATTTTTGGTATTTTCCTTTTGGTTTTATCAATTATTAATATATCTACAGCTAATGAAATTAGTCCAACGTTAGTAAGAGGAGAAACAATATCGGGAATAGCTTCTATCATTTTAATTACGATTGGCTATCTTTGGACTGAAATAAATCCCAAACAACCTAGTAAAGTATTTTTAAACGGCGAGGAAGCTTTTGAACTAAGTAGTGAATTATCTAAGGAACAAAAACATGAATTAGCATGGGGAAGTCATTTGATATTAACAGCTACAGCTGCTAGTACAGTCTTAATCTTTTGGGATAATAAAGTCATTCTAAGAAGAGGCTTAATCACAAATAAATCATTTATCCCAGGTAATATTTGCAAAAGAGCAATAGAGCAACAAAGATTAATTTCCCTAGTTAATACCGAATTATTTCCGGGTAAAGAAGAGTTTGATTCAGTATTAGATGGTTTGCCTGCTGTTATTGTTTATCCACTTTCTAGAAAAGGTTTAACTATAGTAGGTGGATGGTCCAAGCGATCATTCACAAAATCGGATGAAAAGTGGATTTCAGGTTGGTCTGATAAATTATTTGATTTACTTAATACCTAAAAAATAAACAATAGTTTCTACTTGCTTATTATCTGATGTGAAATGAAATGAATTATCATTATTTTCCCATTTAGCAAGATCGGAGATGATTTTTATCTGAAATTGCTCCTCGCCTTTATTATTAAAAATACTGCTAGAGAATATATTGTTCTGCAATTTAAGTTGACTAGAACTAATATTGTATGTACCTTTTGTAGAGATTATATTTGTATTATCAAAATTCACATATATTGGACTATCTAGATTAATATTGGATGTATTTATATACCAGTTAAAAGAGTTTGTTTTTATAAAATATTTGCTTGTATCTGACAATATAATAGATACATTATTAAAAACTCTTATAAGGCTGTTTGAATTGTTGAGTGTAGAACTTCCCGACTCTACTAGTAATTCTCTACCATTATTTTTAATTATGTTAATAGTACTGTCAATAATTTCTATATCATTATTTGTTGGATCCAAAATTGCTTTAGGACTACTAATCCTGACACTATAGTCATTCTTAGGATGTTCTTGTATTATCTCAAAATTATGAATATAGCTATTTTT
>QCPI01000003.1 GCA_003212625.1 Prochlorococcus sp. AG-436-J02
ATTAGTTTCTTAGAAATGTTAGAAGAAAAAAAATCAATTCCTTCGGAAACTAATCTAACTAAAGATGAGCTTAAATTTCATATTTTGGATAGATCTTTAATTGAAAGACTTATAAGAGATCAATAGCTAATTCTTGGGTCAATGTATGCAATAGCGATATCTATTCCAATACTAATCATAACAACAATACTTGAGATGATAACAACTATTCCTTGGACAACTGGATAATCCCTTTGGCTAATAGCTTCTTGAAGGCCAAGTGCAATTCCAGGCCATGAAAATGTTATTTCAATTAAAAGTGCTCCACCAATTAAAGAGGAAATTGTTAATCCAGTAATTGTTAATATAGGGAGCAGTGTATTTGGTAAAGCATGTTTGAAAAATATTCTAGATTCATTTATACCTCTACTTTTGGCGGCCTCGATATAATCTTTTTTTAAAATTTCCTCTAAATTTAATCTTAAGGAACGACTAAATATTCCACTTAATAACAGCCCTAATGTGAATGAAGGTAATATCAAATGTTCAAAAGAACTAAAAAACATCTCAATGTTTTTGTTTAAAATACTATCTACAAGTAAAAAGCCAGTAACGGAGGGTGGCAAACTCATTCCAGGGGGTAATCTTCCTCCTATTGGCAACCAGCCTAGTGATACTGCAAAAATGATTTGAATTAGCATAGCTGCCCAGAAAGGAGGCAATGCGTAGGTTCCAATACCAAAAATCCTTCCCAAAAAATCTATTCTGCTTTCTGGTTTAACTGCTCCTAAAAAACCAATTAAATAACCGACGAATGAAGCTATTAATATTGCAAATATTGCTAACTCTATACTTGCAGGAAGAGCTTTAGAAATAATTACTTGTACAGGTTCTTGTGTGTTTAGTGAAATACCTAGATTTCCATGTATTAGATGATTTATATATTCTAAGTATTGATTGATTAAAGGTTTATCTAATCCAAGCTTAATTCTTAGACTTTCCCGGGCGAATTCATTTGCTCGATTTCCTAGAATTGCATCTACAGGGTCACCAGGTGCGATTCTAAGCAATATAAAAACTAAGCTTGAAATTATCCAAAGCATAATTGGCAATAGAGCTAATCTTGAGAGGATATATTTGAAAAGTTCCTTTTTGGTTGACAAAATTATTCTCTTTTTAAGTTTTTTAGAATGATTAATCCATTACTTGAGAATTCTGGTTGACTTATATTTTTTAAAGACCAAGCTTTAGGCTTGACTAGCCAAACTGGTAAGTAAGAACTTCCTTCTGCAGCTAGCTTCTCAATGTTTTTTAAAGTATTTAATCTACTTTCACCCTCTAATACTTCACTTTTTTTCAAGAGTTCTTGTACTTGATTATCCCCCCAAAAACTACCACTGAAAACAGCTTCTCCTTTAAGGCAAGTACTTTTCTTTATTTTGGTACAGCTTAATAAAGGAGTTAAGTATGCTTCTGGGTCCGGATATGCTCCAGTCCAATCTAATATGACTGCTTCAAAGGCACCATCGGATAGTTGTTTATAAACTGTTGTTGATTCAACGCCATTTAAACTTATTTTTATACAGTCAGATAAGTCTCTTTTTATTTGATCTCGCCACGTAAGAGCAAGTAATTTATCGGCAGGTACATTAGATCTAAATGTTAACGGAATGGTAAGGATATCCTTTTCGCAGTAACCTTCTTTTTTTAATAAAGTTCTTGCAAGCTTAGGTTGATATTTGGACCATGGTGAAGATTCTTTTTTGTGTAATTGAGGAGGGACTATTGATCTTAAAGGTTCTCTAGTCCCAAAACTTACTTTTTGACTAATGAGTTCTCTATCAATTGTGTATGAAAGAGCTTCTCTGATTTTTTGTTTTTCTAAAGGTAATGTGTTGCTCTTAAAGGTGATGAATCCAATTTCTATAGGATCTCCTTCTCCAGAATTAACCTTACCTTTCTTAACCATATTATTTAATGCGACACGCTGCATATCATCAATAGAATTTGATATTAGGACGTCAACTTCTTTTGTTTTAATTGCGCTAAAAAGAGTATTAGAATTGCTGTAATTTACAAAGTCAATTCCTTTATTTAAAGGTCTTTTTCCCCAATAATTACTAAATGGTTTGATTATTTGTTGATTTGAACTGAAACTTTCTAAAGAGTATGGACCAGTACCGATAAAGCTTTTATTATTGAATTTATCTTTGTAGTTTGAATATGAATTAGGAGATACAGGTGTTAGATTGACTGAGGTTAAAAGACTTTTTATAGAACTAGATGGTTCTTTCAAGTTTATTCTAAGAAGAAATTCATCTTTGACTTCAATGTCTTCTATTTTGTTATTTAATAGGTAATTTAAGGTTCCTATTTTCATGAAGCGATAAAGACTAAACTTCATCGCTTCTGCATTGAAGGCACTTCCATCGTGAAAAGAAACATCTTCTCTTAGTGGAATATCTATTATCAAACGATCCTTACTTATTTTTGGTAGATCTTTAGCTAGGTTTGGAGAAAGATTCCCTTCCTTATTTATTTTGTATAAAGTATCTCCAAGAGCACTTAATATTTGTAGTGTCCTAAGAGTATTGGCTTGAGCAGGATCAAGGGATTCAATTCTTCCAGCACTTGCAACAATAATAGTTTCTCTTTTTTTATTTTGAACGCAAGATAAAAGAAAAACTATCAAGATTAGACTTGATAACTTTATAATATTTTTTACATTATTTATTCTTTCCATTGGTATTTGATTATAAAATAATCCTTATTTTGGAGAACTATTTAATGATTTGTGGATACTTGTTGAATAGATATTTCGAAAACTGGAGATCCATTAGGATTAAGTGGCCATTCTCTAACCCAACACTTCTCGTAGGCATTATCTATTCCTAATACCTGAAAAAGCTCTTCTTGATTCTTCAGGTGAACACAATCTCCTTGATTAATATTTTCATTTATTTTTGTTCTGGTTTTCTCAATTACTTTTTTGGTTGATTTCATAGTTTAGTTTCGAAAGAAATTTAAACTAAAATTTTCTATTGTTATATTTCTATAATTAGCAACTTAATTTTGATTTGACTAGTGTTCGTTAGCTAAAGACAACCCATTGTGGCTGCAATTCTTTTTACTTGTGGTAAGCCTTTTATCTCTAAGAGAGCCTCACTAAGTTGTCCTTGTTTGATCTTGTGAGTAATAACGACTATTTCAGCTTGATTATGACTTGCATCAAATTGCACAATTGATTCAATAGATATTTTCTTCTGTCCAAAAATATTCCCGATTTGACCAATCACTCCAGGAGTATCTTCGGCAATTAGTCGTATGTAATTTTTTTTTGTTATTTCTTTTTCATTAGCTACATGACAGCTTCTCCAACTTTTTGCTGATAGAAGAGGATCTAAGTTAAAGGGATTTTCTTCACTCATTGCCTGGATTCCTGCAATGTTAAGTATGTCTGCAACGACAGCTGATGCTGTTGGACCTGATCCTGCACCTGGTCCGAAAAACATTACTTGGCCAATTGGATTTCCTTCTACAAGGATTGCATTGTTCACTCCATTTACACCTGCTAATGGATTGTCTGCAGGTACTAAGGTGGGCTCCACCCAAATAGAAAGTGGCTGGCTTTCTTCCCCACTCGATTGAGCTTTTTCCTTTTCAGATATGGCTAAAAGCTTAATTGCGTAACCTAATTTTCTAGCGTAATTAACATCTATAGCTTCTAGAAGATTTATTCCAGTTGTTGGGATCTCAGCTCGATTAATTGTGCCACCAAAGGCAAGACCACTTAGAATTGCAATTTTGTCTGCTGCATCTGATCCTTCTACATCTGCGGCAGGATCACTTTCTGCATATCCAAGCTGTTGTGCATCTTTTAATACATCGGCATAATTAACTCCTTCTTTATCCATTCTCGAGAGGATGTAATTAGTCGTTCCATTTATTATTCCGCTTACTTTCGTTATCTGATTACCTCCGAGGGATTGCTTTAGGGGCTCAATTATTGGGATTCCTCCTCCTACTGCTGCTTCAATAAGAACATAAACTCCAGCGGATTTTGCTTCATTTGCGATCTCCTCTCCATGTCTTGCAATTACTGCTTTATTGGCAGTTACAACAGATTTACCTGATCTTATGGCTTGGATTATTAATGATTTCGCTGGCTCTATTCCACCCATTACTTCAACAACGATCTGAATATTGGGATTATTTACTATTTCAATTGGGTTAGTAGTAAGTATTGAATCTGGAAAGGAAATATCCCTTTCCTTTTGGAGGTCTCTTACGGCAACGCTTACTAATTCAAGTTCTCCAACTAATGGATGTCTATCATTTGGGTTGCTAATTATATTCGCTACACCCTGACCCACTGTGCCTAGGCCAATTAAACCAATACCAATTTTTTTCATGTTTTTATTAGGCGATAATTTTTTAAAACTCTATTTATTTATTTTCAGAGCTTTGTAGTGAGAGATTTTTTGCTTGAGCTTTCATTTTTAGGAATATGTTAAGAAAACCATTAGCTCTTGATGGCGTCAGGCTTTTGTTTAGTCCTGTCATCTCAATGAATTTCTCATCTATAGAGAGTACTTCAAAAGGTGTTAGATCATTTAAACCTTTTATAAGAAAAGCTAGCAATCCTTTCGTTATTACTGCGTCTGAATACCCTTTCCATTGAATTTTACCGTTGTGAAGATTTCCAAATACATATACTTCTGAGATGCATCCTTTTACTTTTGTCCCTTCAATGTGAAGTTCTTCAGGTAATGTTGGAAGACTTTTAGCGAGCCATAAAATATATTCATAACGCCGTTTAGGATTTGAAGTTGATTGTAGACGCTCTATAAGATCATCTAAAGAATCACTTCCATAAGTATTAATGAGAGATTTTTCTTTAATTTGAATCACCTCCAGGGATCAAATAATTGATTTATCTTAAACCCTAATTAATTATTTAGTTGCTTCAATTTGATGTAGACCTTTTTCGCTTATCCAACCGCTAAAAGGTAAGTCCCATTTGTCGCGAGGTAAAGGTTTTTTAGATATGCAGTTATTACTAATAACTACAAATGATGGTATCGAAATCCACATATCTTTTTGACGAAGACGATCAAAGTAGCCTCCACCGTAACCCAACCTATAGCCATCTTGATCGATCGCAAGCGCTGGGACGAATAAGATAGAAATATCAATAGGCTTTATAGCCTTTTCTCCAATGGGTGAGGGAATTCTATTTGAATCAAGCTTTAGCTGATTATTTGACCAATGATGATAGTTTATTCCTTGATTTTTGGAGCTAGAAGGTAAAGCAGTCTTTTGATTAGTAGTCTCTTTTATAAACCTTATATCTACCTCACCTTTTAATGGCCAATAAATACCTATATATTTATCTTCAACATGGTATTTCTTTAAAAGTAGTTGTAATGCTGACTTAACATTGGATCTTATTTTCTCATGTAGTAAAGGTGAATTAGAACAACGTATTAAATTATATTCTTTTCTTTTAACTTCTTTTTTTGATTTAATACTTTTATTCATTTTCTAAAATATGTATATTTCAAATTTAGATTAATTATTTAAGATAGATTCCAGTAAGAGCGATTGCTAATGCATCTGCAGCGTCATCTGGCTTTGGTGGAGAATTAAGATTGAGTTCATGCATTACGGATTTCAGGACCTCATCTTTATCGGAATGACCAAAACCAGTCACAGCAAGTTTTATTTGCATTGGTGGAAATTCTTGTATCGAAAGATTGTGCTTTCCTAAAGTCATCATTATTACGCCACGAGCCTGAACAACACTTATTGTTGTACTCGAGCGATAGAAAAAAAACTTTTCTACTGCTGCGGATTGTGGGCTCCATTTACTAATTATTGAGCTTAAATCATTAGAAATTTCTAAAAGCCTTTTTTCTTCTTTTTCTGTTGATTTAGTTTCTATAATCCCGCAATCAAGCATTGTTTTTTTGCCTTCTAATTCATCGATAATTCCGTAACCTACTCTTGCTAACCCTGGATCTATTCCTAGTATCCGCACTTAATTTGTCGAAGCCAGTTCAAATTCAGATAAATCATTATTTTCATTCTTTTCGAAAACTTTGCAAAAAGCTTTTATGACTCTATCTCCAGAGTCAACTTGTTCGAGAGGATCCTTCCTAAGTCTATGCCTTAAAGCTGTAGAGACAACACGAGCAATATCTTCTTCAGTTACATCCTTTCTTCCCTCAAATGCTGCTATAGCTCTGGCTGCTCTATTTGTCACGATATCTCCTCTTAGACCGTCAACATCAAGTTCACCACAAACGGCAGATATTTTTAGCCTTAGATCTTCATCGATGGAAACTTCCTTAAGTAAATTTTGAGCATCAACAACTTTTTGTTGAAGGGAGTCTTGATTCCCCTGAACCGAATCACTAAAAGCTTCAGGATTATTATCAAAGGCTGTGCGTTGGTCAACGACTTGAACGCGAAGTTTTGCTTCTCTTACTGTCCTTACCTCTACACTCATTCCAAAACGATCAAGTAACTGTGGCCTTAACTCTCCTTCTTCAGGGTTACCTGAGCCAATAAGTACAAATCTCGCAGGATGGCGAACAGAAATTCCTTCACGTTCAACTGTATTCCATCCTGAAGCAGCAGAGTCCAGAAGAACGTCCACCAGGTGATCATCTAATAGGTTGACTTCGTCAACATATAGCAAACCTCTATTGGCTTTCGCTAGAAGACCTGGTTCAAAGGCTCTAATGCCTTCACTAAGTGCCTTTTCAATATCAATAGTTCCACAGAGTCTATCCTCAGTAGCTCCTAATGGAAGATCAACCATGGGTACTTGTGTCTCCACCTTTTTTATATCGTCACCACTCTCTAGCCTTTCTCTGACGTCATTGCTTTGAAGATCTGGATCATCAATAGAACTGTTATAGGGATCGCCTTCAACTATTTCAATAGCAGGAAGGAGATCAGCAAGTGCTCTTATTGTCGTTGACTTGCCAGTCCCTCTATCACCCATTATCATCACTCCGCCAATTCTCGGGTCAATAACATTCAAAAGAAGCGCTAGCTTCATTTCCTCTTGCCCAATCACTGAAGTGAATGGAAACACTCTGCGTTTTCTAATTGAACTCACTTTCTTAGTACTAGTAACAAGATTGTTTCATAAGCAGGTCTCTTTAGATTCATAAAGTCCCAAAAAAAAATGATAATGAAAAGCAATTTTTATATAGAAGTCCATACAAAATCTGATTTGGGTTAGTTCATTTTTGAGCGTGCACTAAAAAAGGCACTAATTCTGCTGATAAATTTCTTATTAACTCAGGTGACCTTGGATCGTTAAAGGGACCTTTAACGATGAAACTTACAAATGCTCTTCTATTTTGAGGAGTTTGAATTAGAGCCGTATCTGAATAGGAGATTCCTATATCACCAGTTTTGTTGTGAACTAAATAACCTTTTAATGCAAGATGATAGTCAATGTTTTTATTTTCTTTACCAAGACCCCTTAAAATTCCTGAAGGAATTAAAGTATTTGTTTTTGATTTTTGCATGATTTCCCTGAAAATATCTCTAGAAGTAACATTAAGTAGATAACCATTATCAACTAAAGCGATTGCTAAAGATAGATCTTTTGTTGATGTAATATTTGTTCCACCTAGATCTGGAAGAAAGTTATTTATTTGTGTATTTTCTAATCCGATTTCTTTGAACTTTTTATTAATTATTTTTATTCCTCCTATTCTTTTTATTAGTAAATTAGTTGCGGTATTATCACTAACTCTAATCATTTCAGTGGCGACTTCAAAAACAGGGAATTCCTCACCAATCTCTTGGTAAGCCATCCATCCTGCCCCACTACCAATTGTATCTTCTGTAAGTGTTAACTTTTCATTCCAAAATATTTCCCCTCTATCCAGCATTGTTAATAAAACAATTAAAATAGGTACCTTTATGCTACTTGCTGCAGGAAGTTTATTTTCAGATTTTATTTCTGCATAAACTTGATTATCTAATGATAAGAAGAAACAACTAACATCTAGATCTGAATTTTTAATTATAAGAGATTGCCATTTGTTGATTAGTTTTTCAAGCCTTTCTATTTTATTCTTTTTAAATAACAATTCTGGTTTAATAGCTCTTAATTCTTTTTCATTAAACTTTTTTGATTTGCCTACTGTAATGATTTTCCTATTTATTCTATTGCTTTCATAAATTGGACCAATGATACTTAGAACGCTGCCAAGTAGAACTGATAAGCTTACGCTTGTTAACAATATATTTGATATTACTTTCAAATGAATTTTCACTTTTAAATTAAAGAATATAAATCATTCCTATTTATTGTAGCTTTTAATTTTAATTAATCATTTTTATTTTTAATTGCCCATCTGCATTGGCTGATTATTCCTCTAATTAGTGCAACTTCATCATCTTTTATTTCTGCTCTTAGAAGCAGTTTCTTGATTTTTGTCATTTTAGCTTTATAAGTATGTTGCATTAAAAAACCAATTTCAAGAAAGAGATTGCCTGCATCGTTAATACAATCTTCTAATTTAATTAAATTGGCAGGATGACTTTTTGATCTGTTGGGCTTTATTGAATCAAGCTTATTAAATTCATAAAATTGATGAAGAACAATTGCTACTGCATGTGAGAGATTTAGTGATGGATAATTTTCACTTGTATTAAGACTAATTACTTTATTTGCTTTTAAAAGCTCTTCATTGGATAAACCTCGATCTTCTCTTCCGAAAACTAAAGCTATTGTTTCTTCTCTTTTGCTTTCAAGAGCCCAGCAAATTGCGTATTTATTGGAATCAAGAGGAATGTCTCCATGATTTTTTCTTCCGCAAGTCGCAATAATTCTTGAACAGTCTGAAAGTGCTGCGTTGAGATTGTTATATACCTTTGCTTCTTCTAATATTTTTATTCCTCTGACAGCCATCCTTTTCGCTTCTTTAGCTAAATAATCGCACTGAGGAGAAACCAGCCTTAATTCATTGACTCTAAAGTTTTCACATAGTCTGGCAACACTCCCAACATTGATTGTTCCAGTGGGTTCAACAAGTACTACTTTTAGGGTCTTTTTGTTTGTCACTATTAATTTAGGGTATGCATATATGCCAATAGATCAGCCATTGATTTAGTATCTATTTCAAAACTTGGCATTGGTGGAGTCAAACCTCGAATAACCTGATTAATAATCTTTTTATCATTCAATTCTTTTGTTGCTTCTTGGAGGTCAGGCCCCACAAGACCCTGGGCTGAAATCCCATGGCAGCCGGCACAATTGATTTTGAATAATTTGCTTCCAGATAAAGCTTCTCCTTGAATTGATAAAGTTTCAGTTATGAAAGGATCTTGTTTAAAGCTGCCTATTACCCAAAGAATAGTAAGGAAGAAAACAGTGGCAACAGATAAGGAGAATATCCTCCAAGAGCTTATCTTTTGTTTCTGATTTATTAATGCTTTTGATGACGGAGTATTCACTAAAACCTCTTTGACATGAAAGAATTGTTACTAGTACTTTTGAAAGATACGATCCAATGATTGAGCCCCTTCTATGTGGGATTGTTCTTGGGCTAGTTCCAATAACATTATTAGGCCTTTTTGTTAGTGCATGGAATCAGTATCGTCGAAGCAGTTCAATGCCTGATTGGGAGTAAGAAGAAGAAGAGTTGTGTTCCCATAAGATTTCTCTTTATTTAATTCCCAACCATTATGGATTCTTGGTAGTGATTTTGACGAGCATTCGCATATCAATGTTGATTTTTTTTTAATCCATTTCTTTGATAATAAAAGTTCCTGAGATGTTTCATATAATTGTGAATGGTATGGAGGGTCCAGAAAAATAAAATCAAATTTATATTCAGAGTTTTTGGAATCTTTAATAAATTTGATCTTTTTATCTTTTGGCCCCTTTTTTAGAAATGAGATAACTTCTCTACATTTGACCTCAATTTGAAAGGGATGATCCAGAGTGTTGGATATATCGATAAGGTTCTTTTTGCATAATTTTGCTATTGCCCTCTCCTTTTCTATTGCAAGGATTCTTGTTACTCCTTTTTGTAAAGCCTCACATGCCATTACACCACTTCCACTGCAAAGATCTAACCAACTTGCTTCTTTAAGATTGTTCCCAAGCATATTAATTATGGCTTCTCTGACTTTTGATGTTGTCGGTCTTGTATTTTGAGATGAAGGACTTGCTATCCTTTTCCCAGAAATAAGTTTCAGTTTGCCTTTCAAATTAAAATTTAGTTCTTTTCAACCAATTAATCCAATTAAAAATAAGTTTTTGCCCTGCGACTCCAGATTTTTCAGGATGAAACTGACAGGCACCAGTATTTTTATGCCAAACAATTGAAGAAACATCAGTTTTACCAAATTTTGTTGTAGCTACAGTGGTTTTTTGTTCTAAAGGAGATGCTGAGTATGAATGTACGAAATACATCCAATTAGAAGCAGGATGATTTTCTAAAATAGGACATTCATTTGTTTTATATATAGGAGCCCAACCAATATGAGGAATTCTCTCGTTTTTTTCATTAGGTAATTTACGAATTTTTCCGCTTATAACTCCTAAACCCTTTGAACTTCCTTCCTCACTGCTATCGAATAATAGCTGTAATCCTAGGCAAATTCCAAGAAGAGGTTTTCCATCATTTACCCAATCAATTATTGAAGGAATCAGATTGGTTTTCTTTAGATTATTCATTGCAGGATCAAAAGAACCCACTCCAGGAAGTATTAGTGCATCACAACACTTGAGTGTGTTGATATCGCAAATAATATCTAAAGGTTGACTAACCCTTTTAAATGCTTGTTGAACGGAAAAAAGATTACCCATTCCATAATCTATTAATCCAATTTTTGCCAATATATTTACCTAGGAATAATTTGAAAGGGTTTTAAAATTAAAATCGATTATTTGAAATTAAAGGTGTTTGGAGATTGTTCCAGAGAGTGTTGCTTTAGGAACTGCACCAACCACAGTATCAACTTTTTGACCGCCTTTAAAGATCATTAAAGTGGGAATGCTTCTGATGCCATATTGACCAGCAACATTGGGATTTTCATCTGTGTTTAATTTGAAAACTTTTATTTTGCCTTCGAAATCTTTTGAGATTTCTTCAACAATTGGTGCAACCATTCTGCAAGGTCCACACCAAGGTGCCCAAAAATCAACCAAAACCGGCACGTCGCTCTGGAGGACTTCTTGTTCGAAGGAAGAATCAGTTACGGCAGAAGCTGTGGACATACCTAGAGATCTTAATAACTAAATAATAACAATTGTATTTTGCCTAAAAAAAGTTTTTCTGCCATTTTTAAATGAAGTTTGAATATTGATTTGTAGTCTTTCAATTAAGAAAAGCCCAAACAAGTTGGGCTTTTTATGTGTGAGGAGTGCGAGAGCAAAGGCTCTCACTACTCAATTCTAGCTCTTGGACTTAATTCTGAAATCTTTCAGTATCTTTATTTACCCATTCCTAGTTGTTGTGCTTTTTGGTAAACCTTGCCTTCTGTTAACAACGAAGGTGCAACAACAACCTCAACTTTCTGCATTTCTTTGATATTAATTGCTCCTAGTGTTCCCATAGAGGTTTTGAGTGCTCCCAATAAATTGTGGGTTCCATCATCAAGAATTGCAGGACCACAAATAATACTTTCTAAACTACCTGTCGTTCCAACTTTAATTCTTGTTCCTCTTGGTAGGACAGGGCTTGGAGTCGCCATACCCCAATGAAATCCTTTCCCAGGAGCCTCTTGAGATCTTGCAATTGGAGACCCAATCATCACTGAATCAGCACCACAAGCTATGCATTTGCAAATATCACCACCTGTAATAATTCCACCATCAGCAATGATTGGAACATATTTGCCAGTCTCTTTTTTAAAATCATCCCTTGCAGCAGAACAATCCGAAATAGCAGTTGCTTGAGGTATCCCAACACCTAGTACTCCTCTTGATGTACATGCTGCCCCAGGTCCTATTCCAACCATAACAGCTGCTGCACCTGCTCTCATTAGCTTCAGAGAAACTTCATACGTAACACAATTGCCAACCGCAACTGGTATATCAATGTTGTTGCAAAGATCATAAAGGTCAAGATTTTGATTGCCTTGTTTGCCTATGTGTTCTGTAGAAACAACGGTTGCCTGAAGAAAAAATAAGTCTGCACCTGAGGATTTTATTAAATCTTTGAATTTAATAGCGGCTATCGGAGTCCCACTTACTGCGGCAATCCCACCACCATCCTTTATTTCTTGAATTCTTTTTAAGATTAATTCTTCTTTTATCGGCTGCTTATAAATTTCTTGCATTAGAGGAACAAAGTCCTCATTACCAGTTGTTCGGATTTTATTTAAAACAAGTTCTGGATCTTCGTATCTGGTTTGAACTCCTTCTAGGTTTAAAACACCTAGGGCTCCTATATTTGACAAGGCAATTGCCATATTTACATCAACAACCCCATCCATTGCGCTAGCGATAATTGGAATATCTCTTTCAAGACCCCCGATTTTCCAATTTGTTTTTGTGATTTCAGGGTCAACTGTTCTATCTCCTGGGACCAATGCAATTTCATCGATTCCGTAGGCTCTTCGA
Organism: Prochlorococcus sp. AG-436-J02; assembly: GCA_003212625.1. Classification (GTDB taxonomy): domain Bacteria; phylum Cyanobacteriota; class Cyanobacteriia; order PCC-6307; family Cyanobiaceae; genus Prochlorococcus_B. The sequence continues at coordinate 12,584 of QCPI01000003.1, forward strand.
ACGGTTTTGGTGCGCCCTAGTTGAAAATTCACACCTAAATAATTTTATAAGTTCTCGTCAAACTACCAACTGAAGTGCCAAATTGAGCAAATGTTGGGAATAGATAATCAAGATTATGCTTTTTTGGCTTTTTCAGTAAATGATTTCCCCAGCTTTTAATGAAATTTATTTCATCATTTTGTAATTAGTGATTTGATTAGGGGTGATTTACTTTCTGATATATGGTTATTTACTTTAAAAGGTTTCTTAATGCTCAGATGTTCTTATAATTGGTAAAACCCTTATATATGGCTGATCCATTGGGACCTAATAGCTCTGGTCCCGGGGAATCCGACGACCGGATCATCCAGACTGACTTGAGAAATGAAATGTCGCGTTCCTACTTGGAATACGCGATGAGTGTGATTGTTGGGCGCGCTTTGCCTGATTCGAGAGATGGCCTTAAACCAGTACATCGAAGAATCCTCTATGCAATGTATGAATTAGGTCTTACTAGTGATAGACCTTACAGAAAATGCGCACGTGTGGTTGGAGAAGTTTTAGGAAAATATCATCCTCATGGCGACACTGCTGTTTATGACGCTTTAGTCAGGATGGCGCAAGATTTCTCAATGCAAATGCCATTAATTGATGGACATGGCAATTTTGGATCTGTTGATAATGATCCTCCTGCGGCGATGAGATATACCGAATCAAGATTACAATCTTTAACTACTGATAGTTTGCTTGAGGATATTGAATCAGAAACAGTTGATTTTGCAGATAACTTTGATGGATCTCAACAAGAACCAACTGTATTACCTGCAAGAATCCCCCAATTGTTATTGAATGGTTCTTCAGGAATAGCCGTAGGTATGGCAACAAACATACCTCCCCATAACTTAGTTGAATTAATTGAAGGCTTGATGGCTTTGATTTCTAATCCTGAGTTAGAAGAAAAAGAGTTAATGAATATAATTAAAGGCCCAGATTTTCCAACGGGTGGTCAGATACTTGGTCGAAATGGAATTAAAGAAACATATCTTTCTGGTAGAGGATCAATCACAATGCGCGGAGTTGCTGAAATAGAAACTATTGAAAATCCAGGTAGACCTGATAGAGATGCTGTAATAATTACTGAACTTCCTTATCAAACAAATAAAGCTGCATTGATAGAAAGAATAGCTGATATGGTTAATGATAAAAAACTTGAAGGTATTGCAGATATAAGAGATGAGAGTGATCGAGATGGTATGAGAATTGTTGTTGAATTAAGGAGAGATTCATATCCACAAGTAGTTTTAAATAATTTATTTAAACTTACTCCTTTGCAGACAAATTTTAGTGCAAATATGCTTTCATTAGTTAATGGTGAGCCGGTTATATTATCACTTAGAAAGATGCTGCAAGTGTTTTTAGATTTTAGAGTAGAAACTATTGAAAAAAGAACTAAATATCTATTAAAGAAAGCAGAAAATAGAGATCATATATTGCTAGGATTACTACTAGCTCTAGATCAGCTAGATGAAATAATTAATCTTATTAGAGCTGCTTCCGATTCTGCAACAGCTAAAAATAAATTACAAGAACTTCATGGTTTAACCGATATCCAGTCTGATGCTATTTTGCAAATGCAGTTAAGACGTCTTACTGCTTTGGAGGCGGATAAAATAAGACTTGAACATGAGGATTTAGTTAATAAAATAATAGATTTAAAAGATATTTTAAATAGAAAGGAAAGGGTATTTGAAATAACAAAAATAGAATTAAATGAGCTAAAAGAGAAATATAATTCTCCAAGAAGAACGAAAATTCTTGATCTTGGGGGTGGGCTTGAGGATATTGATTTAATTGCAAATGAACGTTCAGTCGTTTTGTTGACTGAAACTGGATACTTAAAGAGGATGCCTGTTAATGAATTTGAAGCAACAAGTAGAGGTACTAGAGGTAAAGCTGGGACTAGAAGTCAAGGAGAAGAGGAGGTGAAAAAATTTATTAGTTGCAATGATCACGATAGTCTCCTCCTTTTTAGTGATAGAGGTGTTGCTTATGCACTTCCAGCTTACAGAGTTCCTCAATGCAGCAGGACTGCAAAAGGAACCCCAATTGTTCAATTGCTTCCAATTCCTAGAGAAGAAGCTATTACTTCTTTGCTATCTGTTAGCTCTTTTGATGATGAAAATTATTTGTTGATGCTAACAAGAGGTGGCTTTATCAAAAGAACACCCCTTTCAGCGTTTAGTAAGATTAGAGCAAATGGATTAATTGCAATAGGTTTAGAGGATGGCGACTCTTTGACATGGGTCCGTTTGGCTGAATCTGGTGACAGTGTATTGATTGGTTCCAAAAATGGAATGACAATACATTTTAGATTAAATGATTCTGAATTACGGTCTTTAGGAAGAACAGCAAGAGGGGTTAGGTCAATGAATTTGAAGTCTGGAGACTCTCTTGTTAGTATGGATGTTTTATCAACAGAGTTGGCTGATCATGTTGATAAAAGTGAAGAAGAAGAACTTGAGGATGAATCATCAGTATCAGAAGGCCCTTGGGTACTAGTTGCATCTGGAAGTGGATTAGGAAAAAGAGTTCCCGTTACTCAATTTCGATTGCAAAAAAGAGCTGGGATGGGATTAAGAGCAATAAAATTCAGAAAAGATGGAGATGAACTTGTTGGTTTAAGGGTTCTTGGAAAAGGTGAAGAATTATTATTAGTTAGTGAAAGAGGAGTAATAGTTAGAACTAGTGCGGACAAAATTTCTCAACAATCAAGAGCTGCCACTGGGGTAAGGATTCAGAAACTTGATGAAGGTGACAAATTATCGGAAGTAGTTTTAGTTCCGCCAGAACCAAATAATGATGAAGAGGAAAAAGAAGCACCCTCAACTAATCAAACAAAAAATACTGATCCAATGTCAAAAAATTGAAATTATTTAATTGTGCTGATGTATTAGTTTTGGGGGCTGGACCAGCTGCTCTTTGCATCACTGCTGAATTGGTTCAACAAGGACTTGATGTTCAAGCGATAGCTTCTAAATCTCCTTTAGAACCTTGGCCAAATACATATGGGATCTGGGCCTCCGAACTTGAGTCATTAAATATGCAGGAATTGTTGAAATATAGATGGAAGGATACTGTTAGTTTTTTTGGAGATGGATTAAGTGATAAGGGAAATATTTGTACAAACCATTATCTAGATTACGGTCTTTTTAATTTGAATAATTTTCAAGAGGCTCTTCTTAAGAGATGTAATGGACTGTCTTGGCAAGTTGAAACTGTAGAAAAGATTGATTTCCAGGAAAAAGAAACTGTTGTGATCTGCGCTACTGGGGAAAAATATTTTGCTAGGTTAGTAATTGATGCTAGTGGTCATAAAACCCCTTTTATTAGAAGGCCTAAGCATAAAGAAATTGCTAAGCAGGCGGCTTATGGAGTTGTTGGAAAATTTAGTTCACCTCCAGTGGCGAAGAATCGATTTGTGTTAATGGATTTTAGGCCAGATCATCTAAATGCAAGCCAATTGAAAGAGCCACCTTCTTTTCTCTACGCTATGGACTTGGGAGATGGAAGTTATTTTGTTGAAGAAACATCCTTAGCGTGTGCTCCTCCACTTTCATTTGAATCATTAAAAGCAAGATTAAATTTACGATTATCTAGTAAAGGAATTCAAATTGAGGAAATTATCCATGAAGAACATTGTCTTTTCCCTATGAATCTGCCATTGCCTTATAGAGATCAACCTCTTTTAGCCTTTGGAGGCGCAGCTAGTATGGTTCATCCAGCATCTGGATATATGGTTGGAAGTCTTTTAAGAAGGGCACCTTCATTAGCAAAGGAGATAGCAAAAGTAATTAAAAACGATCCGCTTACTCCTACGTCTCAGATAGCTAGAAGAGGTTGGAAAACCCTCTGGACAACTGAATTAGTTCAAAGACATCGTCTTTATCAGTTTGGACTTCAAAGATTAATGAGTTTTAATGAATCCCTTTTAAGAGATTTTTTTGATACTTTTTTTAAATTACAAAAAAAAGATTGGTATGGATATTTAACTAATACTCTCCCTTTGCCAAGACTTTTTATTGTAATGCTTAAATTATTTTCGATTGCACCATCGGAAGTTAGATTGGGAATGCTTGGTTTAATAATAAATAAGAAAGATAAAATTTAGATTTTCTTTTTCCAATCTAATGGAGAAATTAAAGGGAATATAGAATCCTCTTTTTCTATTTTCTCTAGAATTTTGTTGTCAATAACCTTGTTGTCTTTAATTGAATTGATTAATATCCAAAACCTTTTTATATGCAAATCTATTCTTTCTCTTGCAAGCTCGGTTGTTGTGCCCGCTTTTAGAATGAAACTCCAATCTGACGATTGCGATAAAAGAAGTTCTCTTGCCGCTTGTTTAATGATTTTGATATTTGATTCGTTTTGGATGCCTTTCGAACAAATATTTATCATCGCTCTCCCAGCCTTACTCCATTGATGCACAATCCATGCATTTGATTCATTTAACCAATAATTATGAAAACCGCCTTGTCCCCAACTTGATGGTGAGGGATTGCAAAGTTGTATTTGGGATTTTAGTTGAAGAGCCTCTTTTAGCGTGATTAATTTAATACCTTCCTTTTTAGATTTCATAAATAATTGGGAGATGAATTGCGGCCCTTCAAACCACCAATGTCCAAAAAGCTCTGCATCGAAAGGAGCGATTAATAATGGTTCTATTTTCATTGATTTCTCAAGTTTTATAAGTTGTTCTTTCCTCTTCTTTAAATAATGCTCTGCATCTTTTTCTACCCTTTCTTGAGCCGCTTGTGGGTTATATGGTTGTTTGTTTTCTAAAGATGTACTTTTTGAAGTGATTTTAAATAATTTAATTCCTAATGGTCTTTTTTCCTGTATTCCTATCTTTTTTAGATTTTCGATAGATAAATCCCAACCTAAGTCTCTGTGGAATTCTCTGTAGTTTGGATTTCCTGGATATCCATCCCTTGCAGACCAAACTGGAAGAGTTGATTCACTATCCCTACCAAAAAAAGCTACTCCTTTTTTAGTGCAAATAGGTGCGTATAAACCATATCTGGGCCTTGGATCTGCATTCAACAAGCCATGTCCATCAAGGACAGCATATCTAAGTCCTGATTCAGCTATTATTATATCTAAGCCTTCGTAATAAGCACATTCAGGCAACCAAATACCCAAAGGCGAGTTTTTAAAAAGACGTTTATGTTCTCTAACGGCAGTTTTTAATTGAGCTCTTACGGTTTCAGGATTCTCTCTTAAAAGAGGAAGATATCCATGAGTGGCTGCACAAGTAAGAATATCAATCACTTCTGATATTTGTAATTTGTCAAACCTTCCAATTAAATCCCCTCGACAATTCTTCCAGCTTTTTAATTGGCGTTTTAAGTGATCTGTAAGGTGAAGAGCTGCTTTTATATTGTCTGCTTGTAATGAGTTGAGAATTTCTAGTCTTAGTTCTACCCATTTTCTAAAGCGGGTTTTTAATACTTCATCTTCTAATAGGGAAAGCAAAGTAGGCGATAGTCCTATTGTGAGTTTAGGCGCCTGATTATTTGATATAGAGGCTTCTTCAAGGATCTCTAAAAGTGGTAAATAGCATTCGACTAGCGCTTGAAAGAACCAATCTTCCTCTAGTGAACCAGGTTCCTCTGACCTTACGTAAGGTAGATGAGCATGCAGGACTATGGCGAGATTGCCTTTAGTCATTAAAAATTCCAGAGTGTTTGATTTGAACCTTGGATACTTATACTCTTTAGATGCATGAGAAAAGTTAAACTTTAAGTCATAATGTAAATCTAGTAAAATTAGTTAGTAAAAAATTAGTCTTTTAGTAACTAAAAATTTTTATTTTTAATTTGATATTAAATCTTTTATATTCACTATTTTAAAAAAAATATTAAACTATCAAATAAATAGTTAGAAACTTAATAGTTTTTGTAGAAATTAGAGTTATTTATACTATAATTTTTTTTAATTACTATAGATCTTAAGAAGATCTAATTATTCTTTTATATTTTTGTCATGGCCAAAGATCCAGGCCGAGTTTTAATTTTTGATACCACGCTAAGAGATGGGGAACAATCTCCTGGAGCTAGTCTTAATTTAGAAGAAAAGTTAGCTATAGCTCAACAATTAGCAAGATTAGGTGTGGATGTTATTGAGGCAGGATTTCCTTTCGCCAGTTCTGGAGATTTTGCTGCAGTTCAGAAAATTGCTGAGCAAGTAGGTGGTGAAGAAGGACCTATTATATGTGGACTATCAAGAGCCTCAAAACCTGATATAAAGGCTTGTGCTGACGCTATTTCCCCAGCTCCAAAAAAGAGGATTCATACCTTTATCGCAACAAGTGACATTCATCTCGAACATAAATTAAGGAAATCAAGAAAAGAAGTCCTTCATATTGTCCCAGATATGGTTGGCTATGCTAAAAGTTTCGTCGATGATGTCGAATTTTCCTGTGAAGATGCCGCAAGAAGTGATTTAGATTTTTTGTATGAAGTAATTGAATTAGCAATATCTTCAGGAGCTAATACGATAAATATTCCTGATACAGTTGGTTACACTACACCTTCTGAATTTGGAGATTTGATATTAAACATTAATAAACATGTCCCAAATATTAATGAAGCAGTTCTCTCGGTTCATGGACACAATGATTTAGGATTAGCTGTTGCAAATTTCCTTGAGGCAGTAAAAAATGGAGCAAGACAGCTTGAATGTACTATTAATGGAATTGGGGAAAGAGCAGGTAATGCTGCTTTAGAAGAATTAGTTATGGCTCTTCATGTAAGAAGATCATATTTTAATCCTTTTTTTGGAAGGTCTCCTGAATCTCCAACCCCCTTAACTGCAATCAGAACAGACGAAATAACAAAATCCTCTCGTTTAGTTTCAAATTTAACTGGTATGGTCGTTCAGCCCAACAAAGCAATTGTTGGAGCAAATGCCTTCGCTCATGAATCTGGAATCCATCAAGACGGAGTGTTAAAAAATAGACTTACCTATGAAATTATTGAAGCAAAAACAGTTGGGTTGTCTGACAATAAAATTTCTTTAGGAAAATTAAGTGGTAGGAGTGCTGTTCGAGCTAGGTTAGAAGATCTTGGATATGATTTAAGTAGAGAAGATCTTAATGATGCTTTCGCTAGATTTAAAGACTTAGCTGATAGGAAAAGAGAAATAACTGATCGGGATCTAGAGGCAATTGTTAGCGAACAAGTTCAACTCCCTGAAGCTTTGTACCAATTGAAATTGGTACAAGTTAGTTGCGGAACATCTTTAATGCCTACTGCAACAGTAACGATTGTTGGAGAAGAAGGAGAGGAAAAGACCTCTGTATCACTTGGAACAGGTCCTGTTGATGCAGTTGTAAGAGCATTGGATTCATTAACTGAAGAACCTAATGAGTTAATTGAATTCTCTGTAAAGTCTGTTACTGAAGGAATAGATGCTTTAGGTGAAGTAACGATTCGAATAAGAAGAGATGGGAATCTTTTCTCTGGTCATTCTGCTGATACTGATGTAGTTGTTGCCGCTGCACAAGCATATATTAATGCTATTAATAGGCTTGTAGCTGCTGAGGGAAGGAAGTCCATTCATCCCCAACATGATTTAGCTCAGTCATACAAAAAAGGAGTTTAAAATCATTAAACTGCTTATTATCAAAGTTTTTTATATAAATAGATTATTTTTCCGTAAATATTTTTTAGAAGAATCGTCTTAAGCTCTTAATTAAAGATTAATATGTTTGTGACGATTTGATATGCGCACATAAATGATTTTAAAAAGAACCCTTTATAGACTTACGGGTCTAGATGGTGCTCCTCATCATGTACTTGACGCCCCCTATGAAAGTATTGATGCAGCTCTTGTAGCAGCAAAAGTTTGGTGCAATGGTCAAGGATTGAGTTGCAAAATTCAAGATCGAGGTATAGGGGTAGAAGTGCTTACAGCTAATGGAACTTGGAGAACAGTTTGTTATCCATCTAATTGTTTGCAAGTTTCTCTTGCCTAAAATATTTATTGGTATCTAGCTTATGTTTTTTTCTAAGATTTTAATTTTTTAAAAATGGGATTAGGACTGCGCGGATACTGGACACTTACTTGGTTTGGTTTAATTTCAAATACACTTGCAATCCCTTTTATTGCATATGTTGTTGCATCTGGACCTCCTCTTCAAACTGCAAATATAACCCTAGCTGTGAGTCTCGCTTGGCCAGCTGCAGTGACTGGTATTGTTGCTTCAGCAGGTTTATTTGCTCAACGGGGATGGGGGGTGATTTTATCAATAGTTGCTTTATCCATGACTCTTTCTGGCACCTTGCCTTATGGAATAATTAGATTAATTAGAGTGCATGATATTTTTGGTATTAGTGGCTTATCATTACTTATTGCCTTGCTGAATTTATTAGCTTTACTTTATTGGTGTAGGCGTGGACATAGAAGGATTAGGCTTTAATTAATTAAATATTTCAATTCATTATTATAATTTCTCTACCTTGAATTAAAGCTGGGATATTTTAATCTTCTATGTCGCATCCTTCTCCATACAGAGACAAAGGCTCTAAGTATTATTTCTATTTCGGCCCTTGTAAGGCTACTTTCTTTTAATTGGCCATCAAGCTGACGAGATTGAATTATTTTCCTAACTGTTTTGCATGCATTTTCATCTGATGATGAACCGTCTAGAGATCTCAATGCCGCCTCACAGCCATCAGCTAGCATGAGAATTCCAGTCTCTTTTGAGTGAGGAATAGGTCCTTTATATCTGAAACGTTTTTCTGAGGCAGAAGGATCATTTTCTCTGGCTTTATGTAGGAAATATCCCATTTTCAAAGTTCCTTGATGTTCTGGGATGAAATCAGCAATAGCTGATGGCAGACGATATCTTCTTGCAAGCCTTAATCCTTCATCTACATGAGCTTGAAGAATATCTGCACTTTTATATGGATTTTTTATTTCTTCATGTGGATTTATTCCATCTTTTTGATTTTCAATAAACCAATTGGGAGCATGCAATTTCCCTACGTCATGGTAAAGAGCTCCAGTTCTGATTAAATCAACATCAGCGCCGATCACTCTGGCACCTTCTTCTGCGAGACTTACAATCGTCAGAGTATGCTCGAATGTGCCAGGTGCTTCTCTAGATAAGCGTCGAAGTAATGGACGTTCTTGATCAGCGAGTTCCATTAATCTTGCTCGAGTAAGTAAACCAAATGTATTTTCTAATATAGGAATAATTAATATTGTCACCATTAAAATTGCACTAATAATAAGTGTCTCGTTAAAAAGAGAATTAGGGTCAAAGGATAGGTTGTTAAATTCTATATTTTTTGCTTTAATCACTTGATTAAAAATAAACCATTGTCCTAATAGTGCACCAAAAGGTATAAAGACAGCTATTTGAAGGATTTGAGCGCGGCTTCTCATCCTTCTTCCTAAAAAGGCAATAAATGCACCAGCAATACAAGCAATTATTAGTTTAACTTCACTTGTTACATAGACATCCGTTGGCCAAATTAGGCTAGCAGCTGCCATCCAAGCTAACGATGTTTGAGTCCCTATACCTTGGGAAAGAAGTAGTGTGGGGGGTAATATTAATTGTAGTGGACTTGCAAGTGGTCCAAGCCAATCTTTTGTTAGTTGAACTAATAGTAATAAAGTTAAAGAAAGTAATCCATGCCTTGCTTTTAGACGAGGCTTTTCTCTTCTCATTATCATAAGGAGTAATCCACAGCATCCCAAGGCTTCTGAAAAAGTTATTAACCATTTCAATGGTCTAGGGCTTCTACTTACCTTGTTAAAATGGTCTAAAATATCAAAATCTTGTGTGCTTATTATTTGCCCTTTTTTTGTTATTAGGCTGCCTTCCTTGACCTTTATTTTATTCATATTATCTTTGTTGATTAAATTTTCAAGTAATTTATTTGTTTTTAATAAGTCAACTTTTAAATTACTTTTTTGATAGAAACTATTCGATAATATCTTTGCACCTAGTGATCTACTTGGAGAGTCTTTTTTACCTAGATCAATTAATTGTATTGATGAAGCTTCTTTTAATTGCTCAAGAGCAAGTGTATTTATAATTCCTTGTGAAAGCATTTTTTTTGAAGCTTTTTTTATATCTTCTCTCCATATTTCTAATTCACTTTCAGAAGTTTTAATTAACCAGTTTTTTTCTGAATTGGATAAATTTATACTACTTATATTTCCATCAATGCTAGGATTTTTTAATGTACGAAGTATTTTAATTTGGTTTAAAACAATTTTTTCTAAATTCTCAGATTGATTTTTATCTATAACTTGTACAAAACTCTCTTTTAAACCTTTTTTCTGTTCTTTTAATGCCTGCGTATCAATTACTATTGCATCTTTAGGTGCTATCTCATTGAATGGAGCGACATCACCTGGCTTTAGATCTGGAACGGCAAGTAACTTATAACTTGAAAATATTGCTACTAATATGCAGACCAGTAGTAGACCTAATTTGTCAGTGGATGACCAGCGAAGTATTGGGCGCCTGGGAGACTGACTCCCTAACCATATTCTCCAGATTTTCTTTGGACTTGGTAATTTAGCCACTGACTTTTTCACCTACTTCTAACGCTAGGTTTAATGCGTTGATTAATTGCAATTGAATTCATTTTATTTATGCCCAACATTTTAGATGGAAAAAAACTTGCTCAGGAAATAGAGCTGATACTTCAACAGGCTATCCAAAGTGGATCGGAAGTTGCGAACCGTCCTCCAGGACTTGCTGTACTTAGGGTAGGGAACGATCCTGCTAGTGGAGTTTATGTCAATTACAAGGAGAAAGCATGCAATCGAATAGGTGTTAGAAGTTTTGCAAAGCATGTAAAAGAAGATATTGCATTGGAAGAACTTTTAGAAATAATTCAAAGCTTTAATCAAGATAAAAACGTGGATGGAATTTTATTGCAACTTCCATTACCGTCCCACCTTGATGAGGCTTCTTTGCTTAGGAGTATTGATCCTGATAAGGATGCTGATGGATTACACCCCATGAATCTTGGAAGATTAATTAAGGGTGAAAAAGGACCAAGATCATGCACTCCTGCTGGAGTAATGGCTCTGTTAGAAAAGAATGAAATAACAATCGAAGGTAAAAGAGCAGTAGTGGTTGGGCGTAGTATTCTTGTGGGTAAGCCAATGGCTTTAATGCTTGAGGCTGCAAATGCGACTGTTACAGTCGCTCATTCAAGAACTAAAGATTTACCCTCTTTAACTAGGCAGGCTGATTTACTTGTTGTAGCAGCGGGTAAGCCCAATTTGATAGGGAAAAATCATGTAAGTGATAATTGTGTTGTTGTTGATGTTGGCATTCATAGGCTTCCCACTGATCCAAAAAATTTGAGAGAGACCAAAAAAGACAAACTTTGTGGAGATGTAAAGATATTTGAAATTGAAGATAAAGTAGCGGCTTATTCCCCTGTTCCTGGTGGTGTAGGTCCTATGACAGTAACAATGCTTCTAGCAAATACAGTTGACCGGTGGCAGAAACATTGTGGATTACCTTTAACTATTAGTCATTTACTTCCATGAATCACAATGTCCTGAGAGAATTGAAAGGAATCGATTTTTTGCATGCAGGAAGCAATCGCTTCTTTTGACTTCGCTGACTATCTAGAGAAATCTAGAGCTCGCGTTGAAGATGCGCTAGATGCGTCTCTGGGCCCTGAAAAGCCCGAAAAACTAAGAGAATCTATGCGCTATTCTCTTTTGGCGGGGGGTAAAAGATTAAGACCGATACTTTGTCTTGCTGCTTGCGAACTTGCTGGGGGTGAGGTCAAAAAAGCTCTACCGACAGCTGTAGCGCTCGAAATGATTCACACAATGTCTCTTATCCATGACGACTTACCCTCAATGGATAATGACGATCTTCGTAGAGGGCGTCCTACAAATCACAAAGTCTATGGTGATGCTGTAGCTATTCTTGCTGGAGACGCGCTTTTGACTAGAGCTTTTGAGATGGTATCAATACGGACCGAAGGCATTCCATCAGAAAGACTTTTGAAAGTGGTAGGTGAGCTTTCATTGGTTGCAGGTGCTCCTGGATTGGTTGGAGGACAAGTTGTTGATCTTGACTGTGAGGGGAAGGAAGTGGATTTAGAAACTTTAGAGTATATTCATCTTCATAAAACCGGAGCTCTACTTAAGGCATGTGTTACCTGTGGAGCATTAATTGGTGGAGCTGATGAGAAGCTTTTGGAAGCATTAAGAGTTTATGCGAGAGGGATTGGATTGGCATTTCAAATAATTGATGACATTCTTGATGTAACTGCAAGTAGTGAAATATTGGGTAAAACAGCTGGAAAGGATTTAATTGCTGACAAGACTACTTATCCCAAATTACTTGGTCTTGATGAATCAAGAAGGAGAGCAGATCTCTTAGTCGCTCAAGCGAAAAACGCTCTTGAACCTTGGCCTGATAAATCACAACCACTTATTGCATTGGCTGAATACATTACGAACAGAGATAGATGAGTATCACCCCATCTTCAGAATTTCAATTGATTTATATTCTTGATAATGCTGTTTTGTCATGGGGGCTCGCAGCATGCGGCATTGCTCAATTTTCTAAATTATTATTCGAGTTGATTTTTAAGCAAAGATGGCGACCCTCAGTACTTATAGAAACAGGAGGTATGCCTTCAAGTCATTCAGCGTTAGTTACAGCAACTGCTGCTGGAGTTGGACTTCAGCTTGGTTTTGATGATCCTTTATTTGCGTTTGCTTCAATAATTGCTTTTATTGTGATGTACGATGCTTCAGGGATTAGAAGATCTGCGGGATTGACCGCTGCAAAAGTCAATCAGATTGTTAAAAGTAATTCCAATGAATCATCCACCGAAACTACTTTAAAAGAATCTTTGGGTCATACTAAGGTAGAGGTATTAGTGGGAAGTCTTCTAGGACCTACTGTGGCTTTGCCAGGTATTTTATTTATTGGATCACCTTTGCATCTTTTGCAAATGATTGGATTAGTTTCTGTGTGAAAGAAGTAGTAACAAATGAAGATAATGTTGTCTTAACTAAGGATCAAGAAAAATCGCTTGAATTATTTTGTGAATGGTTGAATACTCCATATTCTTTTAAACCTTTTGTAATGAAGGGTTTTGCTGGCAGTGGAAAAACATATTTATCGATGAAATTATTAAAAAAGGTCGATGATTTAGGTTTGTGTTGGACTGTAGTTGCGCCTACTCATAAAGCTGTAGGCGTATTAAGAGAGGGGCTGAAAAATGAATCGATTCAACCAACATGGTTCCCCTCTACTATTCATCGTTTGCTTCGGCTTAAGATGAAAAGACAGGCGGATGCAGAGATATGTGAAAAAACAGATCAAACTGAGAGCTCTTTAGAGAATTTAGGACTTGTCTTAATTGATGAAGCATCAATGATCGACTCCAAATTATTGGAGATCACTCTTGAGTGCGCGAGATGCAATTCGACACGTTTGGTTTTTGTTGGAGATCCTGCGCAACTTCCCCCAGTTGGAGAAAGCTTTAGTTCAGTTTTTTTAATGAAACGAGCTGTACACACTGAACTTAAGGAAGTAGTGCGTCATCAAGGACCTGTTCTTAAATTGGCAAAAATTATCAGAGATGGACAAATACCTTTTGATCAGCCGCCAATATTTCCAATTGTTAATTCTAAGAAAGGTAATGTTGGAATATTAGATAGAAATAATTGGCTAGAAAAAGCTAAATTAGCATTAAAATTTTCTTCATTAAAGGATGATCATGACAGAGCAAGAATATTGTGCTACACGAATAGAATTGTTGATAATTTAGTCCCTCATGCAAGAAGGGCTATTCATGGTGATATGGCAGATCAATATCAAGTTTTACCAGGTGAAGTTTTAATAAGTCGTAAGGCTGTAATGGTTAATGCTTCGTTAAATGAAAATGAGCTAGGAGATGAGCCAGATATTTTGATTAGTTCAAATAGAGAGATGATTGTAGAAGATGTAATCCCAAATAGTTTTGATTTGGATTCTTTAAGAAGCTATCAAGATTTTGAATATTCAATGCCTAAAATTGAAACACAGGTAGCTAAGGTAACTTGTGATCAAAAAGAATTTTCTTTGAGATTAATACCTGAAATAGGCTCTAAATCTCGTGTTGATTTAGACTTTTCTTTGAATGAATTGAGCAAAAAAGCTAGAGAGAGAGGAAAGACAAATAGTAGTTCAATATGGAAACTTTTCTTTTTTATAAGAGATTCATTTGCTTCTTTAGGTCCTGCTTCTGTCCTTACAATTCATAGGAGTCAAGGAAGTACTTTCGGAGAGGTTTTTATAACTTCCGATGTTTTTTGGCCTAAAGATCTTCAATTTAGAAAGCGGCTTTTATATGTGGCTGTAAGCAGAGCTAGTAAAGGAGTATGGATTGTTGGTAATAATACAAAAAAAACAAATCAAGTTCTTTTAGAGAAATTATTAATTGAGTAGTTTAAGTAAACTTGATTTTAGTTTGGATTTATTTTAGGTACCACTTACAACACATTTTCTCCAATTATCTAAAATTTTTTGGGAACTTGCCCAATGAAGATGGATCCAGCTTGCATGAATTAAATGATTACAAAAACCTTCATTTTTAATTTCTATATTCCATCCTTTGATGTCCCATAATGGATTTATTTTGGCGTCATATCTTTCATCGATAATTTCCCAACGATGAAATTCATGTCCAATTAATTTATCACCAGGATTGGTAATAGGACTTTTATTTTTACTTATTGCTTCTCTATAGCCTATCTTTAAATTACCTCTTTTAGCTTTAAAAGGTAATATCCCAGCCATCGAATGCTCTCTTCCTTCTAAATCAAATATACTTTTCCCTAAGAGCATCATTCCTCCACATTCAGCATATATAGGAAACTTTTTTGCAAATAATCTTATTGATTTCAAGCTGATTTTTGAATGACTTAATTGTTTCGCATGTTGCTCAGGAAAACCACCAGGTATTATTAATCCTCTCGCTTTTTCTGGAATCTCCTTGTTTTCAAGAGGTTTCCAAGTAATAGTTTTCATGCCATTATTTTCCAACAGTTCTTTTGTTTCTTGATACCTAAAATGGAAAGCTTCATCTTCAGCAATAGCAATAGTGTGAATTAAATCTGCTTCTTTCTTTTGTAAATAGTTAATTCCCTGATCTGGAGATTTTGGGGGTAATAAAAGGTTTCTAAAACTTTCTATGTCTAAATATTTTTTTGCGATTGATGCCCACTTTTTAACTTTGTTTTTTAAATCTTGTATCTCATGAACTGGAGCTAACCCAAGATGTCTTGTAGGAAGATATAGCTCTTTACAGCTAGGTATACAACCTAATGATTTTATATTTATTTGATTAAGAACTTCTAATAAGATTTCTTCATGTCTAGGAGTTTGTACATTATTTAGAACAATTCCCGCAATTTTTAAATCCTTATCGTGTTCTTTAAATCCTTTGATTAATGCTGCTAGTGACGCAGCCTTCCCCCTTGCATCAACAATAAGCACTATTGGCAAACTTAAAAACTTAGCTAATTCAGCTGTGCTCCCTTTTGAGCTACTGCCAATCCCATCAAATAATCCCATCACACCTTCAACCAGTGAAAAATCAGCTAATCCTCCATAGTGATTAAAACTTTCTTTAACCCATTTTTCGCCTGAGAGAATCAAGTCAAGATTGCGACAAGCTTTGTTTGATACTGCGGCGAGTTGTTGAGGATCTAGATAATCAGGCCCAACTTTAAAAGTTTGAACTGTTTTACTTATACTCCTTAACCAAGAAGTCAAAATAAGGCTTAAAAGGGTTTTACCACTATTACTAGATGTAGCAGAAATCACGCATGCCATTTAGAACTTATATTTTCTTGGACTGATTAACTAAATTAAGCATTTCTGTTGCCATTGGTGCGGCACTTGCAAGTAAAGGACTTGTATTACCTCTACTGCTCGATAGTAAACGAGCTACATCATTTTCTAAAGAGTTTTTTTGTACAGGAACGACTTGTTCTATAAGTTCCATTCTGGCCATACCCCCAGCTTCTAATCTCATGCATTCTCCTGACTCAGAAGCAAGAATCACACAAATATCGTTTTTTAGTTTGTTATGAGCTCTTGCTATTAATCTCAAACCAACTATTTGACCAGGATTAATACTTGGTTTTCCAATTGGTAGAGAAGTTAAACTAACTTCAACAAGATTCTTGTCAGGACGCATAAAATTTACTTTTATACGATCTTTTTTTGACGTGACGCAATTTTGTAGTTTCCAATTGAGACGATCGGCAATCCAGGCCGCAAGTAAAATTCCTTGAACTGTTTGAGTACCTTCAATATCAATATCAATTTTTTCTAAGTTTTCAAGTGCATTTCTTCTTTGAAGTGGATCAAATACCATCGCTAAGGTTTCTCTCCAACCTCTTAGTCGTAGCCAATTCAGATCGTTTACAGCTTGTCCAGATTTAATTCTTTGAAGCAATAAATTTAAGCAGTCTGATGGTTCCCCTAATGCAGTATCAATAATTAATCTTCGATTTGGTAGTGCTAGAGCCTTAAGTAATTCAGGGGCCTCATCAATCCTCCCATTCCACCACAACCAAGAAGGAAGTTCATTTGGAACAAGAGTCTCTAGAATTTCAAGTCCATCATTAATTGCAGTTTTATGGCCTCTTAATACAACAACATCGCCACAAGCTGTTTTTCCTCCGCCTTCTTCAGGAAGAGGACAATATGCAGCTACTAATGTTTCTAAATTATTTTCTTTTTCAATTGTTGGTGCAATTGTTATTAATCTTCGGGGTTGCAAATTACTTATTGAGGTATCAATGTGTTGCCCTCTAAGGTCTTCTATATTTTTTATTATATCGTCAGATTGAATTGAAGATTGAACTCTAAAATCAAAAGGTGAAGTGCTGTTAGGAAGATCTCCTTCTAAAATAATTTGTCTTGCAGCTTCTATAAGATCAATTCGTTGATTGCCAACTATTGGTCCAGATAGCTTTCCGCTTTTGACTAGTTTTTGTTCAATCCAAGCTGGTTGCCAGATAATTAAACAAAAAGTGTTGGCTCCTTTATCTCCTCTCTCATTATTTGACCAGAGTTGATCAAGATAAGTGGGGATTTCAGTTGGGGGTAATTGAAGAGGGGTTTGAAGGGTTAATTGGGGAGACATTTAATTTAGTTTGAATAAAAGATTTGGATTCAATTTGTTCAAGGCCGTCTCCATAGAAGCTGATCTTTGCCAATAAGTAAGTCTGATTCAGTAGGCCCCCATGTTCTTGATTCATATTGATAAACAGGTAATTCCCATGGAGAGTCTTCAATCATCTCAAGTAGAGGAGTATATAAACGCCAAGCAGCCTCTACTTCATCACTGCGAGTAAATAATGTGGGATCTCCAAGCATTGCATCAGCAAGAAGCCTTACATAACCTTCATCAGATGGTTCTCCAAATGATTCGTCATAGGAAAACTCCATATTTACAGGTCTACTCCTCATTCCTGACCCTGGTGATTTAACCTCAAAACTAAATTCAGCACCTTCGTTGGGTTGAATCCTGAGAATTAATTGGTTTGAAGTTGGACATCCTCCTGCAGCATCAAAAAGATGAACTGGAGCTTCTCTGAAAGTTAGAACAACCTCACTAAGCCTTTTTGCTAATCGTTTACCTGTCCTTACGTAAAAAGGAACACCCTGCCATCTCCAATTGTCTATGAATAGCTTCATAGCTACATATGTTTCTGTTGTGCTGTTTGGATTAACTCCTGGTTCTTCCCTATATCCAAGTAGTGGATCTTCATGGCTACCTCCTTTTGAATACTGACCTCTAACGCAACATTCCCAAGGCTTTTCTTCATTAGCAAGCTTGACTGCTTGTAGAACTTTTGCTTTTTCATTCCTTATGGCTTCAGGATCAAAATGTCCAGGTGGTTCCATTGCTGTTAACGCAAGCATTTGCGTTAGATGGTTTTGAACCATGTCTCTGAGAGCCCCTGAAGATTCGTAATACCCAGCTCGATCTTCAACCCCAACTGTTTCAGAACTAGTAATTTGAACACTGGAAATGTAATTTCTATTCCATATAGGCTCAAAAATAGTGTTAGCAAATCTAAGAACAAGAATATTTTGAACAGTTTCTTTACCTAAATAATGATCTATTCGAAATATTTGACTTTCTTGCGCACAACCTTGAACGAGAGAGTTTAGTGATTGCGCACTATTGAAGTCTCTTCCAAAGGGTTTTTCAATGACAACCCTACTACGTTTTGGATCTTTTAATAATCCTGCGGCAGCTAAAGCTCTACAACCACTACCATAGAACTTTGGAGATACTGAAAGATAAAAAGTTCTATTTCCGTGGGTAGCTCGTAATTTATCTATTATTTCAAGCCTTTCGCCAAGTTTTAAGAGATGATCTGATTGTTGGAGGTCGACAGGTTCATAGAAAAGATTTTGAGCAAAAGATTCCCATTCTTTTGGACTCTCTTTTATTTGGGCATATAGAGCCTCTTCCATTTTTGCTTTAAATATTTCATCAGTCCAAGGTCTTCTTGCACAGCCTAAAACGGCAAATTCACTTGGCAATCTTCTTTGTTTAAATAGCTCAAATAAGGCAGGAACAAGTTTTCTATGTGTTAGATCTCCAGACGCACCAAAAATAACCAAGCATTGAGGAGGAACTACACGCTCTTGGCGAAGTCCTATTCTCAAAGGGTTTGTTACTGGCATGCTCATTAATAATTTCCTTGCCAATTAAATTAGGAATATTCAATCTAATTGCTTTTTATTCCACCTTTTTAGGATGGGACGCAAAAACAAAATTGATTTATTAAATATATAAAAAATATTTCTAAAAGTAATTAATAATTATCGCTTTCCAGACTTTTCATTATCTAGTAAGTCTCAGCATGCCATCTTCCTGCTTTTCTAAGTTTAGGTCTCAGTTCAGACCAATTTAAACCTTTTGCAGCAGCAGCAGTGGTCATTGCATCATCTATTCCTGGTTCCATTCCTTTTAATCCACACAAGTAAATATGAGTTTTAGGATTCTCAATCATGTTAAATATTTCTTCTGCATGTTCAAGTACTCTATCTTGTATATACATTCTCCCTCCTTTTGTGTTTTTCTGCTCTCTGCTTATAGCTTTTGTATATTTAAGGTTTTCTGGGAATTTTGATTTGTAATGCTCAAAATCAGCATCATAAAGCAAGTTTGCAGTTTTCGGAGCACCCATAAATAACCAAGCTTTGCCTTTGAAATTCCACTTATGTTTTTCTATCTCAGTAGGTTCAAACATTCTTCTTAAATATGCTCTCATTGGAGCTATACCAGTACCTGTGGCAAGCATAATTATATTTGAATCCTCTTCTTCTGGTAGAAGCATTTCTTTGCCTACAGGCCCGCTAATTTTTACTTTGTCACCTGGAGAAAGGTTACATAAATAAGTAGAGCAAACACCATTTATGGTTTCACCATCTTTTTCATATTGAAGTTGACGAACGCATAAAGAGAGGGTATTTCCTGCAAAGTTATCACCGTATCTTGTGCTTGCTATTGAATAAAGTCTAGGCCTATGGGGTTTTCCTTTTGCATCTTCTCCGGCTGCAAGTATTCCGCAACTTTGCCCTTCAACATATTTGAATTCAGGATCTCCTCCTGATAGATCAAAAGTTATGTGTTGAACTTTCCCAATAGCTCCTTCCTGTAGTACTGAATAATTTTCAGTTACTGTTCCGGTGAAAGGTGCTTTTGGTTTATAAGTATTGACTGGTACATCTGAATGAGGCTTCTTAGCAGCAGCTTTAGCAGGAGCAGCAGCTTTAGCAGGAGCAGCAGCTTTAGCAGGAGCAGCAGCAGAAGCAGAAGATGCTTTCGAATTTTCGCTTAGATCATTTTTACCAGTTCGCAACATTGCACCAAAAGAATATTGCCTACGTATGAGATAGAAAAAACCAATGATGATAGGAATATGTGCAAGACCACCAATAACTACCTTTGTCTCTGAGTAGGCCATAAAAACTTAAATTAGAATCTGAGATTACCAATAAGAGGTAACTTTTAGCTGATTTATCTTGAGATTACTAATATATTGGTTCATCTTCTTAGACCGTCACAAGATCATTTATATTGTTAAATCGTATTATTGAAGCTGGATCTTAAGGGATTGAATTATTTTTTGGACAGTTAAATTTATTCTTCAAAAAAATTTTGTGTAATCTTAAATCAAAAAAAAGGAATTTTTAAAGAAGCAACTTTGTTGAAAATTCTAAGCCATAACAAAATTATCATTCTCTAGATTTTCATTAACAGAAGGTTTAAAAATACAAGTTAATCTTACTTATAGCCCCAAGGGGATTCGAACCCCTGTCGCCTCCGTGAAAGGGAGGTGTCCTAGGCCTCTAGACGATGGGGCCAGTTTAAGTGAAAATTCACTGAATAAGTGAAGTTAATCACAAATGAAAGTTACGGGCCAGACTTGCCACTCGTCAAGGCTTCTTGATCCTTCTTTTGACCACGCCATACAGGAACGGTGAAATAGAAACAGGCACCTTCAGTAGGTTTGGAAACAACCCAGATCTTGCCTCCATGCACTTCAACAATTCTTCTACAAACTGAAAGGCCAATGCCAAAGCCGATTGTCTCTTGGGAAGTTTGTGGAAGCCGCACTCTATCGACAAATATTCTCTGTTGTTCTTCTGGGGGGATACCAGGTCCATTATCTCGAACAATTACTTCAACCCATTGGTTTGTTCTGTGAAGCATTGTTATAAAAATCTCACCTTCATCTTCGGAAAACTTCAAAGCATTTTCTATGAGGTTCAACAAAACCTGCCTCATTCTTCTTTGATCTGCGAAAACTGAGGGTAAATCAGTTGGGATATCTGTATTAATTTTTATTTTCCGTTTAAGCCATAGTTTTTCAAGTTCAAGAATTGCTTCAGCAGATATATTTGCTAGATCAATTTTTTGAGGATTAAACAAAGTTTCCCAACGAGTACTTCCTACTTCTAATAAGTCTTTCGAAAGCAATTCAATTTCTTCCAGTCTTCTCTTAAGGACCTCTTGAAATTTATTCATGCTGATTTGACCTAGCTTCTGGCTTTGAAGAGCTAAACCTGCTGCCGTTAATGGAGTTCTCAATTCGTGAGCAACCATTCTTAATAGACTTTCTTGAGAATGAATTTTATTAGTAAGAGTTTCGTTTTCTTGCCGAAGGACTAGAAGATTATCTTCTAAAAGAAGTTCTTTTTGTGTTTGAGATGATTCGATTTTTTTAGGTCTAAGACTTATTCCAACACCTTGGATAAGTCTTTCATGTTGCCATCTTGGGAGCCAGGTTTTAACTTGTTCAAGGATCGAACTACCTGCGAAACTCTGTTTAGGAAATGGCTCTAATTTTATTAGAGCAGGTATTGCTACTAATCTATATAACTCAAGTAATTCAGGGTTCTTAGAAGGATCTGATAATTCAAGAGTAACTTCAAATCCACAATCTTCTTCTTCTAAATATTCAATTAACGATCGAATATCCTCCCGTGAGAGATGGTGACGTGAGGCCACAAGCAACAGTTTCAACTGCCGTCTATCGTTAGCTTCGGCACTAATCACAGTGTCGAGCAATCTAAATAATTACATATACCTTAAGGTAATGAGACTCATTTTAGGTATTAGCTAATAATTAAGTGAATACTTTTTAAATCTCTCAATTCCAGTAAATGGCTATTTCTTATTCATCTGGTATCGGGAAAACCAAAAATTCTTCAATCGGTATAGATAGACTTAGAATTGACTTTGATAGTAATTTGAGACGATGGTTTGGTAGGAATCTTGGATTATGGCATTCTAGAAGACAATATTTTTTTGATGAAGAAAAGGCTGTTAATTTGGAGATGTATATAAATGTCGCAAAGCTAATTAAAAGTGATTCTGACTTTGAAAGTTATCGTTTTAAGTGGTGGTGCGAAGATGAAGGGGATTTTTTTATTAAAAGACCGGACTTTAAGAGCGAAGGTGAAATCATTGCTCGACTTCAAGGGCATCAACTAGTTCGTGATTGTTCTTATCTTTCTGATTCTTCAGGTATATCTAATATAAGGCAAGTTGATGAGCACGAATTGATTTTTGAGTCTAATTATGATAATTGGTATGTACTTGAACATACACGCTTAATAGATCAGGATAAATTTAGATCAAGAAATATTTATAGTTGGTTTAAAGATAAGTTGAAGATAGTTGAAAACCATCATGAAATAAGGATTAAGAATCCCAACTGAGGAGTTAATAAAATCTATTTAAATGGACCTTAATAGAATATTATGATTTTAATAGGCTAGTGAAAAATTTTTATAGATTTTTTGCTGCATATGATCTTTATGGACTAGAATCACTTGAGAAAAATGAAAATTTCTCCAAGAAAAACTTTCTTGGCTATCTCTATTTTTTTAGGTTCAATACTTTTATCCAGTTGTAATAGTTCCCTAAAACCAGATTCTAAACCAACCAATACTAGCAGTGGGATAAATGAGATTAATTTCATTCCTGCGACTAAAGAAGAAATGAATTTATATAGACAAATTAGCATTAGTTATTTTTGTCTTTCAAGGCAAGCTGAAGTTGAATTTCCTCAATCAATTTCAATAGCTTCAAATAACTTTGTTTTAATAGTTTCTAGAAAGCATGGAGGACTAATAGAAGAAATTGGAGATAAAAAATTGACAACCGAACAAATTTATAACGGCTCTTACTTGCAAGTTATGGAGGGTGCTATTAAGGTTTGTCCTGATCAAGTACCTGAGGAGGATAAGAATAAATTCTTAAAAGCTGTAGAACAATTAAATCAAAATAACTAAATTTAATTTTGGTTATATTAAAGATTTATTTAACATGTTAACTAGTAAAGCTATTAAATTATCAGACTATATACCCTACCCTTTTTTGATACCAAGCATATATTTAGACTTTAATATTGGTAAGGATTATGTTGCTGTTCAAGCTTTGATGATAATTAAACCAAAGTCAAAAGAATCTTCAAAACTTATTTTTCATGGTAATCAAATTAAATTATTTTCAATATCAATAAATGGCAATGAATTGACTTCCGAAGAGTATTACGTTTCTGGTAATGATTTGGTAATTCATAACCCTCCACAATCACAATTTGAATTAAAAATCAAATCTAAAATAGATCCTTTTAGCAATACATCATTAGAAGGTCTATATTTAAGCTCAGGAATGCTAACAACACAATGTGAGGCAGAAGGATTTAGACGCATTTGTTATCATCCAGATAGACCAGATGTGTTAAGTAAGTATACAGTGAGATTAGAAGCTGATAGGTTTTTATATCCTACTCTTTTATCAAATGGCAATAGAAAGTATTCGGGTAACTTAAAGAACAATAATGATAGGCATGAAATTATCTGGGAAGATCCCTTCCCTAAACCCAGTTATTTATTTGCTATGGTGGCTGGTAATTTACATCAAGTATCTGATAAATATCTTACAAAGAGTGGAAGATTGGTTAATATAAAGATATATGTTGAATATGAAAATCAAAAATATACTCAACACGCTATAAATTCTTTAAAAAAAGCAATGAAATGGGATGAGGAAAAATATTGCCTTGAGTATGATTTAGATGAATATAAAATTGTTGCCGTAAGGCACTTTAATATGGGGGCAATGGAAAATAAAGGGCTCAATATTTTTAATTCAAAATTGGTATTGGCTGACTCAATAACTGCAACTGATGATGAATTAGAAACAATAGAAAGTGTTATAGCACATGAGTATTTTCATAATTGGACTGGAAATAGAATCACATGTAGAGATTGGTTTCAGCTTTCTTTGAAAGAAGGATTGACGGTTTTTAGAGATCAATCTTTTACTTCAGATCTTCATGGTTATGGAGTAAAAAGGATTGAGGATGTTTCATTCTTGAGGAATTTTCAATTCACGGAAGATAAAGGACCTACATCTCATGCCGTGAAGCCTAAAGAATATGTTGCTATTGATAATTTTTATACTACGACAATATATGAGAAAGGTGCTGAGTTAATAAGAATGCTTGAGCTGTTATTAGGGCAAGAAAGGTTTATGAGAGGTTTTTGTAATTACATTGAAATTTTCGATGGCCATGCTGCTACAACTGAGGATTTTATTAATTCAATTATAAATTGTAGCGATTTAGCAGTAGAAAGTGATACTTTTGATCTGGATAAATTTAATAATTGGTATTATCAACCTGGAACACCAAAAGTTTACATAAATCAATCCTGGGATGAAGATAATTCAGTCTTAAATGTTTCTTTTGAGCAAAAGTTAGAAACTGTTAAAAACGATGAGAATATTGAAATGGTTATACCAATTCTTTATTCTTGTTATAGTAGTGAAAAAGTAGGAAAAACTATTATAGATGAGGGTTTATTTGTATTAGATAAAAATAAAAAGAATCTCCAAATCAAAGCTTTTACTGGTGAGAAAAAAGCTCCTATTTTATCAATTTTTAGAGGTTTTTCTGCACCTGTTATATGGGAATCTGATCTATCTATAGATAACTATCTGTTTCTTTTCCTAAATGATAATGATTATTTTACAAGATGGGATTCTGGTCAGTTTTTGATGAAGCGAATAATCAAAAATAGGATTAATAAGGTAGAAGATTGTGCATTAGAATCGAGTTTTATTAATGCTATTAAACAGTCAATTCAATATTTTAAAAGTAAAGATCTTTTTTTCCTGGCAAATCTTATGACAATTCCTGGACTTACAGAATTGGAATCTTTGTTTAAGCAGGTGGATCCAATAAATATTTATAAGGAGTCTTTAGATTTTCAAGTTTCAATTGCTATGAAAATTTTAGAGGATTTAAAAAAATTGTCTGAACATGTATCTTTAAATATTAATCAGGAATGGCCAATGGGGAGAGGAGAAAGAAAGATATTAGGAAGAATATGGTCTTATTTATCACTTGCAGGAGATAACAAAGTCAAAAGAAATTGTGTTAAATCGATTAGTCATTCCTCAATGACTATTGCAAGGGCAGCTCTTGAAGCCTTAAAGCCACTTGATAGCGCTGAGACAGAGGAGGCTTCTAACTTGTTTTACAATCTTTGGCAAGATAATCCAGTTGTTTTGGACTCATGGTTTGCTTATGAGGCCTCAAGACCTAGTAAGCATGGGATTTATTTTATTGAAAAATTATTATCTCATTCCAGATTTGATTGGAAAGCTCCAAATGCAATACGAGCTGTTTTAGGAGGATTTAGTAAAAATATTGAATTATTTCATTCTTTGGATGGACAAGGCTATTTATTTATGGCTGAAAAATTAATAGAGGTTGATAAAATTAATCCAATAACGGCTTCAAGAATAGCGAAAGTTTTTAGTAAATGGAAAACTTACACAGATAAAAATAAAGATTCAATGTATAAAGCAATTTTAAAAATAAATCAAGCTAATATTTCTTCAAATACAAGAGAGGTGGTGGAACTTATTTTGAAGTAATTTTAGTCAATTATCTAAACATTGAACTAACAGAACTTTCTTCGTGAATTCTCCAGATAGCTTCCCCAAGCATATTCGCAACTGATAAAACCTTTAACTGTGAGAAATGCAGGTTGTTTGGTACTGGAATACTATTGGTGACAATAACTTGTTCAAAAAGCTCTTTTTTTGAAAGCCTTTCATAAGCAGGTGGAGAGAAAACAGCATGCGATGCACATGCGATAACTTTTTTTGCACCCTCTTTCCTTAATAATTCAGCTCCTGCACATATCGTGCCACCTGTGTCAATCATATCGTCAATTAATATGGCAGTCTTTCCTGAGACTTCTCCGATTACAGTAAGACTTTCAGCAACATTATGACCAGATCTTCTTTTATCAATAATGGCTAAAGGTGAATCTTGCATTTGTTTAGCAAAAGCCCTTGCTCTAGCTACGCCTCCTACATCAGGAGATACAACCACGATTTCTTCAAGCTCCATTTTTGATAGATAATCCACTAAAACTGGTGAACCATATATGTGATCACAAGGAATATCGAAATAACCTTGTATTTGAGCTGAATGTAAATCCATAGCAAGGACTCGATCAACTCCTGATTTAACAAGAATATTTGCCGTAAGTTTTGCTGTTATCGACTCTCTACCGGCTGTCTTTCTATCGGCTCTTGCATAGCCAAAATATGGAATTACAGCTGTGATTTGTCGTGCAGAAGCCCTTTTACAAGCATCAACCATAATCATCAGCTCCATTAAACTGTCGTTAACAGGAGCACATGTTGGTTGTATTAGAAAAACATCACAACCTCTAATTGATTGCTGGATTTGAACATAGAGCTCTCCATCCGCAAACCTCTTTGATACAAGAGGGACATTTGTTATCCCCATGTAAGTGGCAATCTCTTTGGCTAATGCTGTATTAGATGTTCCACTTATTAACCTGAGTCTATTAGTGTCATGCGTGATACTAGTATTTTCAGGATGTGCTGCAGTGATAAAACTGGTCACGGTGCCACCGCAAGCAAGAAATATATCTACCAATCTACAGTTATGTTCGTTACCTGATCATGAAAAAGCTTTTTTTTAATTACTTCTTAGGAGATTTAATTTACTGTGACATAAGATAAAATACTTGCAATGACTTGGTTTTGGGGTGGAGAAGTAGAAGAAAAAATCTTCTGAAGAGTTTCCTTTTGAAAACTTTCATAATATGACTTCAGCAAATATATTAATACTTTAATTGGATATGCTTGCTCGGGATTTTAAAGTGCAGGTTGTTGGCTTGAGTTTTAGTAAGATCGACCTCTCCTTCTAGTCTTTAGATATATCTTTAAGTCCTAGGGAGGTAACCTGGATTGGCTTTTAGTTTATTTTGATGAAATAATCTATCTTTTTTTCTATCAAAGTAAATTTAATAGGAGAGGGACTTGGATCCAAAATAATTTAATTGATGGGAAAAGCATACTCACGATATTGCTTTTTATTTGGCAAAAAATTTATTTCTTATTTACGAATTAAGCTTTATAGAAACTAATTAATTAATATAAACTTCATTTATTATAAGTTTTCTTGATTAAAAAATTATCTGGTTTTGAAAGTCAAACAATAAATAGTCTTTATACTATGAATTTAATTTCCTAGTTATTTAAGTAAAAAACTTTCTATTTCATGACAGCATTCATTTTGAATTTAGTAAATTAATAGCTTTATTTGTATTTCTTTTCTATTTTTTAGAAATAATACAAGGTGAACATTGGAAAGAAATTCAGGAATCCTTCTTCATCCAACCTCATTACCTGACACTCCCATTTGTGGTACTTTTGGAAACCCTGCACGTGTATGGCTCAATGATCTTGCTAAATCTGGAATAGGGGTTTGGCAATTCCTACCTCTTGCGCCTCCCGATTCATTGGGTTCTCCATATAGCTCTCCATCAAGCTTTGCTCTTAATCCTTGGTTCCTAGACAAAAATGATTTAGTGAGAGACGGTTTTTTGGCTGAAAATATAGAAAATTTTCCGTCTAATATAGTTAATCTTGAGGAGAGAGTTGATTTTCAACTGGCTAATTCAAAGGCTAAATTTTTAAGTTCTTCTTTGGTTGATTATTGGGAAAAACAGAATGTAGCTATTAAAAAAGAATTTTATATGTGGTGTGAAAAACAATTTTGGTTAGAAGATCATTCTATGTTTATGGAACTAAGGTCGCAAAATAATAATCTTCCTTGGTGGAAATGGTCAGATAATTTTTCAATTTACGATAAGAAAGAATTGGCAAATTGGAAAAAACATAACGAAAAAGAATTGTTAGGCCATAATTTGATTCAATGGCATTTAGATAGACAGTGGAAATCAATAAGAGAATTAGCAAAAAATCTAGGAATTCTTTTGTTTGGAGATGTTCCTTTTTATGTATCTAAAGATAGTGCAGATGTATGGAGTAATCGATCACTATTTTCTATTTTAACTAATTCAGATACATATCTTCAAAGTGGTGTACCTCCTGATTATTTTTCTGAAACAGGTCAACTTTGGGGGAATCCTGTTTATCGTTGGAGTAGACACAAAGCCAATAAATTCAAATGGTGGAGAAAGAGAATTTTAAGACACCTAGAACAAGTAGATTTTCTACGTATTGATCATTTTCGTGCGCTTGAAGCTTTTTGGGCAATTCCAGGTAAAGATCAAACTGCCGAGAATGGATTTTGGTTACCTTCTCCTGGGAGGGAGATACTACGTTTAATAAAAAAAGATTGCGGAGGTTCGCTTCCTTTAGTTGCTGAAGATTTAGGTTTTATCACCTCAGAAGTTGAGAACTTACGTGATGATTATCAATTAGCAGGAATGAAAATACTTCAATTTGCTTTTGATGGGAATTGTGATAACCCATATTTACCAGAGAATATCAAAGATGAGAATTGGGTAATTTATACTGGAACACATGATAATTCAACTTCACTTGGCTGGTGGAGAGAAATGAATCTAGAAAGAAAAGAACAAATCAAAGAAAGAATTCTTGATTATGATAATTTCTCATCTTGGGAATTGATTCGAATTGGGATGGAATCTAAAGCAAAATTATTTGTGGCTCCAATGCAGGATTTGTTGAATCTTGATGATAGTTCTCGAATAAATAAACCTGGCACAATAGAAAATAATTGGTCGTGGAGATTAACTAACAATAATTTCAATATAAAAGCAGCTTTGAAAAAATATGGTGATTTAGCAGAAACATACCAACGATAAAACTTTCATTTATTGCTTGCTATTAATTGTATCCTTATTATTTATATTAGTCTCATTAATGATCACTGGTTCAGTGGATATACTGTTTATTTTTAGAAGATATTTTAGTTGACTATTAAGAGCTAATATTGATAAAAACATAAATATTAAATATAATGTACTCCCAATCCAGCTATTTAGAAAGTCTATATTAATAAAATTAAATTTTAAGCTGGATAGACTATTTTTGATAATCTTACTTTCTAATAGACCATTTAGACTTCCTCTTTCTAAATCAAGCTCAACCTCAATTGTTTTTAGAATTGATATTAAATAAGTTGTTTCTGGGAGATGGTTTTTTAAACCATTCTCAATCGCTTTTAATACATTTCTTGAAATTTTCGTCTTAGTTGATAACTCTTCTAATGAAATTCCGAGTTTATTTCTTTGAGATGTAAATAAACTAATCGCTTTTATAAATTCAGAATCAGTCTCTGCCTTGTATTCTGAATTTGACAAGTCTGATAAGGGTTTTTTGAAAGAAAAATTTAAAGCCATACAGTTGAAAAACTCTTAATCTAGAAGTGAGATCCATTCTTTTGTTTTTAGCTCTCTCCATTTCCCTTCTTTTAAGCCATTCAATTTTATATTTGAGATAGCTATCCTTTGCAGATCTTGTACTGGATGCCCTAAAAGGCTTGCTATTCTGCGAATTTGTCGATTACGCCCTTCTTTTAGAATAACTTTAAGAAGAGTTTTGTTATTGATAATTTCTATCACTTCTATAGTCGCTGGCATCGTCATTTTTCCATCAATTAAAAGACCTTTTCTCCAGTTATTTAATATTGATTGATTAGGTTGACCATTTACCCAAACCATATATGTTTTTGTATGGGAGTAACTGGGATGGGTAAGTCTTAGAGTTAACTCTCCATGATTAGTTAATAGAATTGCTCCTCTGCTGTCTGAATCTAGGCGACCTATAGGATGTAAACCAGGGCGTAAATCAAATGGGATTAAACTTAAAATTGTTTTTCTTCCATGATTGTCTTGGCAGGTAGATATGATTCCATGAGGTTTATTTAAAAGAAAAACTTTATGGTTTTTCTTTTTAGGTAGATCTTTTCCATCAACTAAAATACGATCAGACTTAGGATCTGCTTTCTCTCCTATAAGAGCTCGTCTCCCATTTAAAGTAACTCTGCCTTGTTTGATCAGTAAGTCAGCCTTTCGTCTTGATAATAGACCGGATCCAGATATTATTTTTTGCAATCTACTAATTTCCATTATATATACATGGTTTTCAATTTAAGATTAACCTAATTGGAATTAGAGATTATAGATAACATTTTTTATTAGAAAAAATCATCTATTTCCTTCACTGTGCCAGCTTCTACTTGGATCCATAAATCTTTTATGGCTTTCCACATGCTTACACCAAAAAGGATTGAGACTATTGATGAAAATATGAAAGATTTTACAATTGAGAAGTTTATTAGACTTAAGGCGCTTACGAATATAATTGTCAGTCCTATAAAGAATGAAAACCAACTTGATATCGTCCTTGGGTTCTCTAGTGGGAGAGGAGAAATCTTCTTTGTTGTCCAATTATTTAATTTAGATTTCATTATGTCTGCAAATATTAACCCAGACATTAGACATATAAATACGCCAAATGAAAGCCAAGTAACAGGATCTTCAATTGGTTTTATTTGTTGATAATCAGAAATGAATTCGTCTATATTAGGAATGCCTGCTTCATCTAGATTAACTGTAATATATATGATTATACTTTTAACATTATTATAAATCATATTTACAACTTGATTTTTATTCTTTTAGTATATTTTATAATAACCATCTATGCAACTTGTGTATTGTTTTGTTTTAGAAGGCCTGAAGCCATTCTTAAAGGATTAAATGTTTTTCTTACTAATTTGATTAATTGCTTCATATCTTTTGTATCGATTTTTTCATCTTTAATGATACTCATTAATAAATTTTTCCTGATTAATGTGCCTTTAGAACTAGTTAAGAGCTTAAGACCAGCTCCTGCTACTGGAATTAACTCTTTTGCTGGTGTCGTCGAGTCTTTCACTAATACATCAAATAAGTCTTCAACTCGTTCGACTCTTATATGCCCGTTTTCATCAAATATTACGTCTAACAATATATTTATCATCTCGTTTGTATCTGAAGTAAGTAATCTTTTAGCTACATAGGGATATGCCAAGTCAATAATTTTGAAATCAGGATCTAATCTTAAAGCAAGACCCTCTTGGCTTATTACTGCTCTAATTATTAAAGCAAATCTTGCTGGAACTCTAAATGGGTAATCAAACATTAGCTCTGAGAATTTATTAGTAATTTCTTTAAAATTAAAAGAGGCAACATCTTTACCTATTGCACTACCAAGTACTTCCTTTAAAACTGGAATTAGAGGTTTTAGATCTTGATCTTTATTTAGGAAACCAAGCTTTTGGAAATCTTTTGCTACTGCATGAAAATCATTATTAATTAAATGAACAATTGCACCTGTTAGGGTTAATCTGTCTTCTTCAGATATTGAGTCCATCATTCCGAAATCAACGTAAGCTATATTTCCTAGATCGCCATTATTGCCTTTAAGAGCGAACATATTTCCTGGATGAGGATCTGCATGAAAGTATCCGAATTCCAATAATTGTTGTATTCCACTAATAACGCCAGTTCTAATTATTTGTGATGGGTTTAAATTATTTGTAATTAATTCTTTTCTATCTTTTAGTTTTGTACCATCAATCCAGCTTGTAGTTAATATTTTTACTGATGATAAATGTCTTTCTACTTTTGGAATCGAAACGGAGTTGTTATTGTGAAAAAGCTTAGAAAATTTCTCGGCATTATCTGCCTCTTTTTTATAATCAACTTCATCAAATAAACTTCTCCCAAACTCATCTATTATTTCCCCTAATCCGAATCCAAGATTTAAAGGAAGTAATGGAGCACTAAGAACTCCTAGTATTTTAATGATGACAATATCTCTCCTGATGTTAAAAATCAGAAGAGGCCTTTGAACTTTTACTGCTACCCAATAGTTGTTGGTTAACTTGGCTTTGTAAACCTGCCCAAGACTCGCAGAAGCTATTGGTGCGGATGGAAAATCTTCAAAAAGTTCATTTACTGATCTACCTAGCTCACTTTCGATAATTTGTAGTGCTTGTTCGTGGCAAAATGCAGGCAAATTGTCTTGTAAATTTGTTAATTCCTCAAGCCAATCTTTTCTTATTAGATCTGGCCTAGTGGATAGAGCTTGACCTACTTTTATAAAACAGGGACCAAGACCAATAAGTGTCTTTAGAAGGAATTTAGCGAGATTCTTTTGCGTCTTATCGTCATTGCTTGAACCTTGAAAAATAAGTCTTACTAAAAGAAGTGATATTGCACCAACGATCTGAATAAATCTGGGCACTAATAGCCAAGGTCTTGAAATTAACCAGATTAAGTCTCTTCTGAAATCGTATTTCATACATTCATCATAAGTTCTGTTGGCTAAAGCTCTAAGACGTTCTTTTGATTTGCTTACTGATTAATTTAACTACATTGAGTTCAAGGAATCCTTTTATTCTATGAGTCTGATTACTTTGCTTTCTGGCAATAGTAGCGAAAATCTTTTCTTGCCAGCTCATGGAAGAGGTAAGGGTCTTCCTGAAAAGCTAAGAAATCTACTAAAGCTAAAGCCAGGTATCTGGGATCTACCTGAACTTTTCGAAATTGGTGGCCCCTTAATTGATGAAGGAGCAATAGCAGAAAGTCAAAAGTGTTCTGCTTATAAAGTTGGAGTAGATAGATGTTGGTATGGAGTTAACGGTGCTACCGGTTTACTTCAAAGTTCATTGCTAGCTCTCGCTCGACCTGGTCAGGCAGTCCTTATGCCCAGGAATATTCATAAAAGTTGTATTCAAGCATGCTTGTTTGGAGGATTAACACCAATACTTTTTGATGTCCCTTTCCTCTCTGATAGAGGTCATGCCTCTGTTTTTGATAGAACATGGTTGCAAACGGTTTTTTGTAAAGCAAAAGAACTAGAAGAGGATATAGCCGCAGTAGTTCTAGTTAATCCAACATATCAAGGCTATTCGGCAGATATTGAATCTCTAATTAAAGAGATTCATTCGCATTCATTGCCAGTACTGGTTGATGAGGCTCATGGTGCTTATCTGATAAGTGAGCTCAGACCCGATTTGCCCAAATCAGCTTTATCTTTTGGTGCTGATCTTGTGGTTCACTCACTCCATAAATCTGCTCCTGGATTAGTTCAATCAGCAGTTTTATGGTCACAAGGTGGCAAGGTTGATCCATTTAGAATAGAGAGAAGTATAGAGCTGCTTCAAACTTCAAGCCCAAGTTCTTTATTGTTAGCTTCTTGTGAAAGCGCAATAAAGGAACTTATTGAATCTCAAGGACAAAAGAAATTGATTTCGCTTATTGAAGAAGCTGAGTCTTTTTCAGACTTTTTGATTAATCATGAAGTACCACTCCTTGATAACAGTGATCCACTAAGAATTATTCTTCACTCATCTAAGTTTGGTTTGAGTGGTATTGAAGTTGACAAACAGTTTATAAAGAAAAGAATCATTGGAGAATTAGCTGAACCAGGAACATTGACTTTTTGCCTTGGGTTCTCTTCTCACAAGGGCTTGGAAAAAAAATTTGTAAGAATTTGGAATGAAATTCTTAAATCTTCGTTTAGCCAACAAAAATTTTATTTATTTACTAGGCCACCTTTTGAGATCGTTGCTACGCCAAGCAGGCCATGTTCCTTTTCTTGGGGATCGAATTTTGAAAAGGTTAACTTGAAGGATTCAATAGGAAGAATTTCAGTTGAGATGGTTTGCCCTTATCCTCCTGGCATACCTTTATTAATTCCTGGTGAGATCTTGGACAAAGCTCGTGTTGATTGGTTGATAGAGCAAAGAGGTTTTTGGCCAGAGCAAATTCCTGATTTTGTAAGAGTTGTTTCTTGATTAATAATATCTACTTATAAGTTATAATGAAAATCATTATAAATAATCCTTTTAAAGCATGTTTTCTATAAGAAAGCTATATCTTTTTCATCAGAATTAATGTTTTTAGCTGTTTCGAAAAAGAGATTATTAAGTGGACTATTGGTTGGAGCTTTTGGAATCTTAATAGTCTCTCTTGGCGATTGGTGGTTTTCTATTTCATTAAGTTTAATTGTCCATTTTGCTCTTCTAGAGTTCTTTCGGATGGCAGAATTCACAGGGATAAGACCAGCTACAAAGACAACATTAGTAGCTTGTCAGATATTACTTTTCTTTACTCAATTATCTTCTCGTGGATATGTATCTATTGAAATATCAGATGCAATATTGCCATTGTCAGGAGCTGCTATTTGCGGTTGGATATTGCTGCAACCAGTTACAGGTTCTATCTCTGATATCGCTGCATCAATATTCGGATTATTTTATTTAGGTTTTTTACCTAGTCATTGGATTAAATTGAGAAATCTTTTAGAGACTGATTTGAAAAATAATTTTAATTTGGTTCCTCCTGATTGGTCCCCATCTATTACTTTCGGGATGCTAATAACATTTGCTACATGTTTAATCATAGTTGGATTTGATATAGGCTCTTATTTTGTAGGTAAAAAGTTTGGCAATCACTTATTATCACCAATCTCACCTTCAAAAACTATTGAAGGGGTATTTGGAGGATTTTTATTTTCTATATTAATAGGAGCTTCTTTTGTTTATCTACTTAGATGGGAATTCGGAATTTTAATTGGTATTTTTATTGGTATCTTAGTTGCAATATTTTCTTTAGTTGGAGACTTAACTGAATCAATGATGAAAAGGAATGCAGGAATAAAAGATTCAGGTAACTTTCTCCCTGGACATGGAGGGATACTTGATAGAATAGATAGTTATTTATTTACACCAGCTATAGTTTTTTATGTAGTAGTTTTATTATCACCTTTGATAATCTCCTAAATTATTAAAAACTAATAGGTGAGATAGCAAGAATGTTGATTAAATTATTTTTTATAGTTATATTTTTAATGCATACTTTATCTTCAATAGGAATCAAAATAGATTTATTAAGATCTTTATTTTTTAAATAAATTTTACCCTTTTCTACCCTTAAATAAACCTTTTTAACTTCATTAATAATATTGTAGTTTTTTGATGCTTTTATTTCTATTTGATCATCTTTTATTTGTATGCTTTCCAATTCATCGTTATCTAATATCTCCTTACTTATTATTTTGCCAATCCAATTCCAGCTATTAGAGAATAAAATTGAACTTAAGGAATTCTCAGATAATGATATTTTAAATTCTATTAAAAAGGTATTTTTCAAATTAAATTCAATATTTTTTATATTGAAAATGAATTTAATTTTATTAGCTTCTAAATCGATTTCATCAATCAAAATTTCTTTGTAATTTATTTCTTTAGCTTCTATGTGAATTTTTTCTATTAAGCCCTGAATGATTTGGATGGAGTTTGCGCTAACATCTATCTTAATGTTATTTATTTTATTACACTCCTTCTTGAGATAAATTTTTATACCCTTCTCTAATAACTTTACAAGAAATCCTTTCTCTTCAATCTGTTTAGATATCATTTACATATTAAATCTTGCCAACTTTTCGCAACTAATTGTGGTTGCTCTAGATGAGGAAGATGTCCAGAGTTTTCTGCTATTTTTATATTTTGTCTGTAAATTTTGGTAGTTTTCTCCTTTTCATTCTTTGGAATAATTCTGTCATGCTTACCTAAAATGATTTTGATAGGTTGACTTGGTTTTGGTTGCCCACAATTAGATACTCCTCCTTCTGCGGCAAATTCCGCAAGAGATGATTGCCATCCTGGAACTTTTAAATGTATCGAGGCGATTTGTTCTTCTGCTGGGCCAACGCTTCTTGTTGGGTTTGCAAATGCCTGCCTACACAACCCCCTACGAACAAAAGGTTGCCTAAGGAAAAATGCACCAAAATGATTTAAAGGCCATGGTACTTTTGGGTTTTGCCCTGATAACCCTGCTGGTGATAGAAGAAGTAACTTATTTATCTTTTTTGGGTTTTGTCTCGCAAGTTCTAAGGCCAAAGCACCACCCATTGATGCACCTATTATTCCTATTGGACGATTATCTGAAAAATAGTTCAAAACTGAATTTAAATGTTTTATTAAATATTTAAAACCATATTTGTTACCACTAGATCTAGGACAAAATCCAAATCCATACAGATCTGGAATGATTAACTTATTAGTTTTATTTAGAAAGGGTGTGAGACGTCTATATTCAAGGAAGCAACTATCAAAACCATGCAAAAGAAGAATTTTCTCTCCTTTCCCTGTAATTACTATTGGAAATAAATCCGACATGTTTTTTGAAACCCCTTCTAGTTTTATCCATTTAAGATCTTCAAAAAGGATATTTGCTTGTTTATCAATAATTTGATCTTTTATCTTTTTTATGTAAGCTTTAGAAGCATTAGTTGGATTAAGATTCTTAATATTCTTTTGATTCAATTCTCTTAATTTTATTTTATAGTTATGTAGGAAGTTTTAGGCAAAGATCTATAACTTTCAAGTGCCTCTAATAGGTCTTTTTCATTAATTGGGAAAGGTAAATGATGTATGTCTGAGTAATCTTTGCATGCAAATCTGCATGCCTTGTGTAGTTCATTTGAGCTCCCATTTCTTAAACATATAGAATCAATAGAGATAGGAAGATTCAGTTGCGATAAGAAATCAATAAGTTGTGATTTAGCTTGTGTTGGTAATTTACTATTTGAATGTTTCTCTTCTAAGTATAATTGTACAAGCAGACCAAATCCAACAAGTTCTCCATGAAGTGGTTTGTTTATATATGCAAGTTGAGTTAATCCATTATGAATGGGATGTGCTGCGGCTGTTCTGCATCTGGCACCTCCCAGCCCTCCAATTATTCCAGCAGTCAGGGCACATCCTTCTGCAACAGTGACCCATGAATCACCTAGAGGATCTTTGAAAGCATTTAATCCATTTAGGAATAATTGATCTCTTAAAACCCGTGCCATTTGAACTGCTTGTTGTACAAAACCGTCTTGACTTCTATTGCTTGTTAGAGATGATTCATACCATTTGGCTATAGCATCTGCAATACCACTGGCAAGAGTTCTTGGTGGAGCAGATCGAACAATGCTGTGGTCAAAAATTAATAAATTAGGACAATTTTTTAAAGTTTTATCTTTAATAAATTTCCCATCAGGTGTATAGATATTAGAGAGAGCAGTCCAACCAGCGCAGGTAGAAGCGCTCAAAGGAACAGTAATGCAATTGATCCCGAGTAGATCAGCAATTAATTTTCCTGCATCTAGAACTTTTCCACCTCCTGCAGCAATAATCCCATCGCAATTATGATTTTTTGAGAATTGAATTGTATTTTGGATATCTAGTTCACAACAGTCGTGATCCAAATCGAAAGAGATTGCTCTAATGCCGTTTAAAAGAAGATCGTTTTCAAAAGAAGCTCTTAATTTTTTTGTTGCGCTACTTCGACCAATTATTAAAGGACTTTTGCATAATTTAGTTATTGATTCTATCGATTTATTCCAGGCTCCTTCTCCCCTAATTACTTTTGATGGAGAAATGCATTGAACATTTATAGACATATAATTTTTGTTTTGTATTTATTGAAAGTTAAATAGTTGCTTTTGCTAATTCGGGTGTCGAGCTGTCTTTACCTAGATGTTTAACAATTACCTTTTTACTTTCATCAATATCCACTTCAGCTTTATCTCCATCTTTTATCCTTCCAGATAAAACTTCTTCAGCAAGGCTATCTTCTAGCAATCTCATTACAGCTCTTCTTAGAGGACGTGCTCCGTAAGAAGGGTTATATCCCTCCTCTACTAATCTTTCTTTGAAATCGTCTGAGACAGTTAATGATATTCCTTTTTCTTTTATCCTTAAGAAAACCTCTTTAAGCATTATTTCTGCGATGTCTTTAACTTCTGCTCTGGATAGTTGTCTGAAGACAATTATTTCATCTAATCTATTTAGAAACTCAGGGCGAAAATATTGCTTTAGTTCTTCATTTACTAAGGATTTAATTCGATTGTATTGACTATCTTCTAAATTTTCACCTGAGAATTCGAAGCCTAATCCACCACCACCTTTTTCTATAACTTTAGATCCAATATTGGAAGTCATTATTATTAATGTGTTTTTGAAATCAACAGTTCTTCCTTTTGAATCAGTTAGTCGACCTTCTTCAAGTAATTGAAGGAGAAGATTAAATACATCTGGATGAGCTTTTTCTATTTCATCGAATAAAACAACCGTATAGGGTCTCCTCCTAACCGCCTCAGTTAATTGCCCGCCTTCATTGAATCCTACATACCCAGGAGGAGAACCTATTAGTTTACTGACTGTATGTCTTTCCATAAATTCAGACATATCTAGGCGAATCATTGCTTCCTCACTACCAAAGAAGTAAGCAGCCAAAGCTTTAGTAAGTTCAGTTTTTCCTACACCTGTTGGTCCAGAAAAAATAAAACTAGCTATTGGTCTATTAGGATTCTTAAGTCCTACTCTTGCTCTTCTGATGGCTTTTGAAACAGCCTTTACAGCCTCGTCTTGACCGATCAATCTTTGATGTAATGTCTCTTCCATGTTTAGAAGCTTGACTGACTCACTTTCAGTTAATTTCTGCACAGGAACTCCCGTCCATGATGCAACAATATGAGCTATATCTTCTTCGTTGACTACTGGTTGAGAAACCTTTAATTCATCTGAATGAGAACTTACTTGGTCTGTATTCTCTTTATTTAAATCTTTGTTATCACTACTATTTGAGTCAGGATTTAATGAGGTTTTTTGCCTTATGGTTTGTAAAAGATTTCTAATTTTATCTCTAAGTTCAACTTCTTTTTCTCTAAGTTCACCAGCTTGAGTGAAATTTTGATCTCTTATGGCTTCTTCTTTATTCTTTTGTATTTTCCTTAATTCTTTATCTACCTCTTTAGCCTCAGGGGGCAACTTTGAGTTCAGTAATCTGACTCTGCTTCCCGCCTCATCTATTAGGTCTATGGCTTTGTCAGGTAAAAAACGATCTGAAATATATCTATCTCCAAGATTCGCAGCAGCATTTAATGCTTCATCAGTAATTTTCAATCTGTGATGTTGTTCATATCTCTCTCTTAAGCCTCTAAGAATTTCAATAGTATCTTGTATCGAAGGTTCTCCGATCATTACAGGTTGGAACCTTCTCTCTAATGCTGCATCCCTTTCAATATGCTTGCGATATTCATCTAGGGTTGTAGCTCCAATGCATTGGAGTTCTCCTCTAGCTAAAGCTGGCTTTAAAATGTTTGCAGCATCAATAGCGCCCTCAGCTGCTCCTGCTCCAATTAATGTATGAACTTCATCAATAACTAAAATCACATTTCCTGCGGATTTAATTTCTTCCATTATTTTTTTCAATCTTTCTTCAAATTCACCTCTATATTTAGTACCAGCAACAAGTAGACCAATATCAAGTGTTAAGACTCTTTTCTCTTCAAGTATGTCAGGAATATCACCTTGTTGAATCCTTTGAGCAAGTCCTTCAGCTATAGCTGTTTTGCCTACTCCTGGTTCTCCAATTAAAACTGGATTGTTTTTAGTTCTTCTTCCAAGTATTTGAATTACACGATCTATCTCTTCGTATCTTCCAACTACAGGATCAAGTTTTGATTCACTAGCTAATTTAGTAAGGTTTGTGCCAAATTCATCAAGTGTCGCTGTTTTAGCTGATCCTTTAGCTGATCCTGAACCTGTCGTAACCTCTGCTGTTTCCCCAAGCATTCGAACAACTTGTGTCCTTACTTTTGTTAGATCAACTCCTAAATTTTCAAGAACTCTTGCAGCTACTCCTTCGCCTTCTCTAATCAGGCCAAGTAATAAGTGTTCTGTTCCGATGTAATTATGACCTAATTGACGAGCTTCTTCTAATGAAAGTTCAAGTACTCTTTTAGCTCTTGGTGTGAATGGGATTTCTACCGCAACGAATCCTGAGCCTCTCCCTATTATTTTTTCAACTTCTACTCTTGAATCTTTTAGGTTGACTCCCATTGATTTAAGAACTTTAGCAGCAACGCCAGTCCCTTCTCCTATAAGGCCTAAAAGGATTTGTTCCGTTCCAACAAAATTATGCCCAAGGCGTCTCGCCTCTTCTTGAGCAAGCATGATCACTTTTATTGCCTTTTCTGTAAACCTCTCAAACATTTAGCTTAGGCCATTACTATTGAATATAATTTATCAGGGTTAAGTGTGAAATGTGTACGGTTAAGTTTTTTTTTATAAAGGGTAAATATTAAATGCTTGTTGTAAATTAATTAAAAGTAATAAATGATTCAAATTATTAAATTTCTTTGTTTTAGGTTTTCGGTTAACCGTACTTAATTATTGGTTTTAAGATTTTTATTTAATTGTTTAGAGAAGATGATGGCATCGCTTCCGTCTTTATAAAAATTGGGTCTATTCCCTGCAACTTTAAAGCCCATCGACTTGTAAAAAGCTTTGGCGGGCTCGTTTGTGTCTTTAACTTCTAAATGTATGTGATTTGTTAGAAGTGTTTCTGAACGCTTGATCAATTCTAATATCATAAATTTACCTATTCCTTTTCTTTGATATAAGGGATACACAGCTATGGAAGTTATATGTAATTCGTCTATTACTAACCACGCAGAACATAGGCCTACAAGTTTTTGTGTTTTCAGGTTTATGACTCCTAAACAAATTCTTTTAGGGTCAGTAAGTTCTTTTTCCCATTGAGTTTTTGTCCAAAGACCTTTTAATGTTTTTCGGTCTAGGTCGAGACAAGGATTTAAATGCAATATTCCAAGTTGGATAATTGTGAGATTCATATCTAACTTTTAATTGATTAATCCATCTTTCTACAAAAATAATAGTAATTGGTTGATTGCTCTCTAGATTGGCTAAATATGCAAGTTAAACCTTTCCATGCTTGGCTCAAAAGCTTTTGAACCCAATAGGGATATTGATAGCCCAAATCGAAATATAGCTCCTATCTCTTCTGAAATTAGTGAGAAAGAAAAATTAGTAGTAGGAGGTTGTCAATTAAGTGAACTTGCAAAAAAATACGGCACACCTCTTTATGTTATTGATGAGTTGTCACTTAGGACTGCATGTAAAACTTATATGAAGTCTTTAAAAAAATATTATCCAGGAGATTCTCTTCCTTTATATGCCTCCAAAGCTAATAGCTCTTTAGCAATATCTGCAATTATTGCTTCTGAGGGTTTTGGACTTGATGCAGTATCAGAAGGTGAATTACTTACTGCCTTAAAAGGAGGACTAAAAGGTGAGAAGATTGTTTTTCATGGGAATAACAAATCGCATGATGAATTGAATTTTGCCTATGAAAATAATGTGACTATTATTTTAGATAATCATCATGATATTGAGTTACTAAAAAAAATTGCTTCTAACAAAAAACCAGCAAAATTAATGTTGCGTTTTACTCCTGGCATCGAGTGCCATACACATGAATATATTAGGACTGGACATTTAGATAGTAAATTTGGTTTTGATCCTGATGATGTTAAGTCTGTTTTATATGAATTAAAGAGATATGAGTGGGCAAATTTAACTGGATTGCATGCGCATATTGGGTCTCAAATATTTGAAGTTCAACCCCATGTTGATCTCGCTTGCGTTATGGCTGATACTTTAAAACTTGCCAAGAGTATCGGACATGATATCACTGACTTAAATTTAGGCGGAGGTCTTGGAATTAAATATGTTAAAGAAGATGATCCACCCTCAATTGAAGAATGGGTTGAAGTAGTTTCCAGTGCTGTTGTTAATGCTTGTAGAGAAAGAGATCTAGATTTACCCAGATTAATGTGCGAACCAGGTAGATCTCTTGTCGCTAACGCTGGGCTGACTATCTATAAGATTGGAGCTAAAAAAGTTGTTCCTGGAATTCGAACTTATTTGTCTGTTGATGGAGGGATGAGTGATAATCCTCGACCAATAACTTATCAATCTCTTTATAGTGCCTGCTTAGTAGATAAACCTATGAATTTGAATTTGGAAAGAGTCACGATTGCTGGGAAGCATTGCGAATCAGGTGATGTTTTGTTGAAAGACTTTTTTCTGCCTTCCTGCGAAAGTGGCGATTTACTTGCTGTTTTTGGAACAGGAGCATACAACTATTCAATGAGTTCTAATTACAATAGAATTCCTAGACCTGCCACAGTAATGGTTGGAGAAGGTTGTGTCGAGTTAACACAAAGGAGAGAGCTTCCTGAAGATCTATTGCAATTAGATGTATTACCTGATCGCTTTATTGCCAAAAATTAGGTAAGTTAAAATAACGTTGGGGTGTAGGAGTGAATTTTTGGTGGCTTATAAACTTGGGTGTCCTTCTTGATGTATTGTT
Source organism: Prochlorococcus sp. AG-436-J02 (assembly GCA_003212625.1). Taxonomy (GTDB): domain Bacteria; phylum Cyanobacteriota; class Cyanobacteriia; order PCC-6307; family Cyanobiaceae; genus Prochlorococcus_B. The sequence goes on from QCPI01000003.1 coordinate 54,765, forward strand.
TGCTTCCGCTCTTGGAGTACTTCTTTTTACAAGAGTCAAAGAGCAAAGGACGCTATGGCTTTTAAGAGGTTATCTCTTTTTGGTTTCATTAGCATGGTTTGTTCAGCGGTTTGCAAATTTACCAATCACTTCAAAATTGGTTGATGCGTTGGTTTTGGCTTGCTCATTATCTTTAGCAATCTTATGGCAAGGAGAATTAAGAAGATTAATGGAATTATTAGGCACAGGAAGATTAGCTGTACTTTTAGGTAATACTCAAAAAGAATTTAGAGCAAGCTCGAATACTTTTGCACAATTAACTGAAGCCGCAGGTCGCTTATCACAAAATAGAAAGGGAGCTTTAATTGTTGTTGATATGGGCAGTGACTTACGCCCTGAAGATTTCCTTTTCCCCGGTGTTCCCATAGACGCCCAATTATCATCCGAATTGTTATTAAATCTTTTCGCCGCAGACACTCCTCTTCATGATGGAGCTGTTTTAGTCAAGGGAAATAGAATTATTTCAGCAGGCGTGATTCTGCCGCTTTCAAGGCAAGGAATTAGTAGATATGGGACTAGACATTTAGCGGCACTTGGGATAACTGAACGATTTGATAGATGTATTTGTGTTGTAGTTTCAGAAGAATCAGGTACCTTATCTTTAGCTAGTCAAGGACGTCTGGAAAGACCCATTACAAGCAGTAGATTACTTGATCTTTTGAAGGAATTGTTAGATCCTTCAAGTTCCTCTTCTTCAAAGTCCATTAGCATTAATTCATCATTGAAAACCTCTTCCTCTAGTATTGAAACTAAGGTCTCAAAATCTAGAATTAATCTTGAGAAAAATAATGATAGTAAGGAGTCTCTAAATTGACTTACCCATATGTAATGAGTACTGATGACTCTATAAAGGTATCACCATTACCTAAAGGATTGAATCGTCTTCGGATGCCTGATCATATTGCGGTAATTATGGATGGAAATGGTAGATGGGCAAAGGCAAAGGGTTTACCAAGAACAATGGGGCATACAGCTGGGGTTGAGTCTTTAAAAAATACTTTGAATTTATGTAGTAAATGGGGAATAGGAGCTTTAACTGTTTATGCTTTCTCAACTGAGAATTGGTCCAGACCCAGTGATGAAGTGAATTTCTTAATGACACTTTTTGAAAGTGTTCTTAAGCGAGAATTGAATTCTTTAAAACTTAAAGAAGTCAAAATTAATTTTTTAGGTGATCTTGATCCATTACCGATTGCATTAAAAGATTTAATTAATGAATCGGTTGAATCAACTGCAAAAAACAAAGGAATCCATTTTAATGTTTGTACTAATTATGGAGGTCGTCGAGAATTAGTACTTGCTGCTCAAAAGCTTGCAGAACGTTCGGTTAAAGGTGAATTAGATCCTTCTTTGATAGATGAAAATATATTTGCTTCCGAATTATTTACAGCAAGTGAGACTGATCCAGACTTGCTTATTAGAACTAGTGGTGAAAAAAGAATAAGTAATTTTCTATTATGGCAATTAGCTTATGCTGAGATACATGTTACAGATGTATTATGGCCAGATTTCAATGCAGATGCTCTTATTAAGGCACTTCTTGACTATCAGTCAAGAAGAAGAAGATTTGGTGGTGTATAGCATAATTAATTGGATACATTGAATTTTATGATTTTTTTTAGATTATCAGCTAAAACTAAATAACAATAAAAGCTTTTATATTTAATTTCTTTTATGACACTTCTTAATCCTCATATTCAAGAATTTAATAAATCAAAATCTAAAAAAGAAGACTCTTTTTTAGATTTTGATTTATTAAAGATGGATGATTTCAGACATGATTGGTCTTTGGAGGAAGTTAAAGAGATCCTTGATTTACCATTAATGGATTTATTGTGGAGAGCTCAAGTAGTTCATAGGTCTTACAATCCCGGTTATAAAGTTCAACTAGCTTCTCTTCTAAGTGTAAAGACAGGGGGATGTTCTGAAGACTGCGCATATTGTCCTCAATCTGTCCACAATGAAACCAAGGTTGAACCTATTGCTGCACTTCAAGTTAAGTCAGTCCTTGAGAGAGCAAGATCGGCTAAAGAATCAGGAGCAGATAGATTTTGCATGGGTTGGGCTTGGCGTGAGATCAAAGACGGGAAAGCGTTTGATGCAATGATTGAAATGGTTAGAGGGGTTAGAGAGCTCGGCCTTGAAGCCTGTGTTACGGCTGGAATGGTTACTGATTCACAAGCCTCTAGATTGGCAGAAGCAGGTTTAACAGCTTATAACCACAATTTAGATACTAGTCCTGAGCATTATTCCAATATTATTTCAACAAGAACTTATCAAGATCGACTTGAAACATTGAGAAGAGTTCGTCTGGCTGGTATTACAGTTTGTTGTGGAGGTATTATTGGGATGGGTGAATCTGTCTCTGATAGAGCATCGTTGTTGCAAGTTTTAGCGACCTTAGATCCACATCCTGAGAGCGTGCCTATTAATGCTTTGGTTGCAGTAGAGGGAACTCCTATGGAGGATTTATCCTCTATAGATCCATTGGAGATGGTAAGGATGGTTGCGACAGCAAGGATTGTTATGCCTAGAAGTAGAATCAGGCTTAGCGCTGGAAGACAGCAATTGGGTAGGGAAGCTCAAATATTATGTCTACAATCTGGAGCTGATTCGATTTTTTATGGAGATACACTCCTAACAACTAGTAATCCGGAGGTTGAAGCTGACCGCAAACTTCTTGCTGATGCTGGGGTTAAGGCGAACTTTTCTTGAAAATAATTAGATATGAAGAAAGGTAATAACATCAAGAAATTTAAATATAAAGTAGCTGCGTTTTACAAGTTTATAAAGATTCTTGATCAAGAAATTCTGTTAATTAAAGAAGAACTAACGAACATAGCAACGAATCAAGAAATAAAAGGCACTATTTTATTAGCTTCTGAAGGTGTTAACGGCACTGTTTGTGGATCTGAAAACGCGATAGTTCAATTTATTGAAACCTTGGAGAAACTTTTAAAGGTATCGAAAATCAATGTCAAATATAGTTGGACCGAAAAGCAGGCATTTAGACGCTTTAAAGCTCGTCAGAAAAAAGAAATTGTCACGATTGGGTTAAAACAAGTTAATCCTGCTAAATCTGTAGGTAAATATATAAAAAGCTGTGAATGGAATGAGTTCCTAGAAGATCCTGATAGTGTTGTTATTGATACTCGTAATGAGTATGAAATAAAAATTGGAAATTTTGCAGGAGCTCTGAATCCACACACAAGTTCATTTCGTGAATTTCCTGCATGGGTTCAAAAGCATTTAAAACCTTTAATCGAGGAGAATCCATCTTTGAAAATAGGGATGTATTGTACGGGAGGCATAAGATGCGAGAAAGCTACTTCTTATTTGATAGATGAAGGCTTTTCCGATGTACATCATCTTGAAGGTGGAATTCTGAAATATCTAGAAGATGTTTCGCCTGAGAAGAGTTTATGGGAAGGTGAGTGCTTTGTTTTTGATCAACGTGTCTCTTTAGATCATGACCTCTCACCAGGTTCACACACGATGTGTCATGCTTGTGGATTGCCTATCTCCCCTGAGGATTTAAAAAAGCCAACCTATATTAAAGGCTTGCAATGTGAGGCTTGTGTGAATAAATTTACAGATAGCGATAGAGCAAGATTTGCAGAAAGACAACGTCAAATTGATGAAATAATGAAACGTCTACCTGTAAATTCTATATGGCCAGTCTCATGACCAAAATTAATTTAACTCTATTAGAAAAAGAAGCATCTGATAGAGGTTTGTTGCTTCGAATACAAGTTAGGAGACCTCTCAATATTTGGTCGTTTAGGCTGGTTGTTGGTGAATTAACTAGTAATGATAAAATTCAATTATGGGGTGAAATGAAAGGATGGGCGTATCAAAATACTAAAGGTCTTCAGCTTGATACCATGAAGGTTAGTAAGAACGCCCATTCTAAAGTAGGTGATTTAATTTGGGCTGCAACTATGGCTTGGACTTTAGAAGAGACTCCATGTCGAAGTGCGAGATTATTGGCTATTTATGATGAGAACAATCAACATGAAATTCTCCAACGTTACTTTCGGAGACGTGGATTTAATACTGTGCGTACAGTGGGATCTTCTCCCTTGGACTTGCCATTGAGACTTGTATGGGGAGGCGCAGGTGCATTTATGGTAGGTGATTGTGAGACTGTCCTTGAAAAAAATTATCGGAGTTGGTCGGAGTAATTAAATTTTTCTAGGAGACTAAATCTAAGGTGTCATTCGCATGGTAACTGCTTCTTACTAATGGACCGCTGTTTACTTTTTTAAAACCTAACCCCTTTGCTATTTCTGCAAAATCATTGAATTTTGCAGGTGACCAGTAATGAGAAACTGGAATATGAGCAAGTGAAGGTCGTAAATATTGACCGATAGTTAGATATTGGCAGTCGACTTCTCTTAGGTCTTTAAGGGTTTGGATTATTTCATGAAACTTTTCTCCTAGTCCAAGCATTATTCCTGATTTTGTAGGAATCTTTGGAGCAATTTCCCTAGCAGATTTAAGAAGGTTTAGTGAATGTTCGTAAGTAGCTCCTCTCCTGACTTCTCTTTGAAGTCTCTTGACAGTCTCAAGATTATGGTTGAAGCAAATAGGATCAGCCGAGAGAACTAGATTAAGTCGCTCTCTTTGTTTTATGTTGTTGTCTTTGTTGTTTCCACCCCAGAAATCTGGTGTTAGTACCTCTATCGCGACACCAGGATTCAATAATCTAATTGCTTCCATTGTTGTCGTGAATAGACTTGCGCCGTGATCAGGTAAATCATCTCTTGCGACTGCGGTTAGTACCACATACTTGAGTTCTAAGACTTGAACAGCCTTTGCAACTTTTTCTGCTTCAAAAAGATTTACTTTCTCGGGTGACTTTCCTTTCTCTACTTGGCAGAATGCACAACTCCTTGTACAGATTGAGCCACCTAATAAAAAAGTAGCCGTACCAGCGGCGTAACATTCACCTCTGTTTGGACATCTACCTTCCTCACAGATTGTATGTAATCTATTTTCCTTTACTAGCTTTTGCACTTTTTCTAGTTGAGATGCGTTCCCTATGGATGGTTTGATCCAACTAGGTAAACGTTCTTCTGGAAGGGATCTACTATATTTTGTTGTTTTTCTTGTGGATGTGGTCATTTTGTTTGATGATTAATCTAAATCTCTACGTCCTTCTAAAGCACGCGAAAGTGTTACCTCATCGGCATATTCCAACTCACTTCCAACAGGAAGTCCATAAGCAATACGAGTGACTTTTGTGAAAGGTTTTAATAATCTTCCAACATAAAGACTCGTAGTATCACCTTCAATACTTGGAGTTAAGGCAAGTATGACTTCTTTTATATTTTCTTTATCCACTCTTCTTATAAGACTTGATATTTCAAGCATCTCTGGTCCAATGCCATCCATAGGAGAAATCAGTCCACCAATAACATGATAAAGCCCTTTGTACTCTCGAGTTCGCTCAAGTGCAAGTAAATCTCTTGACTCGGAAACAACGCAAATTAGATCTAGATTTCTTTCTTTGTTTAAGCAAATTTCGCATAGTTCTCCTGCCGTTAAATGAAAACACTTCTTGCATTGACCTACTTGATTTTTCGCATTAACTAGAGCTTCTGAAAACAATCTTATTTTGTCTTCTGGCTGACGCAAAAGATGAAGAGCTAATCTTTGAGCAGTTCTGGGGCCGATACCAGGCAATTGCTCAAACTGATCAATTAATTTAGATAATGGTCTAGTGAAGCCGCTCAGAGTTCAGAAGCAATTAACTTGAATGTAGTCAGACTTTTATCTGGGTTGCAGTAATTTAAAGAAGATTTTCGTCAGTTAAATTAGAAATGTATCAAAATAGTGATGCTTGAGTCTCCAAAATGATCAAATTTTTTCGAACATCTTTTAAATCCCTTTTAGCTATAGCGTTGATCTTGACGCTCGGAGCTTGCTCTACAGGGGGAGCGGCAGGGTTGGAACCTTTTAAAAGTCAAGATGGACGATATGGTTTTCTTTTCCCAACAGGGTGGACGAGAGTGGCTGTCGATAATGGACCAGAGGTTGTTTACCATGACTTGATCAATTCCGATGAAACTCTCAGTCTAGTAATTTCTAAATTGGAAAATGAAGTGGATTTAGATGATTTGGGTGGGGCGGATGCTGTAGGGGAAAGACTTTTCGGTATAAAAAATAGTAATAATCCTATTCAATTAATTGATGCTTCAGAGAGGGAAGTTGATGAACGCAAATTCTATGATCTTGAATACTCTATTGATTTAGAAGAAAAGAGTAGGCACGAAATCGCTACTGTCGTCGTCGATAGAGGTTATTTATATACACTTGCTGCTAGCACTAATGAACAACGCTGGTCAAAAATGCAAGACACTTTTAAAAGAGTAATTAGCTCTTTCACTTTTTTTATATAACTTAAGTATGATTTTCACCAGCTTGGATTTTCCACAGGTAGTAATAGAAATCTCTATTTTTTAGAAGAGAAATATGTGTTCCTTTCTCGATAATTTTACCTTTATCTAAAACTATAATTTCGTCAGCATCTATTACCGTGCTTAAACGATGTGCAATAACAATTGTTGTACAACTATTTGTTATCTTCTTTAAAGATCTTTGAATCGCGGCTTCAGTTTCATTGTCTACAGATGCTGTTGCCTCATCTAATATTAATATTGGTGCGTTTTTTAAGATTGCCCTCGCGATAGCAATTCTTTGTCTTTGTCCGCCTGATAACTTTTGTCCTCTTTCTCCCACTATTGTTTTTAACCCTTCTGGCAGTTGACTAATAAATTCAGTTGCTTCAGCAATATCGGCAGCCTTTTTTATTTTAGATTTATCAATATTTTGTGATCCATAAGAAATATTTTCTTCAATTGTACCTTGGAATAAATAGGTTTCCTGACTAACTAAGGCAATACAACGCCGAAGACTTTTTAAATTAAGCGATTCAATTGACTTCCCATCAATTTCTATTGAACCATCATTGATTTTGTACAACCTTAATAATAGTTTTACAAGTGTACTTTTACCAGAACCTGTTGCACCTACAATTCCAACTTTTTTCCCAGGCTTAATATTTAAATGAAAGTTTTTTAGTATTTGAGATCTACCCTCATACGTGAAATTAACATCTTTAAATGTTATTTCACCTTTAATATCATTAGGAGCTAACATTAATGTTCCAGTTTTAATTGTAATGGGAGTATCTATTAGATCTAAGACTCTATTTGTTGATGCCATTGACCTTTGATAATCATCTAAAATATGACCAAGTGTAGTCAATGGCCACAAGAGTCTTTGTGTGATGAATACTAAAAAACTATAAGTTCCCACAGGCATATATCCTTTCCATGCCTGGAAGCCTCCAGCGATTAATATTGCAAGGAAAGCAAAAAGTATTGCAAAACGAATTAAGGGTATGAAGGCTGCTGATAATTTAATAGCCTTTCTATTACTTTTTTGATATGAATTACTATCGATTTTTAATCTTTCAAGCTCCCAACTCTCAGTAGCAAAACTTTTTATTGTAAGCATTCCGCTTAGATTATTATTTAGTCTTGAAGCAAGGTCTCCAGCTTTTTCTCTTACTTCACGGTAACGAGGGGCTAGGTTTTTTTGAAAATTAATAGAACCCCATAGAATAAATGGAATTGGGATAAATGCTAATATTGCAATTCCAGGAGCTAAGAAAATCATTGCTCCACCAACAATGCAAACAGTAATTATTAATTGAATGATTTTGTTGGCACCTTCATCTAGAAATCTTTCTAATTGATTTATATCATCATTTAAGATAGTCATTAATCTTCCAGTATTATCTGATTCGAAGAATGTCATTTCTAGTTTTTGTAAATGGTCATATGCCTTAATTCTTAAATAGTGTTGTGTTTTTTGAGCTAGATTTCTCCACATTAATCCATATAGATATTCAAAAAATGATTCAGCACTCCATATAAAAAAAGAGATAAATGAAAGTGCAATTAATTGATCTGGAACTGTATTAATTCCAATAGATCCAAGCCAAGAACTCTCTTTTCTTACTACAACATCAACTGATATGCCAATTAAAACAGGTGGAGCCAGATCAAAAAATTTATTTAATACTGAGCAAGTAATAGCTGAGTAAATTAGATTGTTTTGACTTTTAAGATTACTTAAAAGCCTTGTTAACGGTTTTTTATCTTTTTTTGAAATTAATTTATTCATTTTATATGGATTCAATATGGTTTAGAGATTGTATTTTTCAGAAGCTTTATTCTTACAGTAAATACGAGAGTTTTTAAATGAATTGCCATACTTATATTTTTTTAAAAAGCATTCACATGTGAATTTACTAATTTCATTAAAATTTATTTTCATCTTTAATTCTTTTTTTGACTTTAATGTTGCAACACAAAATTTATAAATAAGACTATTTTGAGTAATATTTCTTGCTAGTTGAGATTCCAAAGGAGTATTTATCTCTAAGATAAGAAATGTAAGGATGCTACTGCATAATAATTTATTAGGCATATTTTTCTTCTTATTAGTCAGTTCTATTTATTTGTAATTCTCTATTCATTACTTTGACTTTTTTTAGAGCCTGAAAAACTTTTTCTGGCATTTGTTTTGGCAAATCTACTAGGCTGTAATTTTCAAATATTCTGATCCTTCCAATCATTCTTCCTCTTAATCCAGCTTCGTTTGCTATCGCTCCAACTAAATTCCCAGGCTTCACTCTATCTCTGTGCCCTACTTCAACTCTGAATCTCTCCATTTCATCTTCGAGTCTATTATTGTCAAAATCTCCTCTGCGACGTTGCTTGGATTTATTATCTCTTCTATCATTTCTTAAACCCCTTTGAGCTGATTGCCTGATCCAATCCTCATTCCCTTGCTCAAGTAGTGAACTAAAACCAACTGCTAAATTTAATGCAGCAAGAGTTAATTCTTTTGGATCTATATCTAATTCATTCTCAACATTTTGAATTAATTCTTCTAAAATATTAGTCTCTTCTGGATTCTCTCTATCTGTTGAAGCTGCTTTTATTAATTTTGCTTGAAGTTTTTTAATACGATTGTTGTTGATAAGTTCATTGTCTGGGATATCCATTTTTTCAATAGGTTGACCTACTGCTCTTTCAAGATTACTTAGAAATGATCTTTCTCTAGGGTTAACAAAAAGAATGGCCTCACCATTTCTTCCTGCACGTCCAGTTCTACCAATTCTATGAACATATGCTTCACGGTCAAATGGCATATCATAATTAATCACTAAACCAATTCGATCTACATCAAGTCCTCTTGCCGCGACATCTGTCGCTACCAAAATGTTGATAGACCCATGTCTTAATCTTTCAACAGTTCGTTCCCTTTGATTTTGGGGGATATCTCCATTTAAAATAGCTACGTTATATCCAAATGATTCTAATTTTTCAGCTACTACAATTGTAATTGCTTTTGTTCTCGCGAAGATAATTACACCTTCTTCAGATACCGCTTCAAGGACTCTTTGAAGCGCATTGATTTTATAAACATTTTGAACGGTTATATACCTTTGCCTGATTAGGCGTTCTTTTAATTCTGTTGCTTTTATAGTTATTTCTGCAGGACTATTTAAATATTTTTTTGATAATCTTCTTATCTCAGAAGGCATTGTTGCCGAGAATAGGACTAATTGTCTTTCATCTGGCAATTGTTCTAAAATCCATTCCACATCATCAATAAAACCCATTCTTAGCATTTCATCTGCCTCATCTAGAACTAAACAACCTAGATGACTAGTGTTAAGAGTCCCTTGGCGCATGTGATCCATTACTCGCCCTGGAGTCCCTACGACAACATCCACTCCTCTTCTAAGTGTGTTGATTTGATTTCTGAAATCAGACCCTCCATAGATCGCTAGAACTTTTAAATGAGGATGACCTGCAGCATAAGAGCGAAATGATTCGGCCACTTGCATTGCTAATTCCCTGGTGGGAGCAAGAACTAAGACTTGTGGGTATCCAATGTTCCTTTTCAGTCTTTCTAGAATTGGCAATGCAAATGCGGCTGTCTTACCTGTACCGGTTTGGGCTTGACCAACTAAATCTCTACCTAGAAGTAATTCAGGAATTGCTGCTTTTTGTATCGGAGTGGGTGATAAGTATCCTTTATTAGAGAGTGTTTGAATTAGTTCTTCACTAAAACTAAATTCCGAAAATCCATTTTCTGGATTTTGCTCACCTTCAATCAATAAATCCTCAGAAGACTCTTCTTGAGCATCTTGATCTGATGGACACGAGAAATCCTCGTGTGAATTTTTATTTTTCATCTAATAATGGTTGCCTTTTTGTCCTTCAAATTAGGCAGACAACTTCCGATCGGTATATAACCGTGCTTTGCTGACTCGCCTTGTTAAAGGGATTATAAATTAATTTTATCATCTCAAAAATCCTTTTAGGAACAAGTTGAGTGCATTTTTAAAAGTCTTCTTCTTTATTTGTAATTACCATTAAATATTGTCTTGCACGTGTTATTGCTGTATAGATCATTCTTTTTTCATAATCTTTTGAATATATTTTGTTGAGATTATTCTCTTTTGAGATGCTTGAGGTATCTGGCCAAAGTAAAAGAACTTGATTGGCTTCACTTCCTTGTGATTTATGAATTGTCATCGCAAATGCAGCATCAAAAGTATTTAATCTTGATGGGTTTATTAAGCGAGTAACTAGTTTTTGCTCATCAGAAAAGACATTAAATAAAAAACGTCTTTTCTCACCATTAGCAATAATTATTCCAATATCTCCATTTGCTAGACCTATGTCTGGTTGATTACTTCTTGCCATGATTGGTGTTCCTTGTTCCCAGGTTTGTTCCCCTTTTTTAAAATTTTCTCCTAAGAGTAACTGGTTGATTTTTTGTACGCCCCAAGGCCCATATTTTTGAGGGCAAAGTACAAGTAGACTTTCTATAAAATTAAAGAGATTAAGTATTTTAACTGAAGTTGGCACCTCAATCATGCTTGATTGCCATGCTTCTTCAGGAATAGAATCAAAACAATCTGATGTTAATTCTTGAAGCTTCTTTCTATAGTTGAAAAGAGTGCTGACTACGGGATCTGGAATGATTTTTATAGATGAGACGTGTTGGCTTATATTTGATGAATTTTGTTTAATTGAAAGCATCTGCCAAAAGGCAGCTAACCCTTCTCCTTTTAGTGTATTTCTTAATAAAGCAATATCTCCTTTGTTTCGATATGATTTTGTAAGTCTTACTGAATTTGATAGAAAGTTGTTTTGCATAGCTTTACTTTGTAAGATTTGCCATATACCACCACTTTCTACTGGTAAAAGTTGGTTAGGGTCACCTACTAAAATTATTTGACAGGATTTTGGTAATGCATCAAGTAATCCATTGATAATTGACAAGTCAACCATCGACATTTCATCTATCACAATTATATCTAATTTAAGTAGGCGATGAGAATTTCTCTTGAAGCCGTTAGGTCCTGCTTCTAACCATTTATGTAATGTTTTACAAGGAATCTTTAAAAGTTTATCCTTTAAAGGATCTTCAAAACCTTTAATACCATCCTGAACAGTATCTTTTAGCTTTTTTGCTGCCTTCCCTGTTGGAGCAGCCATCGCAATATCAAGTGAAGGATTTATCGTTAGTGCTCGTAAAAGCATCTGAAGTATGGTGCTGGTCTTACCCGTACCCGGACCTCCACTTAATAAAATAACTTTTTCACTTGCAACAAGATTAACCGCTCTTTTTTGTTGTGTATTTAGATGATCTTCTTTTTTGGAATTAATTCGATCTTCAACTTCTAAAGATAGAGGTTTTACAGGTTTATTTCTTAAGAGTATTTTTTGAATGGTCGCAACTATCTCATTATGTGTTCGACGCCAACTAATCATATCTTCATTTAAAACTATAGGAGAGTTCTCTCCCTTAGACCAACCACTCGCTAATAAAGCCTTCATGTGAAAATCGGGCCAACCTTTATATTTGAGCTCAATATCTATAGGAGATTTCCTGGTGTCTATATAAATCTCTCCCCTTGATAATCCATCCATTAGTATATTTACGATATCAATTAAAGCATCGTTATATTCATTCGGTGGGAAATAGCGAATCAGAGTTGTTAATATAGATGTACTTATATCAGTTGAGAATCTTGTTTTAAATGTTTCTTTCATCTACTTTTGCTTTTAATTAATAAATCTAATTCTTGTATTCTTTCAAGAGGCACGGGTTCAACAACTAAGCCTGGAGTCCTTTTAGGATAATTATTCTTTTCTAAATCTTTATTACCTGGGATGCCTCTCAAAAATACGTATATATAGCCTCCAAGATGTTTTTGGGGTGAATAATTTGGGAGTCTCCATTTTAAGAATCTATGTAATGCAAGTAGATATATATGTGCTTGCAGTGGATAGTGATGATTGTACATTTCTTCATCCATATTTTTTATTGAATAATTTGAGGGACCACAAGTGAAAACATCTCCTCTTGATAAAGTACTTGCAATCCAGTTACTCTTCCAATCTAAAACCCACCATTTCGCACTTTGATGATCTGGGTTGTCTGCAAAAACTTGGTCAATAGATCCAGTTAGGAAACCGCTACTATTAATATTTAGATTCATTATTTTATCTGCATAATCTAATCCATACTTTTTTTGAATATCTTTTCTAAATATTGATGATAACTTCAGAGTATTAATTGGATTAGTCTCATGGCAAATTGGGATATCAAACTTTAATTCTTTGATTGAGTTTTTTGAATCTAAGCTCTCTAATTTAAATTGACCTAATGGACCACCTAAAGGAATACTTGCAATTCTATTTAGTAAAATATTAATTGGTTGAATGAATGAATTACTTATATTGACTTTACTTAATTCTTCTTTGATTATAGATGAAATTTTAACTTCATTTGTAAGATCATTAAAATCAACTCTTTCTAGAATTTTATGAAGACAAGTCCCTGCTATAGGACCTCGTGGAAATTTGCCAATTGGACTTTCTTTAGACCAAACATTTTCTTCTGAGTTGGAAATACCAGGACTATTTTTCGTTAATGATTGATTCAAATCATCTAGAGAGGTGTCTTCAACTTCATCTTTAAATGTATGATCCTCATTTAACTCATTGGATAAATAGATTGACATTGATTTTGTTCTTATTTGTGTTAACCAAGCAGAAAAACTATACCTTCCCCAACTACTATCAAACTGATGGCCTGGAGTTGATCCAAGCGACAATGTGATTTTACTTTTTGGTTGTATCCATGCTTTATTGACCTGCTTTAATTGAATATCTTGAATATTAATTTTTAGATGCCTCTTCTTAAAGGATTCCTCCATTTTTTCTTTTGTTAAATCTTCTATTTTTTGATCTATTGATTCAGGCCCGAATAAGAAGGTTGAAAGTGGATTACCTTCTTGATCAGCGGCTTTTGCCCATAGTATGATTAATTGGTTTTTAGCCCTTGTAAGAGCAACGTATGCTAATCTCTCTGCTTCATTTAATGATTCTTTTCTAGTGAACTCTTCGTATGAGTTATATTTTTTATGCCATTTATTCTTTTTAGAAATTAATAGGTTTTGATTATCTTTCCATAAATGAGTATTTTGATCTGGAGGCTTTTGCCACAAATATGGACATATTACTATTTTAAATTGAAGTCCTTTACTCTTATGTATTGTAATTATATTGACAGAACTATTACTTATCGCACTATTTGGTTGGTATTCCTCCGGAATTGGCTCAAAATGTTGGAATCGTTGTCGACTAAGCCATTGTGAGGCTCTTTGAGCATTTAGTTTCTGACGATAGATCTGTTCATCTACTAACTGAGAACTCTGATAAAGGTCACTTAATAAGCTTCCTCTTTTGGAAAGATCCGCTATCAATTCTCCTTCCAGAAAATTAGATAAACAGCCTAATAAACCAATATTTGGAAATGATCTTGAAAGTTCATGGAACTTCGAAGCTAATGCATCAAAATCACCATTAGTTTTTGATGCAAAAAGCTTACTTGTGTTCCATTGCAACAGCTCAGAGCAAGCCAAGAGGGAAAGCTTTTGTTGGTTATATGGACTAACAATACAGTTAATAAAAAATTGTAGGATTTGAGCACCTTCTCTTGAAAATATATTTTCATTACTTAGCAGTTGTGATGGAATTTTTACTTTTGATAAATAGCTATGAATTTTTTCAGCTTGATCGTGCTTATTGACTAGTATGCAAATATCTGAAGGATTAAGATTCTTAGGATTATTGCTTAATAGTTCTACCAAATATGATCCAATAACTTTTGGTATTTTTTCTTCTATTTTACTTTTAGATTCTAATTTTATATCTTGTTCTTTTTGACTATTCTCAATTAGATTTAATACTGTTAAGGGTTCTTTTATGCCATTAAGTTTTAGTAGATCTTCTTGTGAACAAGATTTTAGTTGTTGGGTCGGTAGATTTGATCTAATAAGTCCATCAAGAAATAATTTGTTTAGTATTTTAATTAGAGATTTTGTACTTCTATAATTAGCATTCATTAAATCAATTCGATCACAGTTTTCTCTCGCTTTCATATATGTATTTAAACTTCCACCTCTGAAACTATAGATTGCTTGCTTAGGATCACCAACCATTAGTAAAAGATGAGTAGATTGATTTCCAAAAGCTTCTTTTAGTAATCGTAATTGTACTGGATCTGTATCTTGAAACTCATCTATTAATGCGACTTTATATCTAGACTTTAGGTTCTTATAAATATTATTAGAATTTATTTTATCTTTGTTTTTACTTAATCTTCTAGGATCAAGTAATTTCAATAGATCAGAATAATTGATTAATCCTTTTTTAGATTTTCTCTTTTTAAGTTCTTTTTTTGTCCATAATAAAGCATGTTCCCATACAAAATCAGATGGACTATCATATAAGTCAGTTATGCAGTCAAGTAATGAATTGATTTCTTTTGAATAAAAGTCTTTAATTTTATACTTGTAAGTTAATCGGAAAATATTTTTTGGGTGAAAATAGTTATTTATAAGACTTTGTTTTTGAATATTTTCATATGATGGTCTTTTTTTATCTTTATATTCTTCAACCCAGTTGTTTAAAAGCTCATATCGATTTTTCTTCGGTTTAGTTGAGTATGGCTTTGTATCTGCAATATCATGAGACTTTAGATTTTGTGCTATTTTGATGAATTCATATTCTAACTTATCTCCACTTACTTCCCATTTGTTAATGAAATTTATCCACAATGAGTCAATATGTTTATTTAATTGGTTTGACAGACTTTCTTCTATTTTTAATTGATTAAATGTTAGTGTAAGTATGTTATTTACATCATTCTCCAATATAGAAAGAACCTGAGATAAATTCTTGCGATTAAAATTAGTTTTAAAAATTCCTTTTAATTCTTGTTTTTCTATTTCTAATATTTCTTTTTTCCAATATTCTTCTACGATTTCATTTATTAGTGAATAGGAATCTTTTTCAATTGAAGGGTTTAAATTATTACCATTCTCAATAGCTTCTCTACGAAGTGTTTTGCTACAAAAACCATGTATTGTTGTGATATCTGCATTGTCAATACGCTCTAAAGCTTCTAGGAGTAGTGATGAAAGATATATCCCTTTTTGTTTAGAAGTTATATTTATTTCGACCCATTCTTTTAATACGTTATCAATTTGAAATGATTTATCACCATTATTAAATGATTCTATCGTTTTTAAAGCCAGTATTAACCTTTCAATTATTTTCGCTTTTATCTCAGATGCTGTTGCTTCTGTAAAACTAACGACAAGTATTTCGCCGATTGAATATTCTTTTTCTGTTAATAATCTTAAAACCAGATGAGCGAGTGAAAATGTCTTTCCAGTACCTGCACTTGCTTCTATTAGACGCATCCCATTAGCTAGAGGGTATTTATTAGGTTGAAATATATTTATATTACTCATTTAATTTATATGTAAAAAATTAAAAATTTTCTAGATATTAAAATATCTGATTCTATTCGACTATTATATTTGAAATTATTTAGAATTAACATTTTTTATGATCTCCAATCTAAATATCTTATGTTTTTCATGATTGCTGGAACATCTTTTATATATTTCTCATACTCGTGAAATTTAATTTTAAGCATTTCTTCTTCTTTTAATGCTTTTGTTTTTAAAATATAAGTTAAAGATATAAAAAGAGACAGATGTATTAGACTTAATGAGAATATAGATATTCCTAATGAGATAAATAATAGGCCCTTATAGACTGGATGTCTTGATTTATGATATGAATTAGTTTTTATCAGAATTGATTCTTTCATCGGATAAGGAAGCGGTGTAAGATTATCGCCTAAATCTATAAATGCTCTCAAAGTAATTGTTAAACCCTGAATGGAAATTGCTAATCCAATAATTGAAAGAAAAATATTGATTGGTAATGATATATATCCTGCCTTTGGGTAGGTAGGTAGTAAATGTAGAATGATTAGTATTATCTGGGCAAATAAATACCATTCTCCCTTTGAATTTCTCAATATACCTTCTTTGCTAAATCCCCATTTTGATAAAATCTTTTTTATATCATTCAATGTTTTGTTTTTACTTGTTTTTGTTTCCATTTTGAATAAAAATATTATTTAATATTTTTAAGAATTGGTTTATAGAGGCTCATTAATACATCATCAAAGCATTCGTCATCTAAAAAGGTTGAAGCTTTGCATTCTTTACCAAAGCAAAGTTGCATTGCTAAACTGTCTTTCTCTCCTGGCGTATATAAATCACCTTCCCATTTCTTTTGGAATAAGTGTTGTGCTTTATTAGAATTATTGTTTATCGCAAGGGAATAAGCAAAGCCACTCTCTGGCGGTATAGGCCAGCAATTCTCTTTACCTGATGCTGCTATTTTTTTTAGCTGGTTGAGAGTTTTAGTTGCTTCTTGTTTAGGTATAGGTGATATTTCTTTTGTGACTTTGAAAATAGTTTTCTTAGGATAAACAGTTTTTTTAGAGATTATTAAAGTTTTTGAATTGAATGAACTATTTGCAGTCAAATACAGATGATTTAGCCAAGCATTCATAAGAGTTTTATATTTTAAAGATCCAACTTCAATTAGTAATAAATTATCTCCTCCAAAATAAAATTCTATCTCTAAATCTTTCATTTCTATACTTCTTTTTGTTATTGTTCCTAATTCATTAATTGTAGAAATTAAGTTATCCCATCTCTCTTCAAGAATTTCTTCCTCTATTAAACCCGAACCTTTAGGAGGGAAAATGCCTCTACCTGAATACATTTCTCTCCAATAATTTATATTCTTTTTTATCGGGTGCGGTTTTATAATATCACTATTTTCTAGGCGATGTTTAATAAGTTGATACCTATCTAACTCTGAAAGCTCTAAGAAATCATTGTCATCAATAAGATTGATAAATTCTTTTGTTTGGATGTCATTCTCTTTTAACCATGTTATTTGTGGCTTAAGTAGCCATTCTTTCGTTTCTTCGTAAGAGTTGGATTTTATATCGATTCCTATTGGATCCTTCCAATTTATGGGTAATGCAAGTGAGACGTTTTTAGTAGGTATCGACTTGTCAATCCATTCTCGAGCTTCTAAGTTTTTTATATCACAACTCATGATTTGTGAGTTGTTGGTTTTTATAAAGTTGAAATGATCAAGAGGGTTTGCCGGTGCTTCAACCACAATATCTTGGAAGGTATCGGGCCCTAATTTGATTTTTAAATAATTTAACCATTGTTGAATAGGACTTGGTGGTTCAAGATCTTCTCCTGTTTTTTCATCTTTAGAGTTCCATGCAAGTAAAAGATGTTGTCGAGATGAGATTAATGCCTCTAGCAATGAATAGCGATCTTTGTCATATTGATTAGGGTCTCCAAGCTCCCTCTTCCTTTCTAGGAGATTAAAACTCATTCTATTTTCTATTCTTGGAAAGGTTCTACTTTCTAGTCCCATAATAATAATGATTTCATGCGGTATTGCTCTCATCGGTTCTAAGGCACTTATCGTAACTTTCCCTGTTCGATGACCAAATTTTCCATTCGTCGAATTTAGTGCTTTGCTAATTATGTCTTTGACTACTAAACAATCAATATCTAGCTCAAAATTTTCTGTTATCAGCCCCCATTCATTAAGGATATTTAGTAGTTGTTGTGCTTCCCATGCCCATTCACCACCATCACTAAAAAAATCTTTTACTAGTGCTGTTATTAATTTTATCCACTCTTCAGATGAACGTTGAATTCGTAATTCTTTAATATAATTGCAAAATTTAGAAAGAATACTCCATGATTTTATCAAATCTGTATTTGAAATATTCTCGGAATAAGGAGATATATTGCTTATGCCGTTAATATGATCTTCCGGTAATACAAGACCAAGTAAGAATCTTTCTAGACACCAAGATAGGCTATGAGCTTCCTCTCCAGCCCTTTCTGAAGAATCAAGCCCCCATGTAAAGCCAGCAGATTGAAGGTTCTTGATTATGTTACTTGCCTCTTCTATACTTAGGTTCTGCTGTTTTTGTAATACTGGATTAGCTAGCAGCATTTCAAGATTTGTTGCTGTCAGACGATTTGCTGAGATTTCTAATAAATTTAAAACAAAATGTATTAAACCAACTTTCTCTTCTTGACTTCTATCAGTGATTACCCAAGGTAACTGATTAGTGTATAGATTTATATTATTAAATATTGAGGTAAAGATTGGCGCATAGCTATCTATCTGAGGTGTCATTATTAAAATATCTTTAGGCTGAAGAGTTTTGTCATTTGCTAGGAGCTGTAATATGTGATCTCGTATTAATTCCACTTGTCTATACTTTCCTGAGCTTTTCAGAAAAAGTAGTGATTCATCAGATTTTTCTTTAGTTAAAATAGATTTACTTTGAGTGGATAATAATTCTTGTTGTAGTTGTTCTAATAGTTTTGCTTTGCTTCCTTTATTTGTAGCGATATCAGCTGTTAGCGAAAAAATATCGTTTTCATTTCTCTCTCCCAATTGATACTCTCCACTTCCCTCTAGCAACTGTTGAAATTCAGCACCCATTCTTCCAAGGAACGCTTCAAGTCTTGGGGATTCAAGTAACCATTGTTTTTCAGGAGGAGTATTCCAAGTGTTGCTAAATTGCAATCTTCTCGCTTCACATCTTTGCCAAAGATCATGACAAGGAGAAATTAGGTAAACTTTTATATTTATTACTTTTGAGAATGCCTGAATTGCATCTATCTGCAATGGAGCAAGACTACTAATTCCAAAGATATATAGATTCTTTGGGCAAGGGAGATTATTGAAATCTCCATGCCTTAAAACTTTAATAGCTTTTTCAACTTGGATACAAAAGGGGTCTTTATTTATCTTTTGATGTAATAATTTGAATAGTATTTCTTGCCAAAGTATATGCTGAGTATCAGTTGTTTTGTGATTTATATTTTTGGGGCTTTTACTTAGCCAATGTTTAATAACTTCTGGTCTGAAAAGTATGTAATCATCAAATAGTTCTGCAATGTTGTTTGCTAGATCCCATAAATTTAGATTTATCTCTTCATCCTCTCTCTGACTTTGTTTTAGCCATTTTTTTATTATCCCTGCTTCTTCTATCTTAATTAATTCTGGTAATAATTCTAAAATATTCCAAACAAGATTATTTTTTTCCCATGGATCTTTTTCGTTAGGATCTATACCTATAGTTCTCTTAATTAAACTCTTTAAAAATGTCCCTGGAAAAGGGAATTTAACTAGTGCATTGATATTATTAACTATAGAAAGTTTCTCACTTAACCATCTTCCAGATGGCCATGTACTTACAATAATGTTAACTTCTTCTGTTATTTCAGGAGGGTTTAATCGGAGTTCTTGTCCTAATAGTTCGGCTAACCATTCAGCTTTATTACTACGATAAATTGTTAGCAAGAGTCAAAATGCGATATGAACATATTTTTATATGAGAATATTGTCTTTTCTTGGATTGATGATTAGGCTTTTCATTTCTTTTACCGCTTGTGTTAGTCCCACTGCAAGAGCTCTAGAAATAATTGTATGACCAATATTTAATTCTTCAATACCTTCAATAGCAGCAATCTGTTCAACGTTTTGATATGTCAATCCATGCCCTGCATTTACTCTCAAGCCATAGGATTTCGCTTTAGCTGTACTTTCTTTAAGAATCGATAACTCCAAAGCTCTTTTTTTGTTTTTTGAGATTGAATATTTCCCTGTGTGCAATTCAATCCAGCCTGCCTGGAGTTCAGCGCAAATCTCTAATTGCTCTTGAACCGGATCAACAAAAAGACTCACTGGAATATTTGAATCTGATAGGCGCTGAATTATTTTTCTTAATTTATTTTTGTGTTTAATGACATCAAGACCTCCTTCTGTTGTCACTTCTTCTCTTCTCTCTGGCACTAATGTAACCATATCTGGAATAGTATTAAGTGCTATTGAGGTCATTTCTTCAGTAGCGGCCATTTCTAGGTTTAGACGACTATGCACAGTGTCTTTTAAAAGATTTAGATCTCTATCTTGAATGTGCCTTCTATCTTCTCTGAGGTGGACTGTTATTCCGTCAGCCCCTCCTAATTCGGCTAATAGAACCATTGTTACTGGGTCAGGCTCAAATGTCTTACGAGCTTCTCGGACATTTGCTATGTGATCAATGTTTACGCCAAGACTTGCCATTGGAATTAAAAATATACTTTGATTGTATTCATCAAAAGCAAAATAAGTTTTAGCCGCTGAAGTAACTGCCCAGTAAGAAGGTAAATATTAAAGCCTTTGGAGTTAACTTCATTAGAAAGTGATTAAAGAGGGTTTACTTGCCCCTTCTTCAGAGAGAAAAACAAATATGTCTTGGTGTTGACCCATTTTGGAGTCGATTGGCCATGGTAGCGACTCAAGATATTGCGTTAAAGAATTTTTTTCGAAGAAGAATCGTGATTGGTGAAGAAAATCTACCTTTAAATGGTTCTGTTGTGCTTGCTCCTACTCATAGATCTAGATGGGATGCTTTGATGTTGACCATGGCCGCTGGTAGAAGGATTACAAATAGAGATTGTAGGTATATGGTTACTCGTTCAGAGATGAAAGGTTTACAAGGGTGGTTCTTAAACAGGTTGGGTTGTTTCCCAATTGATCAAGGTAGACCTTCATTGATTACTCTTAGATATGCGGTTGATTTGTTGATATCTCGTCAGCAATTGGTTGTATTTCCAGAAGGTAAGATAAATAGATTTAGCGAACCTGTAAAACTTAAAAAAGGGTTGATTCGTTTAGCCCAACTAGCTTCTAACAAAGGCTTAGATATAAAAATTGTTCCAGTTGGTTTGGCCTACAGCGATGTTATTCCCAAGTTTTGGGGATCAGCATCAATTTGTTTCTCTAAACCAATTATTATTTGTAAAGATTTTAAGAAATCAACTAATGACTTTAATATCGCACTGTCTAAAAGTATGCTTTCCGCTGAACAATCTGCTTTATTAGCTGTTGGTCGAAGATAAAATGATTAAGATAATTTATAAATTAGTTAACCTCTTGAAATTTACTTTTCTTTAATTCATCCCTAAATTTTTTGTTTGAAAATGATTACAGCCAAAGAAGTTACACTTCTAATTCAGCAATCTCTTCCCGATGCTCAAATTGATGTAAAAGATTTGGGAGGTGGAGATCATCTTGAGGTGAATGTGGTATCTGCAAAATTCACTGACTTATCTCTTGTGCAGCAACATCAACTTGTATATGGTGCTTTAAAAAATGAATTAAAAACTGAAGCAATTCATGCTTTGGCCTTGAAAACTTCAACCCCTTACTAAATTTTTCATCATGGATTCCAGCACTCGTTCTAAAATTGAACAATTAATTAATTCAAAACCTATATTTGTTTTCATGAAAGGTAATAAGTTGATGCCACAATGTGGATTTTCTAACAATGTTGTTCAAATCCTTAATTCATTGGGGATGAGCTTTGATACTTTTGATGTGCTTTCTGATACGGAAATCCGAGAAGGTATAAAAGAATATTCAAATTGGCCGACAATTCCTCAGGTTTATGTAAAAGGAGAATTTATTGGAGGTTCAGACATATTGATCAGCATGTATAACTCTGGAGAATTAAAAGAAAAATTGGAAATCGCACTAGCTTCATAACCTGTTACTAAGTTGTTACTTTTTTTTCTTTATAGTTAGTTTTCTCGTTGGAAAAAGAGGTTATTAATATCACCGTCAGGACCAATAAAACTTGATGGGTCCATTATCCATCTATCAATTAATGCCTCTAACTTTTCTTGATCTCGAGAGCCTAACCTCTTGCAATTCCTAAGAGAATGCAAATACCCATCTGCATAGATCCTTAGTTCAGATGGGCTGTGGTATCGACTTGTTAGCTCTTGACAGGCATCACAAATTGATTGGAAGTGTTTGATTGCTTCTGGAGCATCAAAAGATGTCATGGTTTGCTAAGACACGGACTTTTATTCGTAGTCCGTGAACAGTTTGCTTTAATATCTCGTCTAGTCTAAGGGTCTACTTTTCTGACTTGTGACATTAATACCTGCAGATCAGCTTGCTAATGAGCAAATCCAAGGAACCTCATCAGGTTCTTCTCCTATTCAAGCGACCACACAATCACCTTCTAAGGTTCTTGTAGTTGAGCCTCATCCAACACTCAGAACTGTTTTAGTTCAAAGGCTTAGGCAAGATGGTCAGCTGGCCGCAGCAGTAGGCTCTGCTGATGAGGCTGTTGACCTTTGTAGAGATCAATCACCAGATTTATTAGTAAGTGCTGAGATTTTAGAAAAAAGCTCAGCACTTAGACTTGCCCAACAATTGGGTTGTTCAGTGATTGTTCTTACTGCAAGGACTGGAGTGGAACCGGTTGTTGGCCTTTTAGATGATGGGGCTGATGATGTTTTAAGAAAACCCTTTGGCCTAGAAGAATTAGCTGCTAGGTGTAGGACTTTGCTTAAAAGAGGAAGAATTGGTTTACAGGAACGCGTTGCTGTAGGACCTCTTGAAGTGCATCTTCTTTTAAGGCAGGTCACTTTGAGAGAGAAACCTGTAGAACTCAGCCCAAGGGAATTTGCATTGTTGTGTGCTTTGTTGATGCCACCAGGCATGGTACGAAGTCGGCATGAACTCTTACGGATGGCCTGGCCTCCATTTAGCGGTGGCCCTCGATCTGTGGATACTCAGGTTTTGACTCTTAGAAGAAAATTAGAACAAGCTGGGCTTGGAGATGGAGGAGGTATTACAACTGTTCGTCAACAAGGTTATAGATTTAGCTTGGATAATTTGCCTTCATAATTTTTAGTGATTTTTTGATATTTATTTAGGAAGTTCCCATTTGTTTATTCCTAGCTTTGTGCCAATTATATGAGCACAGGCATAACCGCTGAACGCTACAGCATTTAGCCCTTGGCCAGGGAAGCATGAATCACCAACACAATAAAGTCCTTTTATCTTTGTAGTATTAAATGGCATTGGAAGAAGACCAGGCAATCTCATTGAGGGTATTGGCCCATAACTTCCTTTGTTTCTCGCGAGAAATCTTTTATGTGTTTTTGGACTTCCTATCTCTTTATGCAAAATATTTTGACTTAGGTTAGGAAATAATTTCTCTAACTTTGAAATAAGTTTATCTCCATCTTCCTTCTTTTTCTCAAGATACTCTTTGTTGCTCAATCCTTCCCATCTATCCATGGAAGACGGGGTAAATGCATGCACAATATGACTACCTGTAGGAGCCAATTTAGGATCCAATAAGGTTGGTATTGATACAAAAGTAACTCCTTGTTCGTCTTCCATTTCTTCCCATCTTTCTAGGAGTAAGTGATGGCAATGTGTTTTTGCAGGTATCGAATCTTCATTTACCCCTAAGTGTAGAGATAGGAATGAAGGAGAGGGTATATACCTTTTTTTCCAAGTTCTCTCAGAAGGTGGTATCTTGTCTGCTTCTACAAGAGGGTCATTAATACCCTGGCCTCCAAATGTATTCCATCGTGTTGCATTAGAAACTATTGTTTTGCCAAAGATTTCTTCATCATTTTCTAGGGAAACACCTATAGCATTTCCTTCCTCAAAAATTATTTTTTT
Organism: Prochlorococcus sp. AG-436-J02; assembly: GCA_003212625.1. Classification (GTDB taxonomy): domain Bacteria; phylum Cyanobacteriota; class Cyanobacteriia; order PCC-6307; family Cyanobiaceae; genus Prochlorococcus_B. The sequence goes on from QCPI01000003.1 coordinate 78,872, forward strand.
AACTTTAGACTTATATCTAATTTCTCCTCCGAAATTTTCGATTCCCTTCACTAATTTTTCTGCAATAATCCCTACACCTCCTTTGGGATAGTTAATGCCTCCATGATGTCTGTCAGAAAATACCATCCCAGCATTGATCATAGGAGTTAAATTAGCGGGCATAACTGACCAGCAAAAACATTCAATATCAATAAACTTCAAAAGAGCAGGATCTTTTATATATCGTTTAGCAACATCACCAGCATTTACTGGCAACCATCTTGCGAGGCCAAGGCATGACAAGGGTGATTTAAAAAAAACTTTAAGTAGATACATAGGATCCTCTATTGAAAGTAAAGGCATCGAATCTAGACAATTAAATACATCCCAACATGTCTGGTAAAAGTGATTTATTCCTTTCTTTTCATGGGGAAATAAATCAATTAATTTAGCAATGAATTTTTGATAGTCTCTATTAACTGAAATTTCTAATTGATCAGGTAGATGATATGCCAATTGTGTTGGGTCTGGAATTGTTTCACATTCTTGTTCAACATCTCTAAGTGCTCTCGTTAATAGATTGGTGTATCCCTTATCACCAAAACCAAAGATCATAGATGCTCCAACATCAAAAGTAAATCCTTTCCTTTTAAATGAACCACCACTTCCACCAGGAATTTTATATTGTTCCAATACAAGCACTTTTGCTCCTTTGCTTGCTAGCTGACTTGCAGTAACTAATCCACCAAGACCAGAACCAATAATTATTGAATCCCATTCACCAGTTGCTTTATTTTTAGTTGATATTTGAGTCATGATGTCTTGAAAGTTTTTAAATGATCGTTGTAATAGTATTTTTATCCAAAAAAGTTTCTTTTAATTTTTGTATTTGCCCCAAGGCTCTGTCTCTATATTTTTTATACCTTTCACGTTTGTTCTTGATTTTATTATCGAGTTCAGGTAGTAATCCAAAATTAGCTGGCATAGGTTGAAAGTTTTTTTTATTTTGAACTCTTATGCTGGCCTGACTATTACTAACAAAGTTGGTCAATGCCCCAATCATTGTAGACGATGGCAATGTGATTGTGTGTAATCCTTTAGCTAATAATGCTGCGTTAGTTCCAGCCAACCACCCCCCAGCAATTGCTGCAGCATAACCCTCTGTTCCAGTTAGTTGTCCAGCAGCAAATAAAGTTTTTCTATTTATGAACTGTAGTGATGGCTCTATAAGTTTTGGAGATTCAAGAAAAGTATTTCTATGCATAACTCCAAAGCGAATAAACTCTGCCTTCGATAACCCAGGAATCATTCTGAATACACGCTTTTGCTCGCCCCATCTTAAATTTGTTTGAAAACCAACTAGATTCCATAATTGACCTGCTTTATCTTCTTGCCTTAATTGAACGACAGCATGAGCCCTTTTAAGCATTCGTAGGCTTTTGTCGTTTACATCTCCCCATCTTGGATCCCAGAGGCCTATTGGTTTTAAAGGGCCAAAACGCATAGTCTCTATGCCTCTTTGTGCAAGTTGTTCAATCGGAAGGCACCCTTCAAAAAAAAGAGCTGATTCTTTTTCAAAACCCTTTACTTCAGTCTGTTCTGCTTTTATTAACTCAGAGTGAAATTGTGAATATGATTCTTCATTCATCGGGCAGTTAATATAATCAGCATCACCTTTGTCATATCTGCTAGCCCGAAAGGCTGTTGAAAAATCAATACTTTCTCCAGTAACTATTGGACTAGCGGCATCATAAAAATGACATTCTTTTTCTCCTGTAAATTCTTTTATCTCTTGAGCTAAAGATTCGCTTGTTAAAGGACCTGTTGCTAAAACCGTGATTTGGTTGGGGTTCGGGAGAAAAGGGCATTCCTCTCTTTTGATTTTTATTAGAGGATGACGCGATAGTTCATTTGTTATTGATCGGCTAAATTGACTTCTATCCACTGCAAGTGCCCCACCTGCTGGGACCGAGTGTTGATCTGCTTTTGCAATAACAATTGATTTCAATTTTCTTAATTCTTCTTGTAAAAGGCCTGCTGCTCTGTCGCTGCTTATCGCTCCAAAGCTATTGCTGCAAACTAGTTCTGCGAATTCGGATGAGTGATGAGCTGGGGATTTTTTCTTTGGACGCATTTCAAAGAGAGTTACCTTCACTCCGGCACTCGCTATTTGCCAGGCTGCTTCTGATCCTGCAAGACCGGCTCCTATTACAATTACCGATGAATCTTCTTTCAAACTGTGGTGTTTTTCTTTTTAGAAGCTTAATAAAATAATATTCTCATGTCTCTCAACTATTTATTAAGACTTCAAGAATATCTAAGAAATCAATGAGAAAGGGAAAAAAATATCTTTTTATTGTTTTTTAGTCCTCAAAAAGGAACATTAGGGGCATTAATGCTTCAACAACGTGATATTTTTCATATTGGACTATTAATATTGGTCTAATAGGGGTCGCTAGCTCAGTGGTAGAGCATCCGGCTTTTAACCGGCTGGTCCTGAGTTCGAATCTCAGGCGACCCATTTAAACTTAAGACTATTCCTAGATAACCCGAGGTCATTAGTAATTACAAGGTTTTGAAAAAATCTTTTTTTTTGGTCATTTTTATCTTCAGCATTACATCAGTTCAAGCCGGTCTGAATAACTTTACTAATTTGATATTTGTTGAGGATTGGCTTATCGAGAGAAAGGTTGATTTAAACATTAATGAGACACAATGCAGAGCCTCAATACCTACTCATGCAAATTGGTTTGGAGCTCGTGTAAGACTTGGCTCTAATGATGAATTGATTAAACCTATTTGGATTTCAGTAAAAGCAGACCAATTACTTGAATCAAAATTAGCTAAAGTTAAAAAATTGCTTGATGATTGCAGATCAGGACTTCTTTTCCTTCCTATTGATCTATAAATTTTAAATCATAATGTGTTGATGAGAATATAAATACTTTCTCAAAAGAAATTTTGTTGTTGAAGTATAAATATATTAATTTTCTTTATCATGAAGACACTTTCAGTAGGAGCTGCAATTGCTATAAACATATCTTTTTATATGTGGGCAGTAATGGAGTTTTCTTAAATTTTAACTAGTAAATAAAGATTAAGATTTTCCTTTATAAACTTGAACTTTTTAATGTCGAAAACAATATTGCTTTGATTTCTTCCTTTCTTTTAATATATGGATATATAAGAAAGAATTTTTAGTATTGATGCAATTCATACCCAAGAATTTATCTTCTTAAGCACTTTTTTAACTTTCATTTTTTTTTTGTTGTCCAATCTTTTTTTTTAACCTGTAGAGGTTATGGTCTTTGTGAGGTCAATGATTGCCTCTTCGTCTTATGGAAATGTGAGTATGGTTAAGAAATCTTCTTCAATTACAAAATCCAATTCTAATTGGTTATGGAGGTGGGCAGAACCTGAAAGTGAGCTCTCAGTAATTCCAAAATCAAAAACCAAACGTCTAGCCCAACAAGCAAAGTTGGCAAATGTTGATGCTGAAAGAGCTGTTAGTAGGGCATATCAAATTGAACTATCTAGAACAAAGGCAATTGGAGAGGCAATGTTTAAGTCTGGTAAAGCATTGAGGTTTACTCTTTCAAGTTCTGGAAGACAATTGATACTAAGAACCCAGGCAGCAAGAAGACAATTTGAACCTGGTTTTAGGAATAAAAAATAATTCTAAGATAGAATATTATTAATATAAAAAATAAAAATGCAGCTTTATATTGTTACTTGGAAATTCAGTTCTTCTGAGGATCAGCTTTATTCTTCTGAAGCATTTGTATCTTATGTTGAAAGTGGAAAATCAGAGGATCTTATTGAAGGCTATGAGAGAATTGCATGGGCTCATACGCCTCAAGATGGAACAGGTGTAATAATTTGTAGGGCTTCAAGTGCTTCAACTTTATTTAGGGTTTTTGGACCCTGGAGAGATAAATTTGGAATGACTTGGGAGTATAAGCCTGCTCTTACTACAGAGGAATTCGTGACTTTAATCAAAGAAAAATAATTTAACCTTTTAGTATTTTTATTTAATTTAACTTTAAAAAAAAAATCTTCCACGATTTTTTATTCATTTTATTAGTCTTAAAATAAATTTATTTTGTTCTTAATCCTTTTCATTTCCTATTTACTTTATATATGTTTAAAACTGGCTTTAATCAGCAATACTAGTTTTAATTAAAGTCTGATTTATTATTTTTCTTGTGGGTTTAGCAAAACTTATAAAGAATGGTAGAAAAATGTATCGATTCATTTATTTTGAGAAAAGAAGAATCTGATGAAGTATTGATTTATTCATATTAGTAAGAAGATCGTCTTGAGAATATAAATTCTCATGTCTAATAAGGCAGGATAGTAGAAGAGTAGTTCTGCAATTGAACAATTTAATAACAAAGGAAAGATTTGCCTCTCCTTCACGTGATGTCCTCGCTGGTCTTGTTGTCGCATTTGCAATGATCCCAGAGGCTATAGCTTTTTCTGGGATCGCAGGTGTTGATCCAAGAGTTGGATTGTTTGGTGCCTTCATACTTTCTGTCAGCCTTGCAATTTTTGGTGGAAGGATGGCCATGATTACATCAGTAACTGGGTCAACTGCTCTTTTGATGACTGGGATTGTTCAACAGGGTGACAACATTAGTCCTGGTCTTGGTTTGCAATATCTTTTAGCGGCCGGATTGCTTACAGGGGTTCTTCAGATCGCATGGGGTTATTTAAGACTTGCTCATCAGATGAGATTTGTGCCCCAGCCAGTTATGGACGGCTTTGTGAATGGTTTGGCTATTTTGATTTTTCTTGCTCAATTGCCTCATTTGGGGATTGACTTGGCTCATTCTTCAAAAGAAGTTTCTGCTGCTCAGGTACCAGCAGTTTTGGGATTGACCATACTCACTTTATTGATTATTTATTTGCTGCCAAAAGTTACGAAGCTTTTGCCTTCAGCATTGGTTGGAATTTTTGTTTGTACAGCAATTTCAATTGGCTTTAAATTAAATGTTCCAACAGTATCAGATCTAGGAATTCTTCCAAATGGATTACCTGGTTTTGGCTTCCCCAAAGTTCCATTTAATTTTGAAACTCTTGGTTTAATTCTGCCAACAGCTCTGGCAATTTCTTTAGTTGGTCTTATGGAAACATTTCTTACTCAAGACATTCTTGATGATTTGACTGACAAAAGTACTAATAAAAATGTTGAGGCTCGAGGACAGGGTATCGGGAATATTATTAGTTCTCTTTTTGGAGGTATGGCTGGATGTGCTTTGGTTGGACAATCAGTTATGAATGTGGGTTATGGAGGGAAAACTCGCCTTTCAACACTAAGTTCTGGGTTTTGTTTAATAGCAATGATTCTTGCTGCTAAAGATTGGGTTAATCAAATTCCAATGGCAACATTGGTTGGAGTAATGATAATGATTGCTATAAATACTGCTAATTGGACTTCAATTAAAGATATACGACGTATTCCTCGAAGCGATAGTTCAGTTATGATTTTGACTGTATTTGTAACTGTTATAACTCATAATTTAGCTTTGGGACTTATTTCAGGTGTAGGACTTGCAGCTATATTATTTAGTAGAAAGGTAGCAAAAGTTATTAAGGTTGAGTCTGTTTCAAATAGCGATAAACACAGAATATATAAAGTTAAAGGTCAATTGTTCTTTGTTAGCAGTATTTACTTCAGACAAGGTTTTGAACTACACGAACATCCTAAAAAAATTACAATCGATATGGCTGATGCTCATATTTGGGATCAGAGCGGGGTAACCGTTCTTGATCAAGTAATAAGGAGAATAAAGCTTGGCGGATCTGAGGTTGAGGTAATTAATTTAAATGATGAAAGCTTGAATTTGTTCTCTCGAATAGGACAAGCTACAGAAGCTGGAGGAAGAGGAGGAGAGTTTAAGTCTGCCCATTAAAAACTTATCAATTTTTATTTTGAATTACGGTAAATTCTTTTAAGGATTTGAATAAATGGTTTATAAGGGTTCATTTCCATGTGATCAGTTTGTATTTTTTGATGCGATTGAATGTATAAGCTAAAGCACCAAATAATCAAGCTTTATATATTATGATCATATTAGATATAAGTTTTTCTTATATCTAATATCTTTGATTTTAGTAAAAGTTTATTTATTTCTAGTTTTCAAGAGAGTATTTCTTACTTTTGGGTGGTTTTTGAATGCTTGAGTTTTTAAAAATCTAATTCACCTACAAAAAAACAAATTCCACCAAGTGTTTTTCACTTAATGGAATTGGATTTTTCTTAAAGAATTTAATTCCCTAAATTTTTAAAATCGAAATTCGATTTTTTATTTAGGAAATTTATCTATTGGAATTGGATAATTGATAGCTTATAAGCTTTAGGAATCAAATTTAGAAAGATTTGGCCCTGCAATTACACCAACTAGTCCAAAGAGAACAAGGGATAAAACACCGACAATAGTCGCTGAGAGGCTCCCACCTCCCAAAGCAAAGGTTAAGAATGGCAAATGAAGCATTTTTTTTTAGATGCAGGTATATATATAAACCTAAAATTGCCCAAATTTAATGAAGTTGTAGCACCTTGATAAATTCAGACATTTTTTTAAGGCTATATAGAGAGTTAAGCAGTGGGGAAATTGTTAGGAAACATAGTAGCTTGATCGTCTTTAGTTGCATTCGTTTCTCCCTTGAGCCAGTCCTTTACTCCATTAGGTTTAACGGTCTGAGCATTACGAGCAGCAAAGATAATCACATGAAATGGGATTACAATCGCAAAGAAAAAGAGATGAAGTAAATACAAATCCCAAGGGATGCCCTGATAACCATAGTCGGGGAAGAATATTGCAGTAAGGAAAGGAATCACCATGTTGATCAAATTTGTTATTTATTAATCATCATCCATAAAGCATGAATTCTTTCACTAAGGCTAGATAATTTAACTTCTAGAAATGCTAAGAAGTTTGTAAATCCATAGCATCTTGTCTGCGGCCTTCAGTTCTAAATAGATTTATAGTAATTGTAAGCAACAGATTTAATCATTTGTAGAAATCATTTATTTAAGTAAGGCTTTCAAGTAATTTAACTAATCTAAAACTAAAATATATACTTATTATTATCCATGATGGAAGAACTATATTCCAAGCTTTCTGATGTTTTAAAAGAATGATCTTATCTAAAACATAAGCGCCAGTAACGGGAATTGATATTAATAAGGTCATTTTTAGAAAAAATTGAAGGAAAGCAATTGCCGCTATTGGGTTTATAAGCCAAGTAATTAATATTCCACTTAGTAAGTAACCCCCGTATTGCCCTAGTTTCTTTATCATCATTTACTGCTTTTCTTTAAGTTATTATTCTCTAATTATATCTTTTATAAAACGTGCTTTTTCAAATTTATAAATTAATTTATTGATTGATATATAAATATAAGAAGAAAATTATAACTAATATTTTAAAACCTAGAATAATTCAAAATAAATTATGATTAATTAATCTAGTTAATCTTTTGTCTTAGGATAGAGTTTTTGAATAGCATCAGCTTGAGTTTTTTTCTTTTTCTTTTTCTGCTCAAATTCTTTATACCTTCTAATTATAATTCCAGGCATAAACCAAATCACAGTTATTACTGTAAAAATAAAAATAGGATTATTTATTGTCATATCTAGTAAAGTATTTCTTATCAGAAGGAAAAATATATTATTAATTAATAATATTTGATTCGACATTTTAATTTAAAGACATAATTTATTATAGGTATAAATACGAATAAGTAACTTTTTTAAATTTTCTGTCGCTGTCCTTTTGATACATAAACTCATGTTGTCTCATTTTCTTCCTTCGCTGACTGATCTTCTAAGTAGATTTTAGATTCCTCAGCAATCATTTTTAGATAGTTATTATTTTGATTTGATTCAGAAACCTCTCTTGAGGAGCTGTATTTTATTTTTATATCTTTACCAGACCATGCGGCTTGATCTTTGAAAAGATTTTTTTTTGCAGAATAAATAAGATTTCTGCTTATTACTATAATTGCTATTGTGACAATTGAAATGAGAAAGAATATTTTCATTTAAAATGGTTTAATTATTTAATCATAACTTCTTAGAAAATTTTAGTAGATAGATGAAAAAAAAATATATAAAGTTGTTTTTCTATCATCCTTTTATTTATTCGATTTTTCTTTTGATTAGAAGATTGCCCTAATATTCCGCTCCCTACAAATATTGGCTGCCTTTTTTTACTCTTATCAGTTTTCTCATGAAAATTGCCATCTTTTTAATTTTTCGCTAAAAATAAATAAATTAGTATTAATAAAATGGTTTATAGATTAAATAATAATAGGGTAATATATATATTGTCTAATTTGCTTGTCTTACCAGCTACCATTATTCCAAGCATAGACTTGTTAGCAAATCTTTCTTTTATCATTACATTTCT
>QCPI01000004.1 GCA_003212625.1 Prochlorococcus sp. AG-436-J02
AGTCTTTGAAGTAAAGCTAGTTCAGATGGATTTAGATCAATGCTTGAATTAGGTATTGATCCAATTGCAAACCCTTCTTCAGGAATAAAACTACACTTCCAGCTCCACTCTCCAATAGGAGGTATTAGCTGTGAACCAGATTGACAACAATTTTGAAGTGGTAAGCAATATCCGCCTAGAGCTAGTATATGTATACATGATTGAACACTTATAGCTAAAGCTTGTAATGAATCAAATTCTATTCTATGTAAATTGTCTAGTCTATTTAAATGGATTAATACCAGTTTAAGTAAACCTTTTTGCGGATCATCGTTGCCTACCATAATCATTATTAGCTCGGAAATTGCTTGTGCTGCAGAAAGAGTTTCTAATTGCTTTCCAATATTTCCATAACTTTTAAGAATCTTTATTTGTGTAACTCGCTTAAGATTTTTTTTTCCAACTATGTGTAAATCTAAAAAATTCAAAGGAGATGTTGCTCCAAGGCTACTTTTGGGTTTTCTTGCTCCTGGTATTGCAAGACGAGATATTCCATTCTCTTCAGTAAGGATGGTTAAAAGCCTGTCGTTTTCACCAAGAGGTCCAACCTTTAAAGAAAGCCCTTGCAATCTTTGCGTTAAACTCATTATCCTTTTTTCTTTTGTTCTTTATTAATTTCAAAACCAAGGCTTGTCCCAACATAAGTTGCTCCTGCTTCAATCATTTCTATTGCTTGATAGAAAGTTTTAATACCTCCAACTGTTTTAATTGAACAGCGATTTTTCACAATTCCAGAGACCTTTAAAGTTTGATCTTTTGTTATGGCTGGACCAAAACCATTCCCTATTTGAATTCCTGTTGCTCCTGCATCAATAGAAGCATTTATAGCTAATGTAAGTTTTGATGAGGTTAAGAGTGTATTTGCATCAAGTATTACTCGTAATGGAACACCAAGTTTACTTATTTGATTTATTTCCTCAGCAAAAAGTTCGATATTACTTTCGTTTAATGCAAAATAATTTGGAACAAAATCTAATTCTTCTGCTCCTTTCTCTATTGCATATTCGGCTTCTTTGATTTTGTTATATATAGGAATAAAACCAAAAGGAAAGGCAATTACTGATATTAATTTTGTATTACTTTTACTCCCTATCCTTTCACGGGCAATTGATAGATGAGAAAGACTGGTGCATAAACCTGCAAAAGAATTTTGCTTGCATCCATCGCAAATTTGAACAAGCATTTCTTTCTCTAAATGAGGATTTAAGACTGCTTGATGAATTACATTAGAAATATTGCCATAGGCTTCTTCCGAATTGTTTCTATCCATATGACTAGTATCTAATTTTTTTCTTGAATCACGCCATATCCTCCGTGATTTCTCTTGTATATAACTCTTAAAGCTAAACTTTCTTCTTCCCTAAATACATAGAAGTCATGATCAATCAGATCTAATTGGGCTCTTGCTGTATCAATACTCATAGGGGGCATTTCAAAATATTTCCGTCTTACTCCTGGGCTAGGGAGATAAGGCTCTTTGCCCTCAATGAATGTATTCTCTGAGGAAGAAAGATTTTGAGTGTCTTCTCTTTGAATTGATTTTGTAGACTTATTATTATGAACATGATGACTATTGTGACGATCTTTATACTTACGTAATTGTCGTGCAAGTTTATTTGCTACTAAGTCGATGCTTGCATATAGATTTTCACTTCTTTCTTGTGCTCTTATCACAGTTCCGTTTGCAAAAACAGTTACCTCCGCTGTTTGTTGAGGTACTCGGGGATTGCGAGCGACTGAGAGGTGGACATCAGCTTCCTTCACCATTTCTTGAAAATTGTGAGTTGCTTTATCAATTTTTGTTTTGGTGTAATCACGAAGTGATGGAGTTAAATCAAGATTGCGTCCATGAATAAGAAGCTTCATTCTGTTTCGCCTGAATCAGGGCCTAATAGCAACTTAGATCTAACTCGTCAACTTGCACAATCTTCTTCGGCTTTTCTTTTTGAACCTAAAAATATTGTGCCATTTCAGACTGCGTTGGGTTGGCAGAAAGATTTTCAGAAAAGTCTTATTGAGAAACCGTTTTCACCCCAAGCAGTATGGCTCCTTGAACATTTTTCTTGCTACACCATCGGGAGAGGTGGCAATAAAAAAAATTTATTATTTGAAGATAATAAATCTCCCTTGCCAGTTTTTGTTATTGAGAGAGGAGGTGAAGTCACTCATCACATGCCAGGGCAGATGGTTGGATATCTAGTTTTGAATTTAAGTTTTCATAAAAAAGATTTATCTTGGTACTTGAGAAAATTGGAACAGGTTCTTATTGATGTTCTTGACTTGTTGGGTTTAGAGGGAAAGAGGGTCGATGGTATGACAGGAGTTTGGTGTGAAGATAAAAAGGTTGGTTCAATAGGAATTGGATGCAAGAGATGGATTACTCAACATGGATTCTCATTAAATATAGATTGTGATTTGATTGGCTTTGAGAAGATAATTCCTTGTGGATTGGATAAAGTGAAATTAGGGAAATTGAGTGATTGGATCCCTGGTATCAAAGTCTGTGACGTTAAACCTCTTTTAAGGGAATCTGTGGAAAGACGTTTTAAATTAAAATGGGAAAACATATAAATTGATTTTATAAGTATTACTAAAAATAATAAAAAATTATTTTTTACAGCTATGACAATGACTAACTCTCAAAAAAAAATACTGGCTTCTAAAAATGCCTTGGCTTTTTGGATCCCAAGTAAAAAAGAGGAAAAAGCAATAAATAGAAGATCTCATCTTGATGGAATCACTCAAGTTGATGAGATTTGGGAACAATTAAAAGTTCAGCTAGGTGATTTAGAGGCAGTTGTTTCACCGCATACGTTCCACCCAGAAAGGTTTACTTATGAAGAACTTGCAGACAATATTTCTAATGCAGCAGATGCCTTTTCTCAAATAGGTTTAGAGCCTGATGATGTAGTTGCTCTTTTTGCCGAAAATAGCCCTAGATGGCTAATTGCTGATCAAGCACTTATGCGGCTAGGAGCATCAGACGCCGTTAGGGGGGCGACTGCTCCACCAAGTGAACTGAGATATATTTTGGAAGATTCAAATTCGGTTGGATTGATTGTTCAAAACTCTGAAGTATGGGAAAAACTTTCACTTGATGAAAAGCAAATAAATAATTTAAAATTTGTTATTCAACTTGAAGGTAAAGCTTGTGACGGAGTCTTTGAATGGGAGAGTTTTTTGAAGAAAGGATTGAATAAAGTAAATGTAAGTAAACAGGAAAATATAATTGATAGAAAAAAAACCAGGATTGCTACTATTTTATATACTTCTGGAACAACAGGTAAGCCCAAAGGCGTCCCATTAACACATTCTAATTTGTTGCATCAAATTAGATCTCTTGCATGTATAGCAAATCCTTCTCCAGGAGAACCAGTATTAAGCGTTTTGCCAATTTGGCATTCATATGAGCGTAGTGCTGAATATTATTTTTTCTCTTGCGGTTGTACCCAAAACTACACATCAATTAGGTATCTCAAGGAAGATTTGCCGAGAGTTAAGCCTATAGTAATGGCAACAGTTCCAAGGCTTTGGGAGTCAATAAAATTAGGTTTTGAGGATGCTGTTGAAAAATTTCCAAAGTTTAGAAAGACCTTGATAAAAAGTGCTATTTCAAATAGTAAGGCATATAAATTGGCGCTTAGAAAACTTAATTTATTAACGATTGATAGTGTTTCTTCTTTAGACCAAATAATATCTTTTATTGAGATTCTTTTGCGGTTTCCAATGCATAGGATTTCTTCTATTTATTTATGGCCAAGAATTCTTACTAAGATTTGTGGAGGAAAACTGCGATTCCCAATTAGTGGTGGTGGGGCAATTGCTCCGCATATTGATTCATTTTTTGAAGCCTTAGGTGTTGAACTATTGGTTGGTTATGGGTTAACTGAGACAAGTCCAGTTCTAACTTGTAGAAGACCTTGGAGAAATATACGTGGAAGTGCAGGTCAACCTTTGCCCGAGACTGAGATAAAGATTGTAGATCCTGAAACATTCCAAACACAAAAGCTTCGACAAAAAGGTTTGGTTTTCGCACGTGGCCCTCAAATAATGTCTGGTTATTTAGGAAAACAATCTGAATCTAAGAAGGTTTTAGATTCTAATGGTTGGTTCAATACTGGGGATTTAGGTATGTTGCTTGCTGATGGATCTTTAATACTTACTGGAAGAGCGAAGGATACGATAGTGCTAAGCAGTGGAGAAAATATAGAGCCAGGTCCTCTAGAAGAAGCATTGATTGCGAGCCCATTGGTTGAGCAGGCTTTTCTATTGGGTCAAGATCAAAAGCAACTTGCTGCTTTGATTGTTCCTCGAATTGATTACTTAAAAGAATGGCTTGCAGGGAGAGGGGTTCCTTCTCAAATTGTTTTGGGACTCTGTTCTGAAAATAGTGAATTAATACAAGTCTTAAGGATGGAAATGAATAAAATTTTAGAAAATCGTCTTGGATCTCGAAGAGAAGAGAGATTATTCTCAATTGCTTTAGTAGAACCATTTACTATAGAAAATGGCTTGTTAACACAAACTCTTAAGCAAAAACGTGAAAAAATTATTCAACGTGATTTGAACTTTATAAATAAGATATATGATTTGTAATTTGTTTATTTGGTCAATTAAATTGACCAATACTATCTTTTACTGAGAGCCTAGTAATTGATTCAAGATTTAATGATCAGGTGAATTCAATTTCTATAAAACGCTCAATAACAGTGAGAGCAGTTGTTACCCCTTCATGGAAAGAGGAAGCTGAGCGCGAATTAAGTAATGCAATATCAGCAATAGATCAGCAACTTGGTGAATTAGAAAAAGAAGGACAACAAATAGTTGATGGTATTAGGAGTCAGAGCTCCAATCCTCTTGATCCAAGGGTTCAAGAGCAGGTAGGTCAAGTTCAAAGCCAAGTCTCGTCTAAAAGATCAGAATTTGAAGAACAAAAAAGAAATCTTCTTTCACAGCAATCTCAAGTTCGTGACCTAGAGATGGAACAAATTGTTGAGCAAGGTCAAATTGATAGTATTTGTGATTTAAAAGTTGGTGATAACTTAGTAAGGAAAATGGGTGTGAGTATTTTGGTCAGAGATGGAATTGTTGAAGCAATTGACCAGGACTGAAAAATGATCGAACTATAATTTAGACAATAAAAAAGTTTTGATATTAAGAAGAAATCCACATAAAAAAATCTATCGTTGTAAGGACACTCATGTAGAACTAACATTGGTATGTATTGATACTTGCATAGCTTCTAGATAGAAATTTTTGAAGCCTTGCCACAAACTCTCTCTATAAAGAAAATAGGAACAATCATGGCCACACATGACATCTTTATGCCTGCTTTAAGTTCAACAATGACTGAGGGCAAGATAGTTGAGTGGCTAAAAAAACCTGGAGATAAAGTTGAAAGAGGTGAGTCTGTTTTGGTTGTTGAGTCAGATAAGGCTGATATGGATGTTGAGTCTTTCCATGATGGTTTTCTTGCTTCGATTGTTATGCCTGCTGGTAGCTCTGCTCCAGTTGGAGAGACAATTGGATTGATTGTTGAGACCGCAGACGAAATTACTGCAGCTCAAGCTAACGCACCTTCTCCTCCTCAATCAGCTAGTCAAGATAAAGAGAGTTCATCGCCTCAGGTTCAAGAAAGAATAGACTCTGCTGACATCTCTAAGGAAACTGTTGTAAAGGAGGCACAACCTACTGCACCTCTTGCTCCTGAACCAGCTCTAGCACAGCCTCAATTCTTTAAAGATGGTCGAATTATCGCTTCTCCAAGAGCTAAAAAGCTTGCCTCTCAAATGGGAGTAGATTTGGCTACTGTTAGAGGTTCTGGACCTCATGGACGTATACAAGCTGAGGATGTTCAAAGTGCAAAAGGTCAACCTATAAGCGTTCCTTGGATCGCTGAAAGTAATGCTCCTGCGAAAATTGTTACTGAGGTGTCTCGTATAGAAAAAAAATCTATTGACTCGGATAAGCCACCTGCCGCAGGGAAAAGCTTTGGATCTAGAGGTGAAACAATTGCATTCAACACTCTCCAACAAGCTGTCAATCGGAATATGGAGGAAAGTTTAAATACTCCTTGTTTCAGGGTCGGATATTCAATTCTTACAGATGAATTGGATTCTTTCTATAAACAAGTTAAACCTAATGGAGTAACCATGACTGCTTTGCTCGCTAAAGCAGTTGGTTTGACTCTTGCTAGGCACCCTCAAGTGAATGCAGCTTTTAGTTCTGAGGGAATTGCATATCCGTCACAAATAAATGTAGCCGTTGCCGTTGCAATGGAGGATGGAGGGTTGATAACTCCTGTGTTACAAAATGCTGATGAGACTAGTCTTGCTGATTTGTCTTTGCAATGGGCTGATCTTGTTAAGCGTGCCAGGAACAAGCAATTAGAACCTCAAGAATATAGCAGCGGTACATTTACACTTTCTAATCTAGGGATGTTTGGTGTGGATCGCTTTGATGCAATTTTGCCCCCTGGTACAGGAGCAATTTTAGCTGTAGGAGCCTCTTTACCTAAAGTTGTTGCTTCTAAAGATGGTTCGATTTCAATCAGAAAACAGATGCAAGTAAATCTTACCGCTGATCATAGGGTGATATATGGAGCTGATGGGGCACTATTCCTAAAGGATTTGGCTTACCTAATAGAACAAAATCCTTATAGCCTTTCATCTTGAGATGAAATTGGTCGAACCAAAAGTGATTTTTCTTATTTTTAATTAATTTGATGTGCTAGATCAACAAGATAATCTTTTAAGTTCATACAACTATGATTTACCCAATGATTTAATTGCTCAATCACCTACTGATCCTAGACATGATGCGAAATTGATGATTGTCAATGATGGGAAAGAGGATTCTTTAAGCCTTACTCATGCAAAGATTTGGGACTTGAAAGATATATTGAAGACGGGCGATCTTTTAGTTGTTAATAATACTCGTGTTCTGAAGGCAAGATTGAAAATTCGATTGTCAGGAGGAGGCTTAGGTGAATTATTACTTATGGAACCGAGAGAAGATGGCCAATGGCTTTGTCTCGGCCGTCCTGCCAGACGGATGAGAATTGGTGATCAATTATGGATGGATACTTCTCCAGGTAATTCTTTGTGTTTAATGGTTATTGAAAAGGATGAAAGTACAGGTGGAAGAATTATTAAATTCCCTGATGAGTTTACAAGTAGGACAGAAATGGCGAATTTACTTGATTTATATGGTGAAGTTCCTTTGCCTCCATATATTGATAAGGAGAATTCTAGTGAACATGACGAAAAATATCAGACTCGATTTGCTTCGAAGCCTGGAGCTATAGCTGCACCCACAGCAGGGTTACATCTAAGTGATGAACTGATCGAAATTTTAAAAATTAGGGGCATTAAGATTGCACAAATTACTTTGCATGTCGGTCTTGGAACTTTTAGACCCTTAGAAAAAGAAGACTTATCTCAACTTGATTTACATAGTGAGTGGGTACAAGTTACTGAAGAGGCAATTAGAGCGATAAAAAATTGCAAGGAAGAGGGGGGAAAGGTTTTTGCAGTCGGTACTACAAGTGTAAGAGCTCTTGAAGCCGCTTTTCTCTCAGGGAGAGGGACCTTGAAATCATTTGAGGGAAAGGTGAATCTGGTAATTAAACCAGGATTTAAATTTTGCGTAATTGATGGATTACTAACTAATTTTCACCTCCCCAAAAGTTCCCTACTACTTTTAGTTAGCTCTCTTATTGGTCGAAAACGTATGTTGAAAGTTTATCAAAATGCAATTGCTAATAAATATCGATTTTTCTCTTATGGAGATGCGATGTTGATAACACCTGATTCAGTTATATAAACTAAAACTCAGGTTAATGATGGTTCTTTGATAACGCCTGTAGGAACATTTTCAAACATTATTGATGAAATATATCTTTCTGCAAGGTCAGGAAGAATTACAACGATTGTCTTTCCTTCAAACTCTTCTTTTTCGGCTAACCTTACAGCTACAGCTGCGGCTGCACCACATGAGATGCCAACTAATAGACCTTCTTCTTGCGCTAATCGTAGTGCCATTGCTATAGACTCATCATTTGAGACTTGCTCAACTTGATCGACTACTGATAGATCAAGGTTTGTAGGAATAAACCCAGCTCCAATACCTTGGATTTTATGCGGACCTGGCTTTACTTCTTCTCCATTGAGAGTTTGCGTTATTACTGGACTATGAGTGGGCTCTACAGCAACAGATAATAATGAGTGATTTCTCTCGTTTTTTATGTAACGAGAGACACCTGTAATAGTTCCACCTGTTCCAACTCCCGAGATTAGAACATCAATTTTGCCATCGGTATCATCCCAAATCTCAGGTCCCGTCGTTTTGAAATGTATTTCTGGATTAGCTGGATTATCAAACTGTCCAGGCATAAAGTATTTTTGAGGATCGCTATCAGCTATTTCCTTGGCTTTAGCAATTGCACCAGGCATACCTTTTGCTGCTTCAGTAAGTATTAATTCAGCACCAAGAACAGCCATCATTCTTCGACGTTCAATTGACATGGACTCGGGCATTGTGAGGATTAGTTTATAACCTCGAGCAGCGGCTGTATAAGCAAGGGCTATTCCTGTATTGCCAGATGTTGGCTCAATAATGACTTTATCTTTGTTAAGTAAACCTTTCTTTTCTGCATCCCAGATCATGTTTGCACCAATTCTACATTTAACGCTGTAGGCGGGGTTACGGCCTTCTATTTTTGCAAGGACTGTAGCTTTAGCATCCTTAGTGATCGAATTTAGTTTGACCAATGGTGTATGACCAATAGCAAAACTATTGTCTTCATAGATTCTGGACATTTTTTAAATGACTTTGATTAACTAATACCCTAAATCTATATAGAAATCTTGCTAATTGGTTATTTAGATAATCTTTATTAGTGATTTTTTTATTTTTTATCTATTACTGAATTAAATCTTGACCATAATTCATCTTGATTTTCTAGCCCTACAGAAACTCTTAATAAATGTTCCGAGACGCCGCAACTCTCAGCCCATTGCAGTTCTTTGAAGTGAGCTAACTGAACGTATGGACAAACCAAAGTAAAATTTGTACCTAAACTAGGGCCTTTGCATACTCTCAAAGAATCATAAACTCTTTTTGATTCCTCAATTCCTCCTCTAAGCTCAAAAGATAATAGACATCCATAACCTCCTCCTTTTTTTAATAATGAATTAAAATTTTTACAATTTTGAGGATGTAAAACCTTTGAGATTTCTTTTTTAGTTTCTAATTTTTCTTTCAGCTTTAAGCAAGATGTATTTAGTCTTTTCATGCGATCTTTTACGTCGCGACTAGTTATCGCTAATTCAATAGCATCTGAATCCGATAGTGTCGACAAAGCGACTTTAGGGATTGTCTCAGCTAATTCTTTTCCCCATTTTGAATAAGGGCTTATGACAGTACTGCCAGCAAGAATATCTCCTCTTCCAGCAAAGCTTTTGGTAAGTGAACTGAAAACTACATCTGCATAAGGAGTTAAATGAACATTTATAGGTGAGCCAATAGTATCGTCAACAATAATAGGTATATCTCTTTCTTGAGCTAATTTCGAAATAGATATGAGGTCAACACATTGCAATAAAGGATTGCTAGGAATTTCTATTATTAAGGCAGCTGGTCTTTTCTTATCGAGTTCTTTTTTTATATGACTTAATTTGGTTTTGACAATGAGATCGCTTCCTTGGAAAATAATCTGTGGAAGCTTGAGTACATCAACATATGGGAAACCTATCTGAAGTATCGAACTATTCCCTTTAATGCATTTAATCGCTGATAGGGTAGTCGTTAAGGCAGCCATGCCTGAACGATGTAGTTGAATTAAACTAGAATCACAATTATAAATATTGGCTAAACGATTCAGGAGTTCATTTTGTGCAGCACGCCCATCTGAAGTGGATGGTTCTTTCTCTCTCCCAAGAGCTATGGCCGCCTCACGTGAAGATAATCCAAGCCCTGTATGTTGCCAGAAGGCTTTTGCAGAAGGAGTACTGCTTTGATCAACGATCAAACAAGAAGCTCCCAGAAAATCTTTTATTTTTGAAGAACACTCAGAATTATTTCTATGACAATGTTTTTGGGCACTTAAAGCAGAAGCTCTATTGGGATAAGGCCAACTACTTTGATGTGATTCTCCATGAAATGCCAGAGACTTGCGGGCCACTTCAGCGACAAAAGGATTAAAGCCAAATCTGGGGTACATTGCTTTTAATGACTTTATACAAGCTGGAACTTTTTCTTCGTAAGCGATAACATCTTTCCATCTAGGTAAGGCAACAGATACGGCATGTGGTCGATTCGGGAGAGGCTCTCCTAAATCTTTAGCACTCCAGCAAGGATCAGTTAGTAAATTTCGTTCAGTCAAGAGATGATTCCTAATGCTTGATTCAAATCAGCACTTAAGTCTTCAATATCTTCACATCCGACGGAAAAGCGAATAAGTGAATCAGTAATTCCAATCTTTAATTTTGTTTCTTTAGGAACTGAGGCGTGTGTCATTGTTGCGGGGTGGCATACAAGGCTTTCGATTCCTCCGAGACTTTCTGCCATTTTGAAAAAACGAAGACTTTTACAAAATGAATAAGTTTGGGATTGACTAGCATTAACAGTGGCAGTGACAATTGCTCCTCCCAAAGTCATTTGTCTTTTTGCCAATTTACATTGTGGATGATCATGCCTGAACGGATATCGAACGGATTTTATTACTGGATTGTCGGCTAATTGATTAGCTATTTTAGAAGCATTATTGATTTGTTTTTCTAAACGAAGTGGAAGAGTTTTTATTCCTCGTGTAATAAGCCAGCAATCAAAGGGAGAAGGATTTAAGCCAAGAGCTTTTTGAGCAAAATTTAGCTTATCTCTCCATTGAGTACACTCAGTGCATACTGCCCCCCCAAGTGCATCTGAGTGACCATTGATATATTTGGTCGTGCTAGTTAACGATAAGGTTGCTCCTAGTTTCAGAGGTCTTTGTAATAGAGGCGTTGCAAAAGTATTGTCTACGACTACAGGGATTTGCATTTTATTTGAGAAGTTACAAATTTCTTCAATATTAATAATTTTAAGGAGTGGGTTGGTTGGACTTTCTAGCCAAATCATTGCTGGCTTGTGATTTGAAATGACCTCTTTAAAATTAGATTTAGTAAAATCTATCCATAGTGTTTTTAACCCAAAACGATTAAATACTTGTTCAAATAATCTCACAGTACACCCATAAAGATTCTCCTCACAAAGGATTAAGTCGCCAGCCTTAAGAGAGGAAACTATTGCAGTAATTGCAGCGACTCCAGAACCAAAGACACTGGCATATTGGCATTCTTCCAGATCAGATAAGACTGATTCAAGAATTCTGAAATTTGGATTTCCTGAACGCGTATAGTCAAAGCCACTCTCATTGCCATGCACGAAAGTTGAAGTTGGGAAGATAGGAGGCATTATTGAGCCGGTCTCTTCAGAAAAATTTTCTTTATGATGTATGACTCTTGTGTTTACACCGGTGGTGATCAGCTTCTCTCTTTTTTCTGAGCCCATATTTATTGAATTGATTTTCTATAGGCTATAGAAAAACATGAAAAAGCCCCTAAAAAAAGGGGCTCAATAATTAAATTTAATGAGAAAGAAGCTATGAATAGCCTTATACCTTTCTTGAGTAATACTCAACAACTAACAATTCATTGATTTCAATGGCAACCCATTCCCTATCTGTCTTGGCAGAAATCTTTGCAGAAAGCTTGGTTTTATCAAGTTCAAGGTGTGGAGGTACATTAGCAAGACCTGGAAATTCCAAGTTTGCTTGAGCCAATTGTTTACTAGCTTTATTATCTCTGATAGCAATAATATCTCCAGCTTTGCATTGATAACTTGCAATGTCAGTGATCCTGCCGTTAACAGTCACATGTCCATGGTTTACGAGTTGCCTTGCGCCTGGAATGGTTGGTCCAAATCCAAGTCTAAAACAAACATTATCAAGCCTATTTTCAAGAAGCTTTAAAAGATTCGTTCCTGTGGAACCCTCTTGAGCACGAGCTTTCTTTACATATCGAACTAACTGACGTTCAGAAATTCCATAATTGAATCGAAGTTTTTGCTTCTCTTCGAGTCGGATCGCGTATTCAGAGCGCTTGCGACGGGCTTGGCCGTGCTGACCTGGAGGATGAGACCTTTTTGCGGCCTTCCGGGTGAGACCAGGTAGGTCTCCCAAGCGTCGCGTGATCCTCAAGCGAGGTCCGCGGTATCTAGACATAAGGGTTTGAATTAGAAAAGGTTTGCTGGACAGGGTAATCTGGATTCAAATCCATTTCACCCTATATTCACCAGTTCATTATTCTATCTAAAGATGCTCTCAAAGATCAATAAAGCCATTGCATTTGTTCTTATTGCTTTAATTGCCTTTTATCAAAAATGGATTTCCCCATTGCTTGGATCTAGTTGTAGATTTATCCCTACTTGCAGTGCTTATGGAGTAGAAGCTGTTACCAAGCATGGCCCTTGGAGAGGTGGTTGGTTAACCTTAAAAAGATTAAGTAAATGTCATCCTTTTACTCCTTGTGGATGTGATCCTGTTCCTGAAAAATGAACTCAAATGTGTTGATTTTATTTTCTCGTAAAGGCTGCTGCTTGTGTCAAACACTAGAAAAAAAATTGTCTAATATTAGTCTAATTAATTTAAAGCCTCCGATAGTACTTTCTATTGTGGATATAGATAGTAAAGAGATCTCTATAGAAATTCAAAGAAAGTATACTAATGAAGTCCCGGTTTTAGTTCTTGATTCTAATAAATTATCAAGAAAAATTGAATTACCTCGAGTTTCTCCACGTTTAAAAGAAGACTTGCTTTTCTCTTGGCTACAAAAGAACTTGAATATGTGTCTAAAAGCATCTTAAGAAATAATCAAATGTTTTTTACTTACTGAATCATAAGTAGAGATAAATTGTAGTGAAAAATATCTACTTCTTTTTATACTTTTAATGAGCCTTCATTATTTCCCTTCATCAGAGGTTTGTTTTGTCGCGTTATCTTCACTCTTTGTTGAAAGCAATTGATCTTGAGGTTCCTTCAGGATTGGTAAATCCTGAAATAAAAAATCTTTCATCTGACTCTAGAGTAATTGAAAAAGGTGATTTGTTCTTAGGTTTAGAAGGTGAGCAAGTTGATGGAGGGACTTATTGGGCAAAAGCTATTGAGAGAGGAGCTTGTGCGGCAATTATTAGTAAAAATGCTTCTCTTTTAAATCCACCAACCAATACAGATCCCGTGGTTATTTTCCCAGACCCTGTATCTCTATTGATGGGTAAATTGGCTGCTAATTTTTGGGGCAATCCATCTGATGAGCTGTGTTTGATAGGTGTTACTGGTACAAATGGCAAAACTACAACATCATATCTAATTGAATTTTTAACTTCTTCGCTTGGGAATCCATCTGCCTTATTTGGGACATTAATTAATCGTTGGCCTAATTATGAAGAAACTTCAACCTATACAACTACTTTTGCAGTGCCTTTGCAGGAACAACTTAGTAAAGCAGTTAAGGCAGGAGTTGAATACGCAGCCATGGAAGTAAGTTCACACGCGTTGTCTCAGAATAGAGTCGCGGGTTGTTATTTTAGCGGAGCAATATTTACAAATCTTTCAAGGGATCATTTAGATTATCACGATTCAATGGAATCTTACTTTGATGCTAAAGCTAGCTTGTTTAGAACACATTTAATAGCAGACTCTAATCCTAGATCAGTAGTAAATATTGATGATAAATGGGGCGCATTATTAGCACAAGAGCTAAACCAAAAATGTTGGACGTGTTCAATAAAAGACAATTCTCAAAGTAGAAAAAAACCAGATTTATACATTAGTAATCTTCAAATTATGCAAGATGGGTACAAGGGGAAATTGCATACACCCTTAGGGGAAGAAAACTTTTTTTCACCATTAATAGGCGATTTTAATTTAATGAATATCTTGCAAGCAGTTGGTATTCTTGTTCAAAGAGGTTTTCCCTTAAATGATCTTTTGGTTGCGTTGAATAAGTTTCCAGGAGTCCCTGGCCGAATGCAATTGATAAATATGGATGAATTTAAAGTAAAAGATGGGTATCCGCTAGTGATAGTAGATTATGCACATACACCGGATGGTTTGCAAAATGCTTTAATGGCATCAAGATCATTAACCAAAAAAAAATTAATATGTGTCTTTGGTTGTGGTGGTGATAGAGATAAAGGTAAAAGATCCAAGATGGGAGAAGTGGCTGCTAAGTTTGCAGATTATGTTGTTGTGACATCTGATAATCCTCGGCAAGAAGACCCAAACGAAATTATTAAAGATATTCAATCGGGTATAACTTTAGATTCTGAAATTTTATTGGAGCCAGAGAGATCTATAGCAATTAAACTTGCTATAGCAAAAGCCAAGAGAAACGACGTTGTTCTAATTGCAGGGAAAGGACATGAAGATTATCAAATTTTAAAGGATCAGACAATACATTTTGACGATCGTGAAGAAGCTAGAAAAGCACTATATTTAAAATAGATTTCTATCTCGACTTTTTAGTCGAGATGAAATTATCTAGAGCAATGACGAGATTATCTATTTCGTTTAAATCTGTTGTGATGTGAACACAAGCACGAAGCCATTTAGGATCTTCCAGAACTCTTATCCATATTTTTTTTTGACCTAGATGTTTGACAACTTCTTCTGGATCATTTATTCCTTTAATTGAAAAGCTAATAATTCCTGACGGTGGAGGATTATTTAACACAAGTTCAATATGTTTAATTTGGTTTAACTTTTCCCAAAGAATAGAGCTGAGTTTTTTTATCTTGAACAATCGCTCGGTCTCAGAACTTTCATTTTTTAGCATTTTTAGAGAGCTCTTAAGACCAGCTAAAAGAGGGACACAAGAAGTTGCTATTTCAAAACGTCTGCCATCCGAATGAAAAGGAGTTTTGTTGTTGATATGAATTCCTTCTTCAGTTTTTAAGCTTTTCCAGCCAATTAATGTTGGGTTTGATTCTTTTAGGACTCTTGTTGAGAGAGCAACAGCGCCAAGGCCCTCAGGCCCATAAGCCCATTTATGTCCTGTAAATGCATAGATGTCTGCTTCATTACAAGCACCTTTAATTGGAATATGACAAAAACTTTGAGCAGCATCAACTAATAAATAAGGTTTGTTTGCATGTTCTTTTAGTTTTTTAGATATAAGTTCAATAGGCATGATTTGCCCTGTATTCCAAAGAAGATGCGAGAGGACAACTAGCTTCGTATCCTTTTGTAGATTTTGCTCTATTAATGTAAGTACTGTTTTATATGTCTCATCTTTTTTGTCGTAGCCATTCTGTAATTTTAATACAGGCAGTATCCCAATCTTTAAATTCTTTCTTTGAGCTAACTCTTTACATGCTGCAACTATTCCAGGATGCTCACAATCACTAATTAAAACATGATCCCCATCAGAAAATGGTAGACCTAGTAATGGTAAGACACAGCCGGAGCTAACATTCTCACTCAAAGCAATTCTTCTAGGATGAATACCACAAATTTCTGAGATAAGTTTTTTAGTACCTATGATTTCGTTTGCGATGTATGGCCAAACATCAGTTGTAAATGGACCTAATTGTTGGATTGTTTGCCAACTCGAAGTTATTGCATTTAGTGATCGAGTGGGGAGTGGCCCTTGACCCCCATAATTAAAATAATGTTTATTTTGTAAAGCGGGAATATTATCTTTAAAAGATATGTCTGACATTTTTGACTACCTAGTTGTGCGTACTAAGAATATCTTTTTGTAACCAATTTACCTATTTCAAAAATTCATTTAGTTATGTTAACTTAAACGGCTATGACTTGTGAACTGGTTTATGGAGTGGCTTTGATTCCGAAAAAAGACTTTATTAACGTAATATGATTTTAATTCTAATCGGTTTATGGACGACAAAAAAGAACAAAAAATCAAAGCTCAAGAATGGGTTGTTATGTTTGATGGGCAAATAAAAAAAAGTGAGAAAGAGATTGATGCTTATGAGCATCATTTGGAAGTTAATAGTCAAAGGAATGAATAGAAACTAAATTTTAGTCCATTAGTTAAATAATAAAAATTACTTTTCCTCTTAATCTTGTTAATGTTCAATCTGAAGGATGGAGATGTAATTATTATAAATTCTCAGGAATCTTTTCTAGCTTAAGCTAGATGTCCCTTATAGATGCTTGTGTTTAAAGGCTTTTACTTTTTTCGATTTTTATATTATGATACTTATGACTATAATATTCCAATGAAAATTGATTTTGGACCTATAACTTTCAGTAGGATTGCAAGCATCCTTTTGATACTTGGATTTTTCGGACTTTTAGCTTATAACTCTACTCTTTAAAAATTATTTAAGTTGGTTTAACAATATAAATAATATTAATGAATTAAGTTATTTTTATCTTTTTGTATCAAATAACAATAAACATCTCTTGATTTCTTTAAAAGTGAAATCAAAGAAAGGAATAGGACAATTTAGATAGTTTCCGTTTAATTCTCTCGATGTATGTATCTATACAGTAGAATTTCATAAATTAGAAATACAAATGGAAACCTCAACTACTGATCCAACTCTATTGATACTTATTGGAGGAATAGTTGTTTTACTTGCTGGCTCCGTAGCTTACGGAGTGTACTCAACATTTGGCTCAGGTTCTAAAGAGCTTAGAGATACTATTGACGAACACGCTAAAATGCATGAATTAGGTATTGCCCATGGACATGGTGGAAATTCAGAGGCTTATGAAATGTCTGGAAAACTCCAAAAAGATAACATCTCTTAAAAATTAAAGAATTTTTGTTCTATAGAAACTGTTGAAAATTTTGCTTAAGATATTTGTAAGTAATATAAATAATTAATTTTATATATGAACTTAGTTAGTTGTAATATTTATAGGTTTGGATCATCTAAATTGAGTAGTCTCATAAGAGTATTATTCATTTATTGAAAACAGTTTGAGAAGTAATTTTTCATGTTAATCAGTACATTAACTGGCTTTGCCGCTGGTGCAGTGCATGTTGTTAGTGGGGCTGACCATATGGTTGCAATGGCCCCATCAGCAATCCGAAAACCACGAGTAGCTTTAAAGGATGGATTGGCATGGGGTGTTGGTCATTCAGCAGGAGTTTTAACCCTCTCAATGTTGGGGATTTTGGCTAAGGATTTAATAAATATTGAATTAATGTCTTCTTATTCAGAGTTTCTTGTAGGCATAAGTCTCTTAATTGTTGGATTTTCGGCTATTAGGACTTCATTGAGAGTAAATATTCATACGCATCAACACATGCATGGAGAAGAAACTCAACATAAACATTTTCATTTTCATTCACTTGGCAATAAACTGCACAGAAGCCATACGCATGCCGCAACGGGATTAGGTGTTTTGCACGGCTTTGCTGGAGCCAGCCATTTGGTAGCAATTATTCCCGCATTGGCATTGCCTCTATTTGGAGCGGTGGCTTATTTAATTGCATATTTACTTGGGTCAGTGTTCGCAATGGGATGTGTTGTTTTAGGTATATCTTTTGCAGCGAATAAAGCTAATAAAATGTTTTATCCATTCTTGATGCGATCAATAGGAGGACTATCAATAGTTACAGGAATTTTTTGGCTTCAAAAAACTTCGATTATTACTTTTTAAAAATAATTTTTAATGAATTACACAGCTAGTTTTATTGCTTTAGGAGGATTCTTTTTATGGGTTATTCTTGCTACATTGATTTGGGCTAGAAGGATGAGAAAACTTAAAAAGGAATATTTTCAAGATAAATCCAAATTTAAAAGTTAATTGATACATCATTATTTGTCTTTGGATACATTTATCGTGGTAAAAATGATTAAAGATTATGTATGATTATTTTATTCTAAATAAGATTGATGAAAGGTGTTTTATTTTTCTTAGGTTCTATCTTTAGATGGCCTGTTCAAAAAACTAACGAATTCTTTATCTTTCATGTGTATCTTTTGGGGATATATGGAATAACTTTTTTGCTAAGAAATATAGGTTTGAGCTTCTCTAATCTTATCTTTACAGTTGGTTTAGTAGCACCAATCGGATATCTTATTTATAATGGTTTACCTTTAGATTGTCTTGATTATAAGTCTGCAATTAAAAGGGAATTGAGTTCTCAAAATTAAAGAATAACAACCAACTTAACTAGATAATTAATTTAGAGAACCTGTATTACTTCGCTAACTTCTGGAATCATTTCCATTAGTTTTCTTTCAATTCCCATTTTGAGAGTCATTGTGCTGCTTGGGCAGCTCCCACAAGCCCCTTGAAGTCTTACTTTGACAATTGGTCCATCTATTTCAGCTATTTCTACATTTCCTCCATCAGCCATGAGAAATGGTCTTAATTCATCGAGAACCTTTTCAACATTGTCAGTGGTTAGTGGAAGAGTTTCGTCGCTCATTTAGGCTTGCTTAACTTATTTTGCTTAGCTTAGTGAATTACAGGATAGTCTGTATGTAATCTTGATAAAGATTTTGTTTAATACCAGTACTTCAGATTCATTAAATAATTATGACGCAATATTAGTGGGAGCAGGGATTATGAGCTCAACTCTTGCAGTACTGCTTCATGAGCTTGAGCCTGATTTGCGATTGCTAATTGTTGAAAGATTATCTTCTCCTGGTTTAGAAAGCAGTCATGCCGAGAATAATGCTGGCACAGGTCATGCTGCGAACTGTGAGCTTAATTACACTCCTATTCAAGAGGATGGAGCTATTAGAACTAGTAAAGCTTTTGAAATAAATAAATCTTTTGAGCGAAGTTTAGAGTTTTGGGCCTCTTTGGCAGAAGAAGGGAAACTGATGCCACAAACTTTTTTAAATAAGCTGCCACATATTAGCCTTGTCTTTGGAGAGGAAGATATTTCTTTTCTGAAAAAAAGGTTTTCTGCGCTTAGTTCTCATCCCGCTTTTTCACAAATGGAATTCACCATGGATCATGGTGAATTAAAAGATTGGATGCCATTGATAATGGATAGTAGGAAACAGAGTGAAAAGATAGCTGCAACAAGAATTAAAAGAGGAACTGATATTGATTTTGGTAATTTAACTCGTTCATATATCAATCAAATTGAAAGGAAAGAATCTATTGAGACTAACTTTTCAACTAATGTTGAAAATCTTGAACAAGATAGTGCAGGAGATTGGTATTTGTCTTTAAAAGGAACCAAAAAAAATAGAATTGTTAGATCAAAGTTTGTATTTCTTGGAGCAGGAGGAGGAGCTTTGTCTCTCTTGCAAAAATCAGGAATACCAGAAGGATTATCATATGCAGGTTTTCCTGTAAGTGGGAAATGGTTGGTTTGTGAAGAAGAGAAATCAGCAAAAAAACATAATGCCAAGGTTTATGGAAATGCAACTATTGGGGCTCCACCTATGTCTGTCCCACATTTAGATACCAGGTGGATAAATGGAAAAACATCTCTCTTATTTGGTCCTTTTGCAGGATTCAGTTCTAATTTCTTAAAAAATGGATCAAGATTGGATTTATTTAGATCAATAAAACCAACTAATTTTTTATCTATGTTGCAAGCAGGAGTAGACAATATTGATTTAGGAAAGTATTTATTCAGTCAAATATTACAAAAAAAGGAGGATAGAATAGACACTTTAAAAAGATTTCTTCCTTTGGTTTCTCCTAGTGATTGGAAACTTTCAATTTCCGGACAGCGCGTTCAAATAATTAAACAAACGGCTCAAGGTGGGGTTTTAAAAATGGGTACAGAAGTTGTAACTTCATCTGATGGGTCTTTAGCAGCTTTACTTGGTGCTTCTCCGGGCGCAAGTACAGCTGTCACAATTATGCTTGAAGTTTTAAATCGGTGCTGGCATGAAAAAATGAAATCAAGTCTATGGAGAGATAGATTGCTAGAGCTTTTCCCCAGTATTGGGACAGATATTAATTCAAATCAAGAAGCACTTTTGTCAATTCGCAGAAGAAACGATTTCTTACTTAAATTAATTTAAAACTTTAGTACTTGTGAGTTATATTTAATCTTTATTTAGAGTTGATTTGATAATTGAACTTTTTGTTCCTTTAATTGTTTTCGCATGACTAATGTGCCCATTTCTCGTCTGAGGAACTTCTGCATAATTGCTCATATCGACCATGGCAAATCAACCTTGGCAGATAGGCTTCTACAAGATACTGGGACAGTCTCTTCTAGAGATATGCAAGAACAATTCTTGGATAATATGGACCTTGAGAGAGAGAGAGGCATAACTATAAAATTACAAGCTGCACGAATGAATTACATCGCTAATGATGGAGAGAAATATGTTTTGAATTTGATTGATACTCCTGGCCATGTTGATTTTTCTTATGAGGTGAGTAGATCATTGCAGGCTTGTGAGGGTGCGTTGTTGGTCGTTGATGCTAGTCAAGGAGTTGAAGCTCAAACTTTGGCCAATGTTTATCTTGCCTTGGAAAATGATTTAGAAATTATTCCTGTTCTTAATAAAGTTGATTTACCTGGGGCTGATCCTGAAAAAATAAAAAATGAGATTGAATCAATCATTGGATTAGACACATCAAAGGCAATTTCTTGCTCTGCGAAAACAGGGGTTGGCATTCCTGAAATACTACAAGCAGTAGTAGATAGAATACCTGCTCCCAAAGAGAATGTTGATCAAGCTACAAAAGCACTTATATTTGATTCTTATTACGACCCTTATAGAGGAGTAATTGTCTATTTCAGGATTATGAGCGGTACCATTTGTAAAAAAGATAAGATTTTACTTATGGCTAGTAATAAAAATTATGAGTTAGATGAAATAGGTGTAATGGCTCCTGATCAAGTAAAAGTAGATGAACTTCATGCAGGCGAAGTCGGATATTTAGCTGCATCTATCAAAGCAGTTTCTGATGCAAGAGTCGGAGATACTATTACCTTGCAGGATAGGCCTGCTGAAGAAGCCTTGCCAGGTTATACCGAGGCTAAACCAATGGTCTTTTGTGGGTTGTTCCCCACGGATGCAGATCAATATCCAGATCTGAGAGAGGCGCTAGATAAATTGCAGCTATCTGATGCTGCATTGAAATATGAACCAGAAACAAGTAGTGCAATGGGATTTGGATTTCGTTGTGGATTTTTAGGGTTATTGCATATGGAAATTGTTCAAGAGCGTTTAGAACGTGAATATGATTTGGATTTAATTGTTACTGCACCGTCAGTAATTTATAAAGTGAACATGATTGATGGAGAAGTTTTAATGATTGATAATCCCGCTACACTCCCAGATCCTCAAAGACGAGAAACAATAGAAGAACCATACGTAAGAATGGAAATTTACGCTCCTAATGATTACAACGGAACCCTGATGGGTCTTTGTCAGGATAGAAGAGGAGACTTTATTGATATGAAGTACATAACGACTGATAGAGTTACTATTATTTATGAAATACCCTTGGCAGAAGTTGTTACAGACTTCTTTGACCAGATGAAAAGTAGAACCAAGGGATATGCCTCTATGGAGTATCAACTGATTGGCTATAGGAGAAATGATTTAGTCAGATTAGACGTTCTAATTAATTCAGAACGGGCAGACCCTTTGACGACAATCGTTCATAAAGATAGCGCTTATAGTATAGGGAAAGGACTTGTTGAGAAATTAAAGGAACTTATTCCGAAACAACAATTTAAAATTCCTTTACAGGCTTCAATTGGAAGCCGAATTATTGCCAGTGAAGGTATTAGTGCTTTAAGAAAAGATGTTTTATCCAAATGTTACGGAGGTGATATCTCTAGGAAAAAGAAGTTGTTGAAGAAACAAGCAAAAGGGAAAAAAAGGATGAAATCTATGGGTAAAGTCGATGTTCCGCAAGAGGCTTTTATGGCTGTCTTGAAATTAAATCAATGATTAATAGATTATTTTTCCCATGGTTGGTTTGTATAGCTTAGTTCATTTGAATTATTTATAACCAATGAGACTTCCTGACTCCCTCTCTCTTTAGTGAGGCTTGTCCAGATAAAACCTATAATTATGAGTGATGCAATGGCAATTGAGAGCTCACCTACAGTGAGCCCATCATTCTTTAAATTCATTTGAAATTGTATGTTTTATTTATTTAAGCAATTTTTTTATTTATTTACTACCTTTTATCGTTAAATTTAATTAGGTATTATTATTTGAAATTGCATCTGACAGGCTTTTTACGACGCAAGAATTTGTCGGAGCGATTAATGCTTGCTGGGCTGATAATTTTATTCGTATATATAGGCATCTCTATTTTTATGCCAATATTAATATCTCTTAAGATAGTACCTAATGGTGAATTTGGATTAGGGAACCCGATTTTTTCGGCTCCATCTTTCGATCATTGGTGTGGAACAGATCGACTAGGTCGAGACGTTTGTATTAGGACTTTGGCTGCGAGTGGAGTAGCATTACAGGTTGTTTTTGTTGCAGTATCTCTTGCCGTTCTCGTGGGGATACCTTTGGGACTTTTAAGTGGCTACATTGGGGGGTGGGTGGATAGAATTTTGGTTCTTTTGATGGATACTCTCTATACCATTCCTGTCCTCCTGCTTTCTGTGGTGATGGCATTTTTATTCGGTAGAGGGATATTGAATGCGTCAATAGCATTGTGCGTTGTTTATATCCCTCAATATTTTCGACTTGTTAGAAACCAGACTTCACAAGTTAAATCAGAACTTTATATCGAAGCAGCTATATCAATGGGTGCTTCGCCTTCTTGGGTGATAAGAAAATACCTTTTAAAAAATGTGCTTACTTCTGTACCTGTAGTCTTAACACTTAATGCGGCAGATGCTGTATTGGTCCTTGGGGGTTTGGGATTTCTTGGGTTGGGTTTGCCAGAAAATATTCCAGAATGGGGAAGTGATTTAAATATGGCATTAGTTGCATTGCCTACTGGTATTTGGTGGACAGCCATTTATCCTGGTTTGGCTATGTTTGTTTTAGTGTTGGGTTTATCTTTTATTGGTGAGGGATTAGAAAAATTCATAAGCAAAACGGAAATAGGTGCATAGAGTTAAATCAAATTTGAAGTTTTCAATTTAATATCTCATTCTTTCTGTTCTTGGGAGCTGATCTATTATTTCGCCGTTGTCATTTAGTTCTGGATATTTTTTCCCTTCACTTTTGCACCAATTAGCAACTTCTGGATAAGCCCATTCAAAAATCTTTCTTTTGTATGTTTCTTTGCTCAAGCCTTCCCCAGATTCAGGGATTAAATTTGCTACTTGTCGTTGTCTTATGGCCTCAAATAATAATGCCGATGCTGCAACTGATACATTCAACGATTCAACCATTCCTCTCATTGGAATATGAATATGCTCATCCATTAAACTTGAAGCTTCGTCACTAATACCCCATTTCTCGGCACCTAGTACAAAAGCTGTTGGACCACTGAAATTACATTCTCTGTAGTCAATTGATTTTGGATTCAAGTTTGTTCCATATAATTTAAATCCCTTATTCTTAAGAACTTTTATTGCCTCAGTTGTCTTCTTATATTGATTTATTTTGACCCATTTTTGGCTTCCTTGAGCGGTGCTATTAAAGGTCAAGAGTTTTTCTTTATTAAAGATTGCGTATGCCTCAAGAACGCCAACAGCATCACAGCTTCTTATTATCGCTGAGAGATTATGAGGTTTTTCAACATTCTCAATTAAAACAGTCAGATCTGAAATCCTTCTATTTAGTACGGATTTTAGACGTTCAAAACGTCTAGGTAGCAAAGGCATTTTCAATTATTCTTGGGGTTTTATTTTTAATTAGAACATTCGATGTTTTGATTATCGTAAAAGAAAATAACTTAACTAACTTTAAAAAATAATTGAAAATTTTCTATACAAAAAAAAGCTCCTGTCTATTAGACAGGAGCTTTTTTGTAATTGAGAATTTAGATTACTAATTAATTAGAAGCTAAATGATGTTTCAACAACGAAACCAGAGTCATCATCACCAGTTGTATCTTCAACAGTGAAGAAACCAGGAGTGATTGTCATGCTGTCATTTAATTCGTAAGTGTATGACAATTCGAAACCAGTTGTGTCATTAAGAGTAGTACCATCAATGTCAGTTGAGTTGTAAGCAGCACCTAATGTTCCAGGTCCAACTACGTAGTCAACACCAACAAATAAGTCAGATCTCTCTTCGGCAGCTCCGTCTGGATCTTGTGTGTCATAAGCAACGCTGATTGTTGCATCAATAGACTCAGGGCTGTAGTAGATACCACCACCAAATGTGTCGTAACCAGTTGTTGCTGCGTTTTCACCATCATTGGAAGTGATTATTAGACCACCACCAAATCCGTCGCCGTTGTAGCCAAGAGTGAAAGTTGTAACATCATCACCAGTTTCGCCACCGATTCCAATAGTTGAAGTATCACCATCTACGGAAACGAAGCTTGCTGATGCAACTACACCATTGTCGTTTGCATATTCAACTGCAATTCCAGCACCAGTTTCACCTTGAGTAGACCAAGGCATACTACCTAATCTGAAAGCGTCTGAGTAAGCTGAAATTGTTGCACCAATAACATCATCCTGGTCAAGCAAAGGTCCAGCAGTTACTGCAAGATCTCCAACAGGGAATGAATAGTATAGGGAATTAACCTGAAGTCTATTGCTTGTGCCTGTAGTAGCACTATCCATGTTTGCTAATGGACCACTAGCATTACCAGTTTCAATACCTGCGTAGAATTGATCTTCACCAGTGAAGCTTGAATTCAAGTCAAGGCCATATGCATACTGCATATAAAGCTCTTCTTGAGTATCGGTTGTGCCACCGTCTGCAATAGAACCAACAGTAAATGTTGAACTACCAGAAAGAATTGTGGTTGATGAAAATGCAGAGTCTGCATTAACTGCAACAGGAGCCAATAGGCCCAATGCAGCTGGAGCTACCAGCAAGCGCTGAAAAAGCTTCATTGTGTCCTCACACATATAAGAAGTAAACAAATATTAGCTATCCCAAGACAGGTGCAAAGTAACCTATGTTACAGCTCTTTGTTTGGCCTATCTTCCACTCTTTATGAAAATCATTGCAATCATTATAGTATTGACTTTATGGAGAAGCTTTTTGAATGTATCGATAATATTGTTGACTGAATTTTACATGATTACTTTTGATTAAGAACCTGTCATCTGTAGAAGGTCTAGAGACAAGAAAGGCTGCATGGGAAGTTATCCAGGCAGTAGGTGGAGGAGCATTCGCAGATGTAGCTTTGGAAAGAATTTTTAATTTTTATTCATTCAAGGCGATAGATAAAGCCTTAATAACTGAACTTTCTTATGGTGCAATTCGTCAAAGATATTTTTTAGATTGTTGGATTGACTTTTTAGGAAAAGTATCGGTAAAGAAGCAGCCTCCTCTATTGAGATGGCTATTGCATCTTGGGCTTTATCAGATTTTCAAAATGGAGCGAATCCCTCCCGCTGCCGCAATTAATACAGCTGTTGAGCTTGCGAAAAATAATCATTTAGCAAAGCTTGCTCCTGTTGTTAATGGTATTTTGCGATCTGCTTTACGAAGAAAAGAGTGTGGTTTTCAGCTACCTAAATCAAATAATCCAAGTTTAGAATTAGCAAAAAACGAGTCTTTACCAGTTTGGTTGGCAGATGAATTGATTAATTGGAAGGGAGTAGAAGATGCTTATAAGATTTCCAAATCATTCAATACTATTAGTCCTATTGATATAAGAGTGAATAAAATACGAGCAGATTTAAAAGATGTAAAAGAGATTTTTGATACCTGCGGTATTGAAAATAAATTAATTCCAAATTGTCCATACGGCTTGGAAATCTCAGCTGGTGTTGGTGAACCTAAGAAATGGCCTGGTTATGAAGAGGGAAAATGGAGTGTTCAAGATAGATCTTCACAACTAATTGCTCCACTTCTGGGAGGGGCACCTGGAGAAAAGATTCTTGATGCTTGTGCTGCACCAGGTGGTAAATCAACGCATATTGCCGAATTAATCAATAACCAGGGTGAAATCTGGTCTGTTGATAGATCTTCTCGGAGAGCTCGCAAAATATTAGCTAACGCAGAGAGGCTTGGGACTACATGTTTGCAACTATTGGTTGCTGATTCTAATAAGTTATTAGAGAAGCATCCTGAGTGGAAAGCTTATTTTCATCGAATACTAATTGATGCTCCTTGCTCTGGCCTGGGCACTCTTGCACGTCACCCTGACGCAAGGTGGAGAATGAATAAAGAGAATATCCAGGATCTTGTTACTCTTCAAGGTGAGCTACTCAAATCTTTAGCTCCTTTATTGAAAAGTGGAGGCAATCTAGTATATTCCACTTGTACTATTCATCCTGACGAGAATTCTAATCAGATAAAAAATTTTCTTAAAATAAATTCAAAATTTTCACTAGAATATGAGAAACAAATTTGGCCTGGAGAGGAAAATAATGGAGATGGTTTTTACATTGCAGTTTTAAAAAAAAATTTTAAAAAAGCTAATTAGATTTTATAGCTAAAATTATAAACTAATTAAGGAACTATGCCCTATTGCTATGGCAGTTACAAGCATTCCTAAAATCAGGAATGGTTGAGCACTTGCTTGATATTTAACATCAAAACTTAATGGGTCACGTAATAGCCAGATATCTTGAAAAGTTATTTGTGGGATTATAAGTAAAACGAGAATAACTGATGCAAAATGTTGTCCTATGGCTATTAAAACTATGACCATTGCTATTTGAAAGATATCTATCATTCCTGCACTAATACGACTTGCATTTTTTATTCCAAAAACAACAGGCAGTGATTCAAGTCCCAGGCTTTTATCCCCTTCAACGCTTTTAAAATCGTTTATAACTGCAATTCCTAAACCTGATAAGCTGTAGGCAAGAGTAAGAAAAGCAGTTGTCCAAGTTAAATGTCCAAAAAGAGCCTGTCCAGCCCACCAAGGTAGCGCTATATAACTTGCACCAAGTGCATAATTCCCAAGCCATCCATTTTGTTTAAGTTTTAAAGGTGGTGCTGAATAAATAAAACTGACAAAAGATCCGCCCAATGCAAGAAGAAATACTGAAGGTATTTCGTGATGGGCCCACAAATCTAATAAATAGGCAACCCCAAGACCAGCTAGTAGTAAAACCCAAATTTGAAGCCTGACTTGGAAAAGGGAAATTGCTCCAGAGGGTATGGGCCTATTGGGTTCATTTATTGCGTCAATTTCTCTATCAAAGTAATCATTTATTGTTTGAGTGTATCCAGTTAGAAGTGGACCACTCATAAACATGCAACTTGCTGAAGCAAGTATGTTGCTTACTTCCCAGTGGTAATTACCACTGGCAGCGGCGCCACATATGACTCCCCATAGCAAAGGAATCCATGTGATGGGCTTCATTAATTGCAAACGAAGCTTCCAGATGTTTTTTGTCTCAGAACCTCCTTTTATGCCAAGGAGTTGCCTAGCATCGCTCACTTTTTAACCTCAGGGTTAAGAAACTTCATCTTCAAAGAACCAATGTTTGCTGCCATCATTCATTTTAATTACCACACCAATTCCACCTATACCATCAGTCATCTTGTAATCGATGACCGTACCTCTTGGGTCTTTTGATAGTTGATTGATTAAATAGGAAGGTATTCGATCTCTTACACGTTCAATATTAATTTTAATTTTTGAACCTATCCTTGAAAGGGAGGTAGGCTTAGCCATGGAATTAAAATACTCAATTTCGGGCACCTTAACAGTTCCTCTGTTTAAAAATCATGGTTGCTTTAAGATTGATTCCTTGTCTTGATGTTTCAAACGGACGAGTAGTGAAGGGAGTGAATTTTGTTGGATTGCGTGATGCGGGTGATCCAGTTGAGTTGGGATGTAGATACAGCAAGGCTGGAGCGGATGAATTGGTCTTCCTAGATATAACCGCAACACATGAGAAAAGAACTACTTTGGTTGATATGGTCAGACGTACATCCGAAGCTGTCACAATCCCTTTTACCGTTGGAGGAGGAATAAGCTCATTAAATGGAATAAATGAATTGTTGAGAGCAGGTGCAGATAAAGTAAGTTTAAATTCCAGTGCTGTTAATGACCCTTCGTTGATTTCACAAGGAGCAAATCGTTTTGGTTCTCAATGTATTGTCGTGGCAATAGATGCAAAAAAGAACAAATATATTTCCAATAAGTGGGAGGTTTATGTCAGTGGGGGAAGAAGAAATACAGGGTTGGATGTAATAAAATGGGCAGAAAAAGTATTTGATTTAGGAGCAGGTGAAATCTTATTAACATCTATGGATGGTGATGGAACTCAAAACGGTTATGACATAGAACTTACTAAGTCCATTGCTGAGAAGGTACCCATACCTGTAATAGCTTCAGGAGGAGCTGGTTGCTTGAGGCATATTAAAGAGGCTTTTACTGATGGGAAGTCTTCAGCTGCTCTCTTGGCTTCCTTGTTACATGATGGCAAATTAACTATCAAAGAAATAAAAGAATATTTAATTAAGGAAAATTTACCTATCAGACCAATTGAATGATAAATATTCCATAATCATTTAAATTTTATGGCAGTTGATTATTTTTTATATTTTTATGAAGCCAGGTAATACTAGGGCTGTAGAGGAAATGTTTAATTCAATTTCTTCAAAATATGATTTTCTAAATGATATTTTTAGCTTTGGATTACATAGGCTTTGGAAAAGAAAATTGTTGAATACTCTTAATCCGATTTTTGGAGAAAAATGGATAGATCTTTGTTGTGGAACAGGAGATATGTCAATACTTTTGGCTAGGTATATGAAAAGTTCTGAAAATATAACTGGGATAGATTCAGCATCTCAAGCATTGTCAATTGCGAGAGAAAGATCAAAAGAAAATTATTCTTCAATTGAATGGATAAATGGGGATGCTTTGAAGACAAATTTCCCGTTTCATCAATTTGATGGACTTCTGATGGCTTATGGCTTGAGGAATCTTTCAAGCTCTGAGGCTGGGCTTAAAGAGGCTTTTAGAATTTTGAAACCAGGAGGTAGAGC
This sequence comes from Prochlorococcus sp. AG-436-J02, assembly GCA_003212625.1. Taxonomy (GTDB): domain Bacteria; phylum Cyanobacteriota; class Cyanobacteriia; order PCC-6307; family Cyanobiaceae; genus Prochlorococcus_B. Next base: position 29,056 of record QCPI01000004.1, read on the forward strand.
TGGAATATTAGATTTTAGATCTTTTCAAGGATTTTCTATACAAGGGGTTTTCCAAAAGATTTATTTAAGTTTGTATGTGGTGCCAATTGCCTCAGCCTTCGGTTTAGGGAAAGAATATTCATACATTAAAAAAAGTTTAGTTAACTTCCCTTCTGGACCTGAACAAATTGATTTGGCACTTTCTTCTGGTTTTAGAAAAGCAGAATACAAGACATTAGCAATGGGTCAGATGGGTATTTTATTACTTACGTCCTAAGTTAAATTGTTCAATTTATTCTTAATTCTTTTCTTCTGCAAAAACTACACTTACCCCATAATTTAATCTCTCCTTTAGGTGAAGGTACTTTGCAAAATGGACAATTGATAATGCCATTTTTATCAGTTCTGCTTGGGTGTCTTTCCCATATTTCTTTTTCATTTTCTTTAGTGACTAAATCAATTGGATAATATTGCCTAATCCGTATCTCTTTTATTGCATATCCATATGACTTTAAAGATTTAATTAACTCCACACGGTTGTATTGGAGTGCTTGTCTCCACTGTGGATGACTTGCTCCAATGGTTAGAATTTTATTTTTAATTTCAAGTGGTGTGCAATTCAATGCGAGTTGCTCTCCAGCGATTTCTACCCAATGTTGAATAAGGCCTCCTACATTCCCTTCCCATGAAGACTTGATTTCTTCTAAGCATGAATATATTGATTGCTCTCTTTTTGCTTTTGTTTTATGTTTTGAGTCCTCTAAAATCAATTTAAATTAGACACTATTGATGAGTTAATGCTTAAATCTAGCTTATATTTTTTACATTGCATAAAACATCCTAATGGGATTATTAGATAGGTTCACCCGCTTGCTAAGGGCAAATCTAAATGCTTTTGTTAGTGATGCAGAAGATCCAATAAAAATACTTGATCAGTCCGTTGCTGATATGCAAGAAGATTTGGTGAGGCTTCGTCAAGCAGTCGCTATGGCTATCGCAAGTCAAAAAAGATTAGAGAATCAGGCAGATCAGGCAAAAGAGCAAATTCAAAATTGGTTCTCAAGAGCGGAATTAGCCTTGAAAAAAGGAGAGGACGATTTAGCTAGAGAAGCATTAAGTAGAAAAAAAACTTTTCAAGAAACTTTTGCATCTTTGTCAACTCAGTTTCAATCTCAAAATGGTCAAGTTGAAAAATTAAAGAAAAGTCTTCTGTTGTTAGAAAGGAAAATTGCCGAAGCGCGAACAAAAAAAGACATGCTTAAAGCTAGAGCGCAGGCAGCTCAGGCTCAGCAGAAAATTCAAAGTGCTGTGGGTGATGTAGGCAGTAAGTCTTCTATGGCTGCTTTTGAAAGAATGGAAGATAAAGTAGAAGCATTGGAAGCTTCAGGTCAGGCAGCATTGGAGTTAGCAGGCGAAGATCTCGAAAGTAAGTTTGTGGCATTAGAAGAGGGTGATGATATAGAAAAAGAATTAGAGATATTAAGGAATCAATTAAAATTTGGAGTTAATTCTCTAGCTTTGCCTCCTTCTGACTTAAGTGTAAATGAAATCAAGACAGTAGAAATCAAAGAAGTTGAAGTTGAATTAGAGGAGATGAAAAAGTCAATAGATAACTCTGAATCCGTTTAAAACATAGAATTTAAAATATGAATAATAAACTCTTTAGAGGTGTAGGGGGCATTTATCGATATCACAAATTAAGGCAGCCATCTAGTAGATCTTGGCTTTTAGTTAGGAAGCCTATTTGTGCAAGTACAGAAATAGAATTATCAAATTGGATTTCGGAGAAACCGGTAGTGAAAGATAGGTTAAGAGCAATCTTTGCTTATTCGCAAAAATATGGCCAAGGTCAGTTTGGTCGGAATTGGTATTCACCAAAGGGAGGGGTTTGGGTTAGTGCAGCTATTAATAGAGAAGATTCCAAAATGAAAAATTCTGAGCTTTATGGCTTAGCCGTTGCGTTAGCTATGGTTGAAAGATTTGAACGGATAGGGGTTAATGTGAAAATAAAATGGCCAAATGATCTTTTGGTTGAGGGTAAAAAATTAGCTGGAATTTTACCTAGAGTATTTTCAAGAGGAGGAAAACTTAGATTATTAAGAGTAGGAGTTGGTTTAAATGTATTTAATAATGTTCCTAAAGAGGGGATTTCACTAAAAAAAATTATTAGAAATGGAAAAATGAATGTAAATTTTTGGTCATCAGAAGTTTTATTTGCAATAGAAAGATCTTTAGATTTTTTAGATAATAAAAAATTTCTATCCAGTCAAGTTGAGCAAAGATTATGGTCAAAAAAATATATTGATAAAGAAACTGGCTTTCAATTGGAGATTAAGGGTATTGATTCAAGTGGCAGATTGATTGTTATTAAAGATGGTAAAGAAACATTATTAGCAAATTAAACATAATTAAATTTAATTAATTTTGAGAAATTTCTATTACCTTCCCATCTTTAAATCTTGCGATTTTTTTTGCTCTTTGAGCAACAGTGTCTTCATGAGTAACTAACACAATTGTTATTCCTTGATTATGAAGTTGGTCAAAAAGATTTAAAACATCTTCAGTGGTTTTGGAATCAAGTGCACCGGTTGGTTCATCTGCTAATAAAAGTGATGGTTGATTGATTATTGCTCTTGCTATTGCAACCCGCTGTTGCTGCCCTCCAGACAATTGATTGGGTAGATTGGTCATCCTATTTTTCAGTCCTACTCGCGTAAGAGCTTCTTCAGCACGCTTCTTTCTTTCTATAGAGGGAATACATGCATAAATCATTGGAAGCATTACATTCTCCAGCGCTGAAATTTCTTGAAGCAGATGAAATTGCTGAAAAACAAAACCAAGTTCTTTGTTTCTAATATCTGCAAGCGAGTCATCATCAAGTTTTTCTACGGCAGTTCCATTTAGTTCATATTTCCCATTAGTAGGACGATCAAGACATCCAAGAATATTCATCGCAGTACTTTTCCCAGATCCACTTGCCCCCATCACTGCAAGGTAATCCCCCTGAAAAACTTCGAGGTTTAGGTCATCAAGAGCTTTAACTTTTACTGAACCTTCTCCATAAAATTTATTTACATGCGTGAGACGAGCTACAGAGTTTTTCAATGATTTTAATTGGTTAGCCAATTGAATTTTTACTTGCAAGAGTAATAGCTTCTTGAAGTAATGGTGTTCCGTTTACAGCACCATCAGCAAAATTAAAGAGAGGGTTTGAGATGATTCCACCAATAGCAGTTACTAGAACACAAAAAATTAAAGCTACTTTGAGAGATGACATGCCTGGTATTGACCATTCTATAGATGGATATGCTTTTACAACATCTGAAGCTTCTTTAGGTTCTTTTACAACCATCATTTTTATAACTGAGATGTAATAGTAAATAGAAATAACAGAAGTGATCAGACCAACAGTCACAAGTAAGTATTGTCCATCAGCCCATCCGGCGAAGAATAAATAAATCTTCCCAAAGAATCCAAGCATAGGAGGAATCCCTCCTAAAGAAAGAAGACATAGACTTAATCCTAATGTGATTAACGGGTCTTTTTGGTAAAGCCCTGCATAATCTGAAATTTGATCACTACCAGTTCTAATTGAGAAAAGTATTATGCAAGCAAAAGCACCAAGATTCATAAATAAATACGCTGCCATATATAAAACCATTGCTGCAAAACCATCTTCAGTTCCGCATACCAAACCAATCATCACAAATCCAGCTTGGCCAATTGAGCTATAAGCAAGCATTCTTTTCATTGATTTTTGTGCTAGCGCTACAACATTTCCCAGGGACATACTCAGAACAGCTAAGACAGTAAATAGCAATTTCCATTGTGTGTCAAAAGCGCTGAAACACCCCACAAGAATCCTTACTGCTAGCGCAAATCCAGCGGCTTTGGACCCTACTGATAAAAACGCGACAACTGGAGTTGGAGAGCCCTCATAAACGTCTGGAGTCCATTGATGAAAGGGAACTGCTGCGATCTTGAAGGCTACTGTGGATAAGACAAAAACAAGTGCTAATGCAGATAAGGGCGTAGGGGCATTTATTAAAGTTATTCCTATTTCTTTTAGGTTTGTAGATCCACTAATTCCATAAAGAAGAGATGCTCCATAAAGAAATACTGCGGCAGCTGCCGAACCGACTAATAAATATTTTAAAGCCGCCTCAGAACTCCTTGAATCTCTTTTGAGGTATCCAGACAGTAGGTAGCTTGCGACTGAGAGTGTTTCTAGTGAGACAAAAACACTCACTAAATCAGTTGAGCCACATAGAAGCATTGCTCCAAGAGTGGCAGCTAGTAATATTGCTGCGAATTCACCTATAGGACTTCCATTCTTTTCAGCATATCTCCAACTAATTAGTAGAGAAATAAGAGTTGATAAAGCTATTACCCCTCTAAAAGCAATAGCTAGATTATCTGCGATAAATGCTCCTAAGAAAGATTCTTGAGTTTCTCCATTCCATTGCATGAATAACAAAATTAAAGATGAAACAAGACCTGCATAACAAATAGGGGGGGACCACCGAGCTGAAATTTTGTCACCGGCCAAATCAACTAAAAGTGTACCTAGCATTGCCAACAGAACTGCGGCCTCTGGTAGGACGGTTTTGGCATTTAAGGAGAGATTTAAAAGCTCTACAGGTGCATTTATGAATATTTGAAAAGAAAAAAGGGCTCCCATTTGTGTATTGTTTTTAAGCAGTGTCTGATTTTATGACTCTAGCGAAGTTATAAAATATGCCTTTTTTATCATTTTGGGCTATGCATTTTACTATTCAGTACGTTAGATAGGAAGGAGGAAAATTGAGCTAATGCCTACTGACCATACTTTGGTAATTGTTGAAAGTCCCACAAAGGCAAAAACCATAAAAGGGTTTTTGCCTAAGGATTTTCAAGTTCTTGCGTCAATGGGGCATATAAGAGACTTGCCTAACAATGCCTCTGAGATCCCGGCAAAGCATAAAGGAGAGAAGTGGGCAACCATTGGAGTCAATACAACTGCTGATTTTGATCCTTTGTATGTGGTACCAAAAGACAAGAAAAAAATTGTCAAGGAATTAAAACAATCTTTGAAGGGTGCTAGTGAATTGTTGCTTGCGACTGATGAAGATAGAGAAGGGGAAAGTATTAGTTGGCATTTAATGAATGTCCTTGATCCAAAAATCCCTGTCAAGAGGATGGTCTTCCACGAGATAACTAAAGAAGCTATTTCTAAGGCTCTCGCGAGAACAAGGGAAATTGATATGGAGTTAGTTCATGCCCAGGAAACAAGGAGGATACTAGACAGATTAGTGGGATATACATTGTCCCCTCTTTTGTGGAAAAAAGTTTCTTGGGGCTTATCTGCAGGAAGAGTCCAATCAGTTGCAGTAAGATTGCTTGTTTTGAGAGAGAGAGCAAGAAGATCTTTCAAAAGTGGGAGTTATTGGGACTTGAAAGCAAAATTAGAAAAAGAAGGTAGTGAATTTGAGGTGAAAATGACCTCAATCGGTGGTCAAAGAATTGCTAATGGGAGTGACTTTGATGAGTCAACAGGCTTATTGAAATCTGGTCGAAATGTCAGATTACTCAAGGAAAAAGAATCCAAAGAATTTGCTCAAAAATTAACTACTGAAAAATGGAAAGTTACTAATGTCGAAGAAAAACCCTCCATTCGTAAACCAGTGCCTCCTTTTACTACAAGTACCTTGCAACAAGAAGCTAATAGAAAGCTACGATTATCAGCTAGGGAAACCATGAGATGTGCTCAGGGGTTGTATGAAAGGGGGTTTATTACATATATGCGAACGGATTCAGTCAGTCTGTCCGATCAGGCTGTAAATGCCTCACGAAAATGTGTTGAATCAAAATATGGTGTTGAATATTTAAGTAATAAACCTCGCCAATTCTCTAATAAAACTAGAAATGCTCAAGAAGCTCATGAAGCAATTCGTCCTTCAGGTGAGAGTTTTAAAACACCTAAAGAGTCCAACTTGCAAGGAAGGGATCTTTCTTTATACGAACTGATTTGGAAACGAACGGTTGCTAGTCAAATGGCTGATGCAAGGTTGACAATGCTTGGTGTTGAATTACAAGCAGCGGATGTATCTTTTAGAGCAAGCGGAAAAAGAATAGATTTTCCTGGTTTCTTTAGAGCTTATGTTGAAGGAAGTGATGATCCGGATAGTGCACTTGAAGGACAAGAAGTTCTTTTGCCTAATTTAGCTGTTGGAGATACTCCGACAGCTAAGAATGTAGAGGCGTTGGGTCACCAGACTCAGCCTCCATCTCGATATAGTGAAGCTTCATTAGTTAAAACACTTGAGAAAGAAGGTATAGGTCGTCCATCAACATATGCAAGCATCATAGGAACAATTGTAGACCGAGGGTATTCAGTCCTAAACAATAATTCTTTGACTCCAAGCTTTACAGCATTTGCGGTTACTGCACTTCTTGAAGAACATTTTCCTGACCTTGTAGATACTAGTTTTACAGCTCGAATGGAATCTACACTTGATGAGATCTCAACAGGGAAAGTGAGCTGGCTACCATATCTTAAGGATTTTTATAAAGGTGACACAGGTTTAGAGAATCAAGTTCAACAAAGAGAAGGAGATATAGATGGAGGTGAATTCAGGTCTGTTTCTTTGGAGGGGCTTTCGTCTCTTGTTAGGTTAGGTAAATTTGGCACATATCTTGAGTCGAAGCAATTAGGAGAAAATGGTAAGCCTATAACGGCTACTCTTCCGCAGGAAATTACTCCTGCAGATTTGGATGAAGATATCGCAGAGATGATTTTAAAACAAAAAGCTGAGGGCCCCGATTCACTGGGTGTTGATCCTGATACTGGACAGAATTTATACCTGCTAAATGGTAGATATGGTCACTTTATCCAAAGGGGACTGGTGACTGAGCTGAAGGATCTGGGGGTCCTAAAAGGTAAGAAAAAGCTAGGTAATCTTCGCTTGTTTAAAAGTAGTCAATATGGACTTTATTTGAAGCAGGATGCATCAAAAGTTCAGGTATTATTGCCAGAGAATACAAAAGAGGAAGATGTTGATGTTGACAATGTACTTGAATATCTAGAAGATAAATCATTAAAAAAAGCTCCAAATCCTAAAAGAACCTCATTGCCAAAAAATATAAAACCCGAAAATTTAACGTTTGAGCAGGCCCTTGGATTAATACAATTACCACGTCTACTAGGAGAGCATCCTGAAGGAGGGAAAGTTCAATCAAGTTTAGGTAGGTTTGGTCCTTATGTTGTTTGGAGTAAAAATGATGGCGAAAAAGATTACCGTTCAATTAAGGGTGAAGATGACGTTCTTCAAGTAAGCCTAGAGAGAGCTCTTGAGCTTTTATCTATTCCAAAACGAGGAAGAGGTGGAAGAACTGCTTTGAAGGAACTAGGGGTTCCAGAAGGAGGAAAAGAAATTATCCAATTATTTAATGGCCCTTATGGTTTATATGTTAAGCAGGGGAAAGTGAATGCCTCTCTACCTGAAGGTAAAAGTGCTGAAGACATTTCAATTGAAGAAGCTATAGAATTGTTGGCTGCAAAGAAATCAAGTAAAAAATCAACTGCTAAGAAAAAAACTTCTTCAAAAAAGATTACTAAATCAACTAAGAAAGTTTCGGCATCATCTTCAAAGAAAAATAGTAATCCAAAAGCACCCTCAATTACTAAAACAGGGCGCTTGAGAGCTAGTAAAGTAAGGGTTATTAAAGCTAAATAAAATTTTGAATATTTTAAGAGTAGTTGAAAATATGGTTCTTAAATTAATGCTAATAGCTATTCTTTTTCCACTTCAATCCTGTTCTAATACTTTGATTGGTGATAGGTTAGAAAATAGTTTTGATCTCATTGAGAAACCAATAATCCAAGGGAATAATACTGAAGTTAATGAACAAAAGAAACCAAATAAAATAAAAATAATTAAATCTAGTAAAAAAAATAATGAGGAAAAAAATGAGAATGATCAAATAAATATTACAAAAAATAATTCAATATCTAATAAAGATAACTTTAGTCAAAAATCAACTAAATCAATCAAGAAGGTAATCTTTAAACCTCAGCCATATAGAATTATTTTGAAATTATCAGGTGTAAATCCATCTGCTCCAGCTGAGACTGTTACAAATGCGTTGAGGAAAGCAGGAGTCCAGTTTGAGGTTGAAAAGATTGAACGTTTTGATGAGAAAAATTTGCTAAAGGATTCAGCTATGAAAAGATAAAAATTTTGACTTTAGATAATAAAAACTTTTCAAGAAGTAGATCTCTTTATAAAGTTCCTTTAAGTAAAAGAAAGGCCTTGAAAATTGTTGAGTCTTCTTATTTAGCTGCTGCAACTTCATTGATTTGGATAGCTCTTTATTATTTGCCTATTGGTGGTGCATTCTTTCGTCTTGCTTTACCTTTGCCTTTAGCTCTTCTGCAGATTCGGAGAGGTGTTAAAACAGGGATTGAGGGAGTAATGATTTGTGTAATGTTATTAGCTGTTTTAATGGGTCCCCTAAGAGGTCCTTTAGTGCTTTTCCCTTACGGATTGCTTTCCTTATGGTTAGGATATAGCTGGCAAAAAAGATGGAATTGGTGGTTAAGTTGGAGTGTTGGTGTTGCAATTGGAACTATGGGTTTTCTAGTGAGGGTGATTGTTTTATCTGTGTTGGTTAGTGAAAATTTATGGGTCATTATTACACGTGCTGGAGCGGCATTGATTGAGAAAGGTATAGACATGTTCAATCTTCCTTTTACTCCCAATATGACTCAAGTTCAGATAGTTGCGTTATTTCTCGTTATCACGCAAGAAATTGTTTACGTTCTTTGTTTACACGCTTTAGCCTATTGGATTTTCCCGAGACTAAAATCCTTCATACCTGAGCCACCTGCTTTATTAGAGAATTTAATTTCTCTAGAACCTAATTGATCAATAATGATAGGAGAAAATTACGTTTTATTGAGGTCAGGTGTATTAGCTTTTGGTAAAGGAATGCAAAAACAAAATATTGATGAAAGAGTACAACGTTGGCATGAAAATATTACGAATACTGCTTTCTTTTTAATTCTGGCTGGATCTGAAACGGCTGAGATTGAGGGGATATCTTCTGCTGGTTCGACTCCTGTCGCTAGACGTTATACAGCGGTTGCAGATGCTGAACTTTTGTTGCGAGGACCTAAGTATCCAACAAGATGCCCTTTACCTCCTTTACCTGCTGGGGTTTCACCTGCTTTGATTAGTTATGTCGCCTCAAGCTTTTTAAAAATTAAACCAACTGTGATTTCTGCAGGACTGCTACAAAGTCCTGCCTTTCCTCATATTTGCCTTGAGTCTGCAGAAACAGGTCCAGCTAGATGCTTGAGTTCAGGGAAGGCAATGGACATTAGTAGAGTTAAACTTTTGTTCGATGGTGGCTTTAAAATAGGGAAAAAATTAAGAAAATCTCTTTTAATTACAGAGTGTGTTCCAGGAGGGACGACTACAGCTTTTGCAGTCCTATCTGGGCTAGGTATACATGTTAATGGTCTTATTAGCGGAAGCCATAGAAATCCTCCTTCGGAACTGAAACTAAAACTAGTTAATCAAGGATTAAAAGCCGCAAAATTAGAGAAGAGCCCATCTTCTTTTGATCTTATGGCTGCGGTTGGTGATCCATTTCAGCCAATTGCAGTTGGTTTATTGATGGGAGCAAGAGAATCTGGCCAAGATATTTTATTAGGAGGAGGTTGTCAAATGTTGGCAGTATTAGCATTGGCTTTAAATGAAATTAAACCTGAAGCTCGTTCTGAATTTGTTGAAAAAAAAATCTTAATTGGAACCACATCATGGTTAGTAGATGAATCTCTTTCTTCTTCAAAAAAAAGAAATTCGTTTATTCATTTAATGAATCATGTTGCTAAACATTTTAAAGTTAATATTCTTGGTTTAGCTAGTGGATATAGATTTAAGGATAGTAATCAAAAAGTTCTTCGAGATTATGAGATTGGATATGTCAAAGAAGGAGTTGGAGCTGGAGCATTATCATTGCTTGCACAAATTAAGGGATTGACTCAGAAAGAAATGGTTGAGAAATGTGGAAGAGAGGTTGTTAATCTATTTAAGTCAAAAGATGAAAAAACTATTTAAGGAATCTCAAAAATATGCAAACAAATAATTTGAGAAGGAGAGATTTTCTAAGGTATGGGTTGATCTCTTCTTTCTTCATATTAGCCGGGTGCTCAATATCTAAAGAAAAATTAGCTTTAAGAGGAGATCCTAATAGTTTCCCTAGTGAATTTATAAATAGTTTATCTACAGCCTGGGAATTTGTACCAATGCAAGATATTGGATTACAAAAAAGTCCTTATAATTCTGATCTCATAGAAAAAACAGACTTATTAGTCTTAAATGACGGTTGGATTTCTAATTTACCTTTTGGTGCATTTCACGAAATTAAAGCAACTTATATTAGAGATAATTTAAGTCAGCAGGCTCGTTCTTTTTTGAATGGCTTAAGCGAGGAATATAAAAATAGAATTATTCCTTTAGCGGTAAGTCCTTGGGTCATACTTTTCCGAAATGAAGATTCACTAGCTCTCAAAAATAAGAATTCTTGGGAAGTTGTTTTTTCAAGTGCATTGACAAATCAAATAATTTTTCCTAATAGTCCTTATCTTCTGATATCCATTGCCAAAAAAATAGGATTTGTTAATAACTTCTCAAAGATCAAGAGTCAAGCCAAGTCATTTGATGATCAGAATGCTTTGAATTGGGTCGTTTCAGGTAGAGCTAATGCAGCAGTTCTACCTTTATCTAGCTGTGTCGATAGTCTTATTAAAGATCCTCGCTTATCTATCCTTTTACCTCAGGAGGGAAGTCCCTTGAACTGGACAGTTCTTGCTTCTCCTAGGTCTTCTACAACGACTTTCCCTACAGAATGGTTTGATCTGTTATGGGGGCCAACTTATTTGAGACGTGTAATTGGAAAAGGTTTTTTGCCTCCAACTGATTGGTCAGATTTACGGAGAAAAAATATAACTATCTTTAAAAGATATCAATCTATCTTTCTTCCAGAAGAAAGTGTTTGGAATAAATGTTGGTCATTGCCTATACTGAGTTTTCAAGAGAAAAAAGATCTAGCTTTGTATTGGAATAATTCATAACTAAACTTTATTTTAAATTCAAATAACCTTTCAAAGACATTTCTAAAGACTATAACTAACATTCTAAAAGTGGTAGATTCCATAATGTTTACTGGTTTAATACAGTCTATTGGCACGATTAAGAAAAAGAGTATGGGTGTAGTTGTTGAGGGATGTAAGCCTTTTTCTCCTATGAAACTTGGTGATAGTGTCTCTGTTGATGGAGTTTGTCTGACAGTTTCTGAATTAATGAATGATTCATTCTTCGCTAATGTAAGTGAAGAGACTCTTAAAAGAACAAATCTTGCAGAAAAAGCTCAGAAAAATGGCTATGTAAATCTTGAGCCAGCATTACGTCTTAATGATCGATTAGGTGGACATATTGTCAGTGGACATATAGATGGGTTGGGTAAAATTGTTTCGATTAAAGATTTGAAAAATTCCTGGGATCTGAAAGTATCTTGGGATAATTTAAATTTCTGCAGATACATGTGCGATAAAGCTAGTATTAGCATAAATGGAATAAGTCTTACTATCGCAGAGATATATGATGATGGATGTACATTTTCAGTAGCCGTAATACCTCACACTTGGTCAAATACGTGCTTGCAGTTTTTAAAAATTGGTGAGAATGTTAATTTGGAGGTTGACTTGATGGCTAAATATGCAGAAAGACTTCTAAAAGTAAATAAAAATCCTAATGATTCCATTTCTAAACAAAAACCTTTCATTAGCCATGAATGGCTTAACGAACAAGGTTGGATTTAACGGATTTATATTTGATTTGAGTGATTTTTATTGAAAGAATTATTATTTCTTGAGTGGCAACAAACTGATTGCTCCTGACTCTTTTCTTACATCAATGCGAAATTCCTGTCCAGGTTCAAGACCTAATTTTTTGGTATAGGCATGACCAATCAGAAGATTTCCATTGCCATGAACTTTTGTTCGAAATTCTGCTTGTCTTCCTCTTGAAGATCTATTGCCTGCTCTTCCGGGGCCATTTGAGCGAAGTTTATACCCTTTAGCTTCAACTAAAGCACGATAGAAACTTTTACGTAAAACTCTCCCGCTTGGCCCAACGTAACCACATCCTTTAGCGATTTCGTCTTCTGGACATTTGCTCAAAGATCTTGCTTTGTCTAGGAGTTCTTTTCCAACAAGCATTTCAGACTGTTTTAATTAACTGAATTCTGACCAATAAGTGGAATTGTGGCAACAAATTAATTTAAATTTTCTATCTTAGTATCAATATTTACTGCTCAAAGCAGATAAAGGATAATGAATAAAACGACCCAAATACCATCTACGAAGTGCCAATAGAGCTCTACTGCTTCAAATGGAAACTTGTTTTCTTTATGGACTCGACCATATGGGATACGTGTTTGCCACCAAATTATCATTATCATTATTGATCCAAGTGTTACGTGAAGCCCATGAAAACCAGTTAATGCATAAAAAGTACTTGCAAACAGATTGTCAGTTAAGCCAAAAGGCAAAGTAAAGTATTCAAACATTTGGCTGATTAAAAATGCCACACCCAATACACCTGTAATAAGAAGCCATTTTTGACATTGTTTTGCTTCATTCTTTTCTAAAAATTTTCCAGCTTTATGAAAAGTAAAGCTACTAACTAATAGCAAGATTGTATTTAAAGTGGGTAAAGGTAGTTCTAATTCGTAAATAGCATCTGGACCTAAGGGGTTAACTGCTTTAAAAGTTAGATATGCAGCAAAAAAACCTGCAAAGGTCATCCCGTCAGCGATTAAAAAAGTTATTAGACCGAACAAACGGAAATCTTCATGTTCTTCAGTTAATAGATCTTTCTTGCTTTCTGAGGATGTTTCTTTTGGAACTAGCGACGTCATTGTTTCTGCTCCTGAGGCTTATTTGAATCTCTTCTCCCATAACCATATGGCTCAAGAACAAGTGGAGCTTCTCCTTCCCAATTTTCTACGGGTGGGGGTGAACTTGTTAACCACTCAGGAGTAAGTGCATCCCAGGGATTTTCACCAGCATCTTCCCCGTAGAGGATGCTTTGAAAAACATTCCATAGAAAAGGTAAAGTACTTAAAGCCATTAATAATGCTCCTATACTACTTATTTGATTGATCAATTGAAATTGTGGATCGTATTCTGCAACTCGTCGAGGCATGCCATTTAAACCTAGCCAATGTTGAGGAGCGAAACAAAGATTAAAGCCTATAAAGGTAATTATGAAGTGGAATCTTCCAAGATTTTCATTGAGCATTTTCCCAGTGAATTTTGGGAACCAATGATAAATTGAGGAGAAAATAACAAAGACAGAGCCTCCATAGACTATGTAATGAAAATGGGCAACCACAAAATAAGTGTCGTGCACATGAACATCAAAAGGAACTTGAGCTAGAGCAACACCTGTTATTCCACCTAAAACAAAGTTAATTATAAATCCACATGAAAATAGCATTGCACCATTCAGTGAAATTTTTCCTCCCCATAAAGTTGCAACCCAGTTAAAGAATTTAATACCTGTTGGAACAGCTATGAATGCAGTAGCTATTGTGAAAAATAAGCGCATCCATGGAGGAGTCCCACTCGTAAACATATGATGAGCCCAAACAACTAAACCTAAAACAACTATTCCCATAATTGAGAAGACCATTGTTGTATAGCCAAAAAGTGGCTTTCTACTATGGATTGGAAGTATTTCACTGACCAAACCAAAGGCAGGTAGAACCATGATATAAACAGCAGGATGCGAGTAAAACCAAAAAAGATGTTGATAAACAATTACGTTTCCCCCAAGACTTGGGTTAAAGAAACCAGTATGAGCAACTATGTCAAAGCTTAAAAGAATTAAAGTACCAGCAAGAACAGGAGTTGATAAAACAACAAGAATACTTGTACCGAGCATTGCCCAGCAATACATAGGTAATTGCATTAATTTAAGTCCAGGTCTCCTAAGCTTGAGGATGGTTGCAATGAAATTAATACCACCAAAAATTGAGCTACCACCCAAAAGTAAGACACTTAATATCCAAATAATTTGACCGGCTGCTGGAGTCGTAATGCTTAGTGGTGGATAGGCTGTCCAACCAGATTGTGCGGCACCATTAATAAAATAGCTGGTTATTAACATCAAACCGGATGGAGGGATTAGCCAAAAAGCAACTGCGTTTAATCGTGGGAAGGCCATGTCCCTCGCACCAACATAAAAAGGTATTAAGTAGTTTCCAAAAGCACCATTTACAACAGGCACGATCCATAAAAAAATCATGATCGTGCCGTGGAGAGTTAGAACTTGGTTGTAAACTTCTCTTGGCATGAAATCTGAAAGGGGACTGGCGAGCTCTATCCTTATCGCTCCAGCTAAAGATCCTCCAATCAAATAAAATAAGAAACCACAAACCAAATATTGAAGACCTATTACTTTATGATCAAGACTAAAACTTAGATATTTTAGCCATCCGGTTGGTTGAAGTTTTTCTGGTGGAGTGTTGTTTGGTTTAAGTGAAATAGTCATGATCTTAAATTGTTTCCTTAGAGTTTTCTCTTAACCAATAATCAAAGTCTTCTTGTTCATCAACTATTACGTTTGATCTCATGCCTCCATGATATGGACCACATAACTCTGCACAAACAATGGGAAAATTACCTGTTTTTGTCGGAGTGAAATTTAGGATTGTTGGTTGCCCAGGAATGACATCTTGTTTTAGTCTAAATTGAGGCACCCAAAAGGCATGTATTACATCTTTAGATTCCATTCTTAAACTAATTTCTCTCCCTACTGGAACATGAAGTTCTCCAGTAATAATATCTCCTTTTGGATAATGAAAGATAAAAGCAAATTGCATTGCAGTTAACTCAATTGGTAATGAGGCGGAATTATTTGAAGAGGAAGTCTCAATTGGTCCGGAACCTATGCCCCCCCAAATTCTCTCGGCCTGATTTTCTACTTGACTTTCGTGATCATGCATTAGAGGCTGCATACCACCCATTCGATCATAAATATCGTAGCTATATAAACCTACAAACAAAACAACAATTGCAGGAACTGCCGTCCAGAAAATTTCAAGAGTGATATTACCTTCTAAATTAATTCCATCACCAGTTTCTCCAGGTCTACGACGGAATTGAATAAGGCTATAAATTACTAAAGAAGTCATACCTATGAACAGTATGCAACCAATAATGAATAAGACTCTATAAAGTTCATCATAAACAGGAGCATTAATGCTCGCGCTTACGGGAAGCATATCTACGTTGTAAGCAATCCAAACACCTCCTATTCCAAGAATTAAACTTGATATAAGAGTTATGATGGCCGATAGTTTCGGCAAGAAAATCTCCCTTTCTATTTATAGGTTATGAGCAAAATTAATTAATGTACTCACTAATTGTTAATTCAAGATGAATAATTTATTTTTACAGATAATCTTTATGTTGCAGTCCGCTTATTCAGGTGACGTGTACGAAGTAATCGCTACGTTGAATTAATAATGATCTTGTTGGATTTTTGCATACGTGCAGACTATTTATCCTTCCAAGCCTCGCTTTAGATTGGGTCAGCTTGCTGCTCATGTAGTGGTTGCACTGATCGCTCTTGTTGTAATTGGAGGAGCAACGAGAGTAATGGAGGCTGGCCTTGCTTGCCCTGACTGGCCTTTGTGTTATGGATCGTTTTTACCTGGTAGGCAAATGAATTTACAAGTTTTCCTCGAATGGTTTCATCGATTAGATGCTTTTTTTGTTGGGATTGTTTTAATAACTCAGTTTGCTCTTTCTTTATGCTGGGCGAAATCTTTACCTAAATGGCTCCCTTGGACTTATGGACTCCTAACTCTATTGGTTGCTTTTCAGGGGTTTTTAGGTGCTTTGACAGTTATTCAATTATTACCATCACTAGTAGTAATTGCACATCTTGCTGTTGCATTTACTCTTGTTGCAATCATGAGTGGTGTAACTCAACAATTATTGAGCCCAGGTGAATCAATTTTTCCAATTTGGCTTCGCTCTATTGGATTTGCCTCTCTTCTTTCAGTAATAGGTCAGTCTTTACTTGGTAGTCGGGTGGCAACCTCATGGGCTGCTGAAAGATGCTTGAATTTTGGTGATTCTTGCAATCTATTATCACTTCATCGTGTAAGTGCTTTCCCAGTAAGCCTTTTGGTGATTTCATTCGTAATAATTTCATTTACTCAGAAAGATGTTCTTATTAATCAATGGCCTTATCTTTTAATGATTATTTTTTTGATCATTTCACAAATCTTTTTAGGACTTTTCTCAATTCAATTTGGGATGAGTGCGCCTGGCCTTGTCATTGCACACCAACTAGTTGCTTGCTTGTTAGTTGCCGTTATATCAGCATTGAATTTTAAAGGTAGAGGAATTGATAGATCTTCCCAATCACTTTTTATAACTGAATCAACTTTGGAGACATGTCATGGTTAGCTCAACATCTGATGCTATTGCGCAGCAAATTAATCGTGAGGATATTGTTCCATCTAGAAAGCGTATTAAGCTACCAGCTTGGTTAGAGGTGGCGAAGCCAAGATTAATCCCTCTTTTACTTGCTACTACTGTTGGTGGAATGGCTCTTTCGGAAGAATGGCCATTACCCTCTTCTAGATTGGCCTGTACTTTAGGTGGAGGAGCTCTCGCCGCTGCAGCCGCGGGAGCTCTTAATTGTTTGTGGGAACAAGATCTTGATAAACGAATGAAGCGTACGAGTAATAGAGCATTACCTTCTGGTCGACTTTCTCAGTCATCTGTTTTCATTGGAGCAATTTCTTGCACTTTGGCTGCTTCAGTTCTTTTAGTAAGTGGAGTTAACTGTTTAGCTGCTGGACTTACTCTTTTGGGACTTTGTAGTTACGTACTTCTATATACAGCTTTATTAAAACCTAGAACATCTCAAAATATAGTTTTTGGAGGAGTCGCTGGAGCAATCCCTCCTCTTGTCGGAGCTTCAGCAGCGGCAGGACATATTGGATTAGGTGGTTGGTGGTTGTTCTCTTTAGTCATGGTTTGGACCCCAGCACATTTTTGGGCTCTTGCCATATTGTTAAAAGAGGACTATCGATCTGTAGGGATACCTATGCTTCCAACAGTAAGTGGCCCTTTTGTTACTGCTAAAGCTATATCCGTTTATGGCTACCTAACTGTAATTCTAAGTTTTTTAGGGTGCTTTGTTTTACCTGAAGGAGGTTTGCTATATGGAATTTTATTGCTACCTTATAATTCAAGATTACTTCAATTGGTTTCTAGATTAAGAGATAATCCAGAGGATTTAGATCGGGCTAAGGGTTTGTTTAGATGGTCTATCCTTTATATGTTTGGAGTTTGTTTTTTGCTTGTTATTAGTAGATTACAAGTATCAATTGTTTTTAATGATCAATTGATAAAGTTAATTAATGATTTCTTTATTAGCTTTTCGTACTAAATAAAACAATTAAAAGCTTTATCAACTTATCTTTATATATTAAGTAGACTTTCTTAGAAGATTTAGATTTGTTTTCTTAATGAATTTTTGCTAGATGTTTTTTATTCAACTGAAAAATTTATACAAGTCTTATGGCTCCATTAAGGCTCTCAATGGACTTAATCTTAAAGTACCTAAAGGTGCTTTATATGGTTTGCTGGGACCAAATGGGGCAGGTAAAAGCACTGCTCTGAGAATCATCTGTACTCTTCTTGATCCTGATTCAGGTGATGTTGAGGTAGCAGGACATAATGCCTTGATCGAGGAAAAAGAAACCAGACGAAGATTGGGTTATGTAGCTCAAGAGGTCGCAATAGATAAAATACTTACAGGTAGAGAGTTGCTCTTGCTTCAAGGAGATCTTTATCATCTAAATAAAAACTATAAAAAAGCGAGAATTGAAGAATTGATTGAAAGACTTGAGATGAATGAATGGATTGATCGAAGATGTGGCTCTTTTTCTGGAGGCATGAAAAGAAGACTTGATCTTGCTTCGGGCTTGTTACATGAACCCGAATTATTGATTTTGGATGAACCTACGGTTGGCTTGGATATAGAAAGTAGAGCAGTCATTTGGGGATTATTGAAGGAACTTAAAAATAATGAAACCACAATTCTTTTAAGTAGTCATTATCTCGAGGAAGTAGATGAACTGTCTGATGAGATCGCTATTATTGATAAGGGAAAAGTTATTGCTAGTGGAAAACCAGATGATCTAAAGAAAAAACTTGGTGGAGATAGAGTGACACTTCGGGTTCGTGAGTTCAGTGATGAATTAGAAGCTGAATCGGTAAGGAAATTGATTAAAAATATAAATGGAGTATCAAACGTCGTTGTAAATAAAAAGCAAGGATATTCCTTAAATTTCTTAGTGCAAAGTAATGATGTTATATCAAATTTGTCGGAGTGTCTTGCGAAAGAAAATTTTGATGTCTTTGCACTTTCTCATAGCCGTCCTAGTCTAGATGATGTTTATTTGCAGGCAACAGGTAAAACTCTTATGGATGCAGAATTAGAATTAGCTGGTAAAAGAGATTTGAAGCTTGAGAATAAAAAATCGATGCGTTAGTTGATTTTTTTCTCTTAAAATTGATAAATAAAAAAATGATTGCCACTAATTCATCATTTTCTCAAGGGAAACAGTCTAGAAATGATTTGAATGAAATTTTTCAAGAGAGTTTTGCATTAACATGGAGGCTTTTTATTCAATTAATTCGAAGACCTTCAACATTATTTGCAGGCATTCTCCAACCTTTAATATGGCTTTTGCTTTTTGCAGCACTATTCTCTAAAGCTCCAGTAGATTTCTTACCTGGGAGCAGTAGCTATGGTGAATTTCTTGGTGCAGGCTTAATAGTATTTACTGCTTTTAGTGGAGCCCTTAATGCTGGACTCCCTGTAATGTTTGATAGAGAATTTGGTTTCCTGAACCGACTTTTAGTTGCCCCATTGAGTAGCAGAAGTTCAATCGTTATTTCTTCAGTAATATATATAACTACTATTAGTCTTCTGCAGAGTTTTGCAATAATGGCAACTTCTGCTTTTTTAGGTTATGGATGGCCAAGTTTGGGGGGGTTTTTCCTTATAACAATAACCTTATTATTGTTGGTATTTGCAATCACTGGTTTAAGCCTTGGGTTGGCATTTGTTTTGCCAGGACATATAGAACTAATTGCAATTATCTTTATTGCTAATCTCCCTGTCCTTTTTGCTAGTACAGCACTGGCTCCAATATCTTTCATGCCTGAATGGTTAGGATTGATAGCATCAATTAATCCATTAACATTTGCGATTGAACCAATACGCATGGCTTATCACAATTCCGTTGATCTGAAATTAGTTTTAATTAATGCACCTTATGGAGAAGTAAATGGATATTCTTGTCTCGCAATATTATTTATTCTTACAGTTGGATTGTTTTTTCTTATCAGACCACTTTTAAATCGCAAACTTGCTTGATAATCTTGTTTTAGTGATCTATAAGAATCTTGGAGTCTAGAAAGTATCAACTACAAAAACAAATTATAGAAGCTATTAAAGCTAACGATCATGATTTATCTTCTCTCCTGAAATCTCAATGGGCACATCGCTTTGGAGTAGAGAGTTTGGAAGAATTAAACAAACTAGATGTAACCTTCTCAAATCAAAATACTATTAATGAAGATAAGCAACATATTGACCAATCACAAGATTATGCTCTTGAGGTTAATAAAGAAATTTCTATAAAAGATGATGATGATAAAGAAAAAGAAATCAGCAGTGATACTAAGGAAATAATTGATTCGGTCGAGATTCACAATAAAGAATCATTTGCAATTAAATCATCTGAAACAGTTGAGAAAGAAGATTATGATAATAAAGATATAAATCCAGTTAGAGGATATAAAACACCCCCCAAAGTAGAAGCATTAATTCCATTGCCACCTAAACCTAAATATAGTTATCTCAGAAAATGGTTACTTCGAAGTTAGTTTTAAATTCTTTTTGGTTTTAGTTCTTCTTGATTTTAAGAATTTATTTAGTTCTCTTTTTACATCATTCCTGGCATACCCATTCCACCCATTCCACCCATTCCACCCATTCCACCCATTCCACCCATTCCACCCATTGGATCCCCACCGTCTGCTCCAGGGCTAGCCGGTGGTTCAGGTTTGTCTGCAATAACAACTTCAGTTGTTATTAAAAGCGAGGCTATTGATACGGCATCTTGAAGAGCAAGTCGTATAACTTTTGAAGCGTCTAAAATTCCTGCTTCAAGTAAATCTTCATACTCTCCAGTTTGCGCATTGAATCCTTTGCCTAATCGCTTGATATCTGAAACAACAACATCACCATTGAATCCAGCATTTATAGCTATCTGTTTAGTTGGGGCAGTTAATGCCCT
This sequence comes from Prochlorococcus sp. AG-436-J02, assembly GCA_003212625.1. Classification (GTDB taxonomy): domain Bacteria; phylum Cyanobacteriota; class Cyanobacteriia; order PCC-6307; family Cyanobiaceae; genus Prochlorococcus_B. The sequence goes on from QCPI01000004.1 coordinate 49,480, forward strand.
TTTTATGATTTCTACACCCGTCTTTTGGTCACCCTTTAAATTCTTAGATATATCTTCAAGTCCTTCGCTTAGTTCAAGAAGTGTCGTTCCACCACCAGCAACAATACCTTCTTCTATAGCTGCACGAGTGGCATTAAGAGCATCCTCAATTCTTAGCTTTCTATTCTTCAATTCAGTTTCAGTAGGTGCACCAACCTTGATAACGGCCACTCCACCTGCAAGTTTAGCGATTCTTTCATTTAACTTTTCTTGGTCATACTCAGAATCTGTTTCTTCGAGTTCTCTTTTGATTGAGGCAATGCGATTAGATAATTCAGTGTTTTTGTTGTCGTTCGCGACAATTGTTGTGCTGTCTTTTGTAATTGTTACTTTTCTGGCTTTCCCTAAATCAGATATTTGAACTTTCTCAAGACTCATTGCTTTGTCTTCGCTTATTAATGTACCGCCAGTTAGTACAGCAATATCTCCTAGAGCAGCTTTACGTCTCTCTCCAAATGAAGGAGCCCTAACTGCTGCAACTTGAAGTACACCACGATTTTTATTTACAACTAAGGTCGCTAACGCTTCCCCTTCTACTTCTTCGGCAAGAATTATTAGAGGTGTTCCGTTCTTTTGAACAGTTTCAAGAACAGGAATAAGATCGACAATTGCAGAAATCTTTTTATCAGTTATTAGTATTGATGGATTTTCAAATTCACAGATCAATCTATCCTCATCAGTAACAAAATATGGTGAACTATAACCTCTGTCGAAAGCCATGCCTTCAGTGATATCAAGTTCAGTAGCTAGAGATTTTGATTCCTCAACTGTTATTACTCCATCAAAACTTACTTTATCTATTGCATCTGCAATCATTGAACCTATTTCTTCATCGCCACCTGCACTTACTGTCGCAACTTGCTTTATAGCGTCACCACTTACTGATTTGCTTTTTTTCTTGAGATCATCAACAATTTGAGCAACTGCTTTTTCCATTCCTCTTCTTAATTCAATTGGACTTGCTCCTGCAGCTGTATTTCTAAGTCCTTCTTGAACCATAAACTGAGCTAAAACCGTTGCGGTAGTAGTTCCATCTCCAGCTTTCTCCTTTGTCTTTGATGCAACTTGTTCAATTAACTTCGCCCCTATATTTTCAAATGGATCATCTAGATCTATTTCTTTAGCAATAGTGACTCCATCATTAACAATATCTGGGGCCCCAAATTTCTTTTCAATTACTACATTTCTACCTTTAGGTCCAATGGTGACTTTTAGAGCATTCGCTAAATTGTTTACTCCTTTTTCAAGAGAACCACGAGATTCATCTGAAAAACTTAGTAGCTTGGCCATATTTGATTTGAATTAAACTTAATCTCCCACAAGAAACTCACATTAGGGGAGGCTAAATAAGTGGGGAAAGCCGAATCGTATTTCTTGAGATTTTCCCAATTTTTCTAGAAGGTAGTTAGTGTCTAGTTATGAATGATCCAGGAGCTTTATTTTTTCTTCTAATGGCTGGCTTGGCTGGAACTATGACATTGATTTATTTCCCTTTGCGGATATTTCTTACATTCACAGCCAGGGGTAGAAGATTAAGGCTTTTGCAACGTATACGGAGACTGAGAGATGAACTTGGTCAGCCTATTGATAATTAGCTAGTAAATATATTTTTTGAAAGCTTCTCAAATTACTCAATACTAGTTTGAACCATTGAGCTTTGAATTTTCCTCTGTACTAACTTGTGTAAATTTACGAAGTAATCTAAACATTTTGCTGAAAAGTAAAATCGCCCAAATAATTATTCCAATCACTGAAACGAAAGCAATAACAACTCCAAGTAAGCCAATCAAACCTTCACCTATGCCACCTTCATAAAAACGATCAAGACAAAGGACACCTCCAAATGTCAGAAGGAATAAAGAGGCAAGAGCCTCTTTTTCATGTTTTCTTAGCATTTTTTATGTTATTTCTTCCCTCATAACAAATTGATCAAGTAATACAAGGATCAAGAAATAATTATTTTTGTTCTGAAGGGATTTAACTTATCCAATAGATGATTTCACTTTTGTTTTATCCAAAATAACTCTTGAAATTAAAAGATTCAATAATATAAAATAGTTAGATTAATTGGTTTAGAAAGTTGCGAACTTATCTTCTAATCGAGGAGAGTTCCTTGTGAGATTATTTATTATTTGAGAATATAGTTAATAGATATTAACCTAATTTCTATTTGGTCTTTATCTATATATTGAAATAGGAACTTGCTAGATTTTAAGAATGAACTAACCATCAGGAAAGAAAATAATGACAAAATAAAATAACCATTCATAATAGCTATAATTATTTATTCCAATTGCATCATTTTTGAAGCATTATTTGGGAATTCAAATTAAATCAAATCAAATTATTGCTATATTTTTTAATTATGCCATGATTTAATATTATAATTCAAGTTAAACAAAGTGATTTATTTTATCAAAATAAAGAAAAATATCCTGTTATTATTAATCTTGTTTTGGACCTCTTCCTTGAATGCAAATGCTAAAATTAATAGTAATGAAGAAGCTGAAAAATTCTTAAATAATTACTGCATAGAAATTGTAAGCGCCATTAAGGATGCATATGAAACACAATTAGAAGCAGTTTCAAATCAAGATTGGAAAACCTTTGGGGAAAAAGGTCGCTGGATTGGTAGCCTTGCTGACGTTTATAGCAAGTTATGCGAATAATATATATGTGCTAATCAAATGTTTTATCTTCTTTCTATACTACTTGGCTCTTCCTTTGGCAGCTTTTTGAATGTATGTAGATATAGGATACCTAGAAATGAATCAATAATATACCCTTCAAGTTTTTGTAGAGAATGCTTATCAGAAATAAAATGGTATTTTAATATTCCTGTAATCTCTTGGATTTGGCTTAAAGGTAATTGTTATTACTGTAAGGCAAATATCAATGTTAGTTATTTATTTATAGAGATTTTAACTCCAATTTTATTTGTATTAAATTTATATTCATTCCCGATTTTTAGTAATTACTTTCTACTCAATTTAGTAGGAATTGATATTTTGACCTTGTATTTTCTTTTAATTGCTTTTATAGATTTTTCAACTTATAAAATACCTAATATAATTATATTAACAGGATCAATTACTGGATTATCTTTTACAATAATCTCTAAACTCATATCTCCATTTGATAATGCTTTGATAGGATTTATATTTAATCTTTTATCAGGCTTATTAGGCTTTATACTTCTAGAATCTATTGTATTTCTTGTAGCCCTAATAATAAATAAAAATGCTTTTGGGATGGGAGACAGCAAATATTTATTTCTGATAGGTTCATGGATTGGCTTTAAGGGCATGGTTATGTCTTTCGTTCTAGCCATATTTATAGGCGGTATTATTACTTTATTGCTTTTATTGATATCTAAAATAAGGAGAGGTCAGAAAATACCCTTTGGCCCATATTTATCACTAGGAGGATATTTAGTATGTTTTTATGGAGAAGAATTTTGGATTAGTGTAATAAGAAAAATATCTCTGTATAGCTAAAATTTTATTTTATATCTATAATATAAAATAAAGATAAATTAGATGAAGACCAATCTTTCAAGATTTATTTCAATTTCTTTATTTCTTAGCGGTATGATTTTTGTCCCTGGGCAATCTGAGGAGTTAAAGTTAAAAAATAATTCTTTTCAGAATAAAATCAGCAAAATTAATAACATCTCATGCACTGATGAGCAAAACATTATTCAAGACTTAGAAAGAAGTTTTGACCATGAAAATCGAACTCTTATAAATAGAGTTAATGAAAAAAACAATATTAAAGATTTTTTCGGTATAGGACCAAACCGATATCCTGAGAATCGAATGGTTCAAGAAAGTAAGAAAATGTGGGATACTTTTGAATGTCATATGTCTAAAATTTCTGAAAGGTTTAAGCCTATGACAAAAGATATATTTAATGGATATAATTCCAGTTTATCGGAACTTGATGAGATTTAATTGTCAATAATAATGTGAAAAGATTGGAAAACTATTTAAAATATACTAGAAGATCTAAGATTAAATCTTTTTATTCAGAGGAATATGGTTTTACTATCGTAGAACTTATTATAGTTATTACTATAGTAGGAATTCTTGCTGCTTTATCTGTTCCTAGTTCATTACAATGGATCTATAAAGAAAAGCAAAATTCTTATGTAAGAGAACTCACAGGTTTTATTGAATTAATGAGAAAGGAGGCTAGACGATGGAATGGAAGCTGTTCATTATCTCCAAAGACAACTTCGGTTAATGGTAGAAATATACAACCATTGTTTAATGTTTCTTGTAAGGGGATGAATAATAATCAAAAATTCAATATATCTAGAAGTATTCCATTAGCAGGTAAACTTATTTTCCAGGAGGTTAGTAGCTCTTTTAATGTAACACCTAAAGGACATATATCTTTATCTAATTCAGCTTCAAATAACAGTTCAGTTGTTATGGTAATTGGAGGTAGATACGAAATGCAATCATCCCAATATAGACCAAAATGCATTCTAATAGAATCTCCATCTGGAATTATTAGAAGTGGTATCTATGCTCGTTATTATTCCACTTCTTCAAGAAGATTAAGTAGTGAGTATAAGCCCCAATTAAGAACTTCTCAATGTATTACGCGTTAGATATAAAAAAGATTCTATTGATTTAAACCTAGAATAGATCTAAACGCATCTCTAAAAAGGTGTATTATTATACATTTTTGGATTTCTCACTGATTCAAATTGCAGTCTATACTTGTAAAGATTACTTTTGAAATATACAATGTATTGTGTATAGTATTTTGAGTCAGGTTATTGTAATGTCTAAATTTAAAGCCACTCTTACAAGATATCTAAACAGTAGGCTAAAGGAAACTGATTCAGGATTTACGCTTGTTGAGCTAATTGTTGTAGTTGTAATTATTGGTATTCTTTCTTCTATTGCTATTCCAAGCTTTCAAAATGCTAGTGAAAAAGCCAAGCAAAAAGAAGCTTCTTCCTTGATTGCTTCATACTTGAAAGCAGCTCAAGCATATTACACGGAAAATAGCATCACTCCTGATAGGAGTAGCCATATTGGTCAATACATCACAGTAACTGGATGTAGACAGGGAAACCCTCAATATTGCAAAACCAATAATAATCCTCTTATAAATCATTCCAATGCAAGTAGGAATCAGTGGTATTCACCTAATGGTCACTTCAACATAAGAATGGAAAGATCAGGAACTAGGCTAAATTTTCGTGCACTGCCAATATCTCCATCAGGATTAGGCGTTGTGGGTTGTTATGACTCTTTTTCTGGCGCTACAAGATTAAAAGAAAATGATGCTAATCAAAAAGGTGCTGGAAATGTTAGGAATATAAATTGTAGATAAATTTATAATTATATTATTAAAAGATATATTTTATGAATGATAACGAGTCAAAAGTTATCAGTTTGATTTATAAAAAATTAATTAAGTCTGCATTATCAGATAAAAACAACAGTGAAGGTTTTGTTATACCTCAAATACTAGTATTAATTATAGGAGTTTCAGTTGCAGTATCTGGATTAATAGCTTCATCTGTTAATCGTCTATCAAGCTCAAGATTAAGTTCTTTAGAGCTACAATCTAAAAATTCAACTACAAGTGGCGTTAATAATATTAGATCAATATTTAATAATACAAAAGGTGCATATTATTATTTTTGGTTAGCAAAATCGTGTTCACAAAATACAAATAATAAAGAATGCCCTCAATTTGGGAATGCTTCATCTCTTCTATGGCCAGGACCTTTTATTAAAGGTGCTTTACCTGATTTATCAAGAATATATTGGTCTGACTCAGGGACAAGTTGGTGTGATGGTCTTAGTTCAAGTAAATGCCCAGGAAGACAAGTAGCACCAACCTGTACTTATTTAGGCAAAACACAATCATCACCAATTAATTGGAATTATTATAGATCTTCTTTGTCAAATTTATTGAGTGGAAATGATCAGGCGTTTAGTAATCAATTAAGTGGTTCTAAAAGAGATCATTTTCAAAGCTTCACTCTGAAATCAACTGATTTTGTTGGATCTGAGGATGGAGGAGAGAATTCTATTTTGATAGAAGGTAATACAAAAGTATCTTCTAATTCAACAATTAAAAGTTCTAGTAATAAACTCAGAGCAAATATTCAAGTAAGTAAAATAGTTTCGGAAGCTGGTTTTGGATATATTAGTGCAGGTGAAAATCAAAGAGATAGCAATTCATTATTTTTAGGTAATTTAATTGTTTCAGGAAACAAAAAAGGTTCAATTATATGGAGAAAAAACTTATTTAGACCTACAGATTGTTCAAAAACTAAGAATTTATTAGGTATTAAAAGTTCTTATCAATTACCTGACAATACTAAAGGAGAAGGTGGCCTTTGGGTTCAACCACTTTTATTACCGCCACCTCCATCTAAAAAGTCCCAATCCAATCCATGGTCTTTGGGGCAAGTTGTTTGCACTCAAGATAGCTCATGGAAATCATGGACAAATTGCAGGTTTATGGAAACAACTGGTTGGAATAGCTATAAATCTAAAGATAGAATTGTTACTGTAGATGATTTAATAGTAAGTGGAAAAGATTCTTTTTTTGGGATAGTAACTTCCAATAAATCACGAGTTACATTAATAGTTAATGGTTCTATTGATCTAAGTAATGGTGGGAGAATTTGTCATAGAGATAATAGTTCAGCAGCTAGTTGTGGTTCGGGGAAGCCAGAGAATCTAACAATATTATTTCAGCAGCCAGGCAAAAATAGTTTGCCTTCCATAGCAAATGAAAATGGTAAACAAGAATTAAAATGTTCTTCTAATGGAGGTATTGATTTAGTTCAAAATAAAAATATTCCTTATAATACTTTCATCCTTAGCAATTCAGGACATTCTGATAGGAGAGAACCTTTTAGTGGCTTTATATATGCTACTAAAACCACTCTTTCAACCTCTTCAAGTCCAGCTAAGTACTATCAAGTACCAAAAAATGGTTCTAAATTACTAGTTAGAACTAGAGGACTATATTCTTATATAAATAATCCAGAAGGTTCATTTCAAGATAGGGCTCCACGTATAATTAGAAGTTGGAATAATAAGCCTATTCCTTATACGAAAGAAAGCACACTCTATTGGAGTAGTCCTAGATATACTTATCAAATCATTGCAATAGGTAGTAGATCAACATCATCTAATCCAGGTCAAAATACCATGTTGAATATGGCTTTGATTTGGGATACTTCACGTAATGTTTATTTCCTTGTAGGTCTTAATATTAAGCAAACCGAAGCCCAATTTGTTAACAGGAATACTAATGGGAGAATCTGGTATGTATATCTTGGTCGAGACCCTTATGGGAGAACAAATAATGGTAGAACATGGCTAAGTTATTATGGTATCGATTTGAAAGAATCTAAAACTAAAGATCTATATATTAAAGGTGCTGCATGGATGAAGAATATATGTATGGATAAGTATGGAAATGGCAAAGTATATTGGGACTTTAAAAAAGATTTCAATAGAGATCTAGTAAAGAGATATGCTAATAACCCAAAATATAATTATGGTGTTCCATATTATCGTGGAAAGTCCATAAAACTATGGGATACTCTTAGAGATTTTAATTAATGAAAAAATCTTTATTTGCTATTGATAAATATATTCATAGGTTGTTAATTAGTGAAGAGGGTATTGGCCTAAGTGAATCAATTGTTAGTATTTTACTTTTAACATTTTTAATTGGTTATTCAATGTATTTTATATCAATGAGGCAATCAATAATGTATAAAGCTAATTTAACAACTGCAATTAATGATGAAATAAAAAGGGATATAGAAAAGTTAAAAATAGAATTATGGAATGAACATTATAAGCCTCCTCAAAATCAACAATCGGCTTATTATGATACAGTAACGACACAATTACCAAGTAAATATTGTATCAATGTAATTAATACTTACGATAGATTACCTAGCTCAAAAACTAGAGTTTGGATCCCAGGATCCAATCAAAATTCTTATCGAGGTCAAGTAAGAAATAAAATTTTCAGAGGTTCACCAGTTAAAATCACAAGAAATATTAATAGTCAAAGACCAATGAATATTGGCTCAGACTTCACTGTTGATAAAAGTATTATTGAGGTTACATACAATGTTGAGAAAGGTAATGAAAATATTCAATGGACTAGTATAGAATTATCAAGCGAAGCCCATAGCTGGTGTCCCCCAAAAGGAAACTAAAAATGTTTAATAATATAAAATTTGTTCCAATGTATAAATTTACAAAAAAATATTTTAGAAAACAAATATATTCTAATAGTGGATTCACGATAACTGAGCTATTAGTTTCAAGTACTGTATCTCTTCTTGTTTTAACAGCTGGATTTACTCTTATTAGAATGACATTAGATTTGAATAAATCTGATGAAACAGCATTAAAACTAAGTGGGAAGATTGATAATGCATTAGATTTTGTAGTGGATGAGATAAATAGTAGTAAAAGAGTATTAACAAGTATTAGTCAACAGCCTAATTCATGCAAGAGACCTCCTGGTGAATTTGTTATAGGATTAAGTCTTCCTGATCAAGCTCTTGATGTTTCTGCTTATAAGAAAACTAATAAACAAAATACACAATTTTTAAGGACTCAATTAAATTGTCCGATTATTTATACCTTAGTTAAGAATAATAATTATTCAGGGAAAAGAGGTTATTCATATAAATTGATGAGACGAGGCCCTGCAATCAATGAAAAGGGATATTATATACCTACAAAGATTAATGATACTTTGGTCGCAGATAGAATACGTTATAGTCCTATAGACTCAATGAGTTGTAGTTCTGGTTGGACAAAAAGAACAATTAAGGGAATAATTACTTGTACAGATAAATATAGAAAATCTGCCGAAATAGGTATCTCCGCAGAAACAAATAAGAATTATGATAAGTATAATTTCCTGTCTAAAACCTCTGCAGGATTTAGTAAGATTCAAGATGACGAATTGTTGGGAAATAATAATAATTTAGGTGGCGCCACGGGACAGCCTTGTGCTGGTTGCAAATTATTTGGTACACCAGTAACAAGTCAAAAAATTACTTTTTTTATAGATATTTCAGGGTCTATGAATTGGGGAAGGATAAGGAATAAGCGACCAATGGATGTAGCGAAGGAAGAATTAATAAAAAATATTCAAAAATTGAATAATGGAGTCAAGTTGCAAGTAATTGCTTTTAATCATTATTCAAGAAAACTGTTTAGTAGTCCACAAATTTTAAATAATAAAACTAGATATGAGGCAATACGTTGGGTGAGCAGACTCTACGCAGGAGGTGGAACTAATCCATGGGCTGGAGTATCGGAATCCATGAAAAGTCAAGATGTTGGCCAAATGATATTAATGTCTGATGGCTGGACAAGGACATATGGATATTGCCAACATCTACGTAGGTATATGAAATACTCAGATTGTTTTAAACATTATAATGACAATGTTAGATCGACCACTCCAGCAGGTACAGTTCAAATAGATAGTGTATCAATTAAAAATAATTTCTGTGCTGGGAATGGATGGATGGGAGATCTCTCTTCAAAGAACGGAGGAAATTGTACAGTTGTAAGATAATTAATCTTGGTTAATCATTTTCTTTATTTCTGGTGATTTAGGAATATATCCGGGATTATTCATAGTTATATCTTCGTAGGAGTCTTTTACTATTTGTGGTGTTACTAGTATTACCAACTCTCGTTGCTCTTTGGTTGAACTTGAATTTCTAAATAATCTACCTAATAAAGGAATGTCTCCTAAAATTGGGAATTTAGTGACAGTTTCCATATCTGTACTATTTAAAACTCCAGTAAGAATTAATGTGTTGCCATCTCTTATGCGAATTGAACCACTGTCAAGCCTTCTTGTCGCAAGCAGGGTGATTTCCCCACAACCTTGTAAAGTTCTAGAGCCTCCAGATACAGATACTGCTGGTGAGATGGAGAATGTAACGTAACCGTTATCATCAATCCTTAAAACTCTTGCTCCAAAAGTTAAGCCAGATATTCCATATTCAAAAGTTGGTACGGTTGATTCTTCTTCTACTTCACAATTAACTGGAACTTGACTTCCTACAATTATAAATGCCTCATTCCCGTATGAACGTCCAATAGTACCTGCAGTTAAAGCAGTAGTTACATCTTCAAAAGTGACGGTATCTCCTCCTGTCTTTCCAGGGTATTCATTAAGGATAAGTGTTGGACTAGCTAATATTTTTGTATTTTCAGAAGCAATAGATGCTTGCAAGAAATCAACTATTGATTGGTTGTCGTATGACCTTTTAACAGGATTATCAGTTGGTGTATTAGCAACTAAAAAATCGTCTTCATTTGGTGGTAAAAGATTACCAAATGCTCCAAGAAGTTTGCCACCAGAATTAACAATAAATTGATTCCCTGTTCTGAAAGCCCAGCTATTATTAAAAGTATTTCCATCACTTATATTGATATCTAAAATTTTGACAGTCAAAGCAACCTGTCTTTGTCTCAAATCTAATTGCTTGATATAGTTCTCTGCAACATCTACTAATTGAGGCGATCCAAGCAATGTAATAGTCTGGAGTCGGTCGTCGGTCGTAACCATCAAACCAAGTAAAGGTCCAGATGACGCTCCATAAACTTGAATTTTTGTTTCAGTGCTATTAGTTGTAGTAGATGAGGTCTCTGAACCTGCAACACGATCAGATTCAGATTGCCCGCTACTAACCGCTGTCGTAATAGTGGAAGTGGTACTAACTTTTGCACCTAAATTAGCAAGGTAAGAGGCAGCGGCATTTGCTGTGGTTTGATTTAATCTATACACCCTAGAAATTCTATTTAAGAAAATTCTTTCTCTTACGCTTGGTCCAACATAGACAATATTATTTTGTATGGTTGCTTGAAGACCACTAGCCATTAATAATGTATTAAAGGCGACATCATAAGGTTGATCTTTGATTGACAAAGTTATATATCTTTGAGCATCTGAGGTCTTTTCTTCAGATGATTCTAACTCTTCAGTTCTAGAACTTGATATACCTTGATTAAATGTCTGCGATTCTTGAGCACTGGAAAAAGTAGGAGTTGATGATGATGATTGATCTTGGAATGTAGGGTCATCTTGTACATACACAAATCCATAGTCTGTTTGAGATATTAAATATTCAATAGCTTCTCTAGCTGGGGTATTTTTGAAGACTAAAGACACATTTGGACCTTTAATATTAATAAGATTTGGATTATTAATAAAAGAAGTACCAACTGCTATGTCTCCTAAGGGTGGAGCTTTTGGTATGTTTTTATTATTAGGATCTGATATCTTCTTTATTTCATTTACTTGGAATGGATTATTTAACTTTTGATTAGCTTTCGAAAGTTCAAGGTCAGGGAAATCAATAAATACTTTATTATTTTTAAAAATTATATTGGGATTATTAATTTTAGTATTAAGGGTTGGAATAATAGAAAGAATCAATTCACCATTTGAACCTTTAATGCTAATGGTTTTTAAACCAGCTTCTGGAATAGATAGACTTTGAGATGTTATTGGTTTTGTAGTATTTTTAAGAAATAATCGAACCTCAACAAACTCATCAGTAATGTGATTTTTAAAAGTAGTATCAGAGGGGATCTCAGATAAAACAATTTTCATATTAGGTGAATCACCTTCCAAGCTTAGTAAAACATCATTATTTTCTGAATTTTGGTCGATAATTACATTTCTTAAATCGTTTGATGCAACATAATTGAATGATGAATTAAAAAACTCCGAAGATACTATCGCAAAAGGTATAAGAAGAATAGAGTAAAATTTATTAATCATTTTAATTGTTTACCTTAAAAGAAATGATAGAATATTCATGTTGAAAAGTCTACTTTTTATAGCACTATTAATATAAATCATTTCATTAAAGTAGGTACATTAATAATTAACCTTGCATCAACCTCACCGCTCTGGATTGCTGGCATCTCTTCGTTATCAGAATAGTTAGGTTGAGTTAAACTGGGTTCAAAACATACAGGTATAATAATCATATTGTATTCCTGAATAGTTCTTAAATAATTTAAAAGGTTTAAATAGTTACCATTAATCCTCAGAGAGAAATAGTTATTCTGAAAGACCTAATTGATTGATTTAGGGATATTACTGAAAACATCAAGGCCAGAATTTATGGATGGATTGAATTTATAAAGTTGAATAGAATTATTGGCTGGATAATCATCATCTATGAATTCACTAATATCTGAATCAAAATTATTTTCATTATCAAAATCCATATCATCCATTGGGAGATCAAAGTCCTGATTCTCAAAATCACTAAAACCATTATTTGAAAATTCATCATCAGTCCTAGATGAACAGGAATTTAATTCATCTTTTTGGATAGGAGAAAATTCAGAAATTAAAACAACTGATCTTTTAGCGGAATCATATAGAAGTTCGCTAAGTAAGAATAAATCCTTAGATTTAGCAATTAAATTCTTAAATTTTGGTAATAATATATTTAATTCTTCTCTAATTTTATTACGATTATCTAGTTGCTCTTGAATAATAGGTAACTCGTTCTTCTCATTAAAATAAAGATCAGATAACTTCTGCTTTTCACGAAAAGATTTAAAAGAAGGAATTAATGCTAAAGAGCTAAAGACTGCTGCAGTTAAAATTCCAATTGTAGGATAGAAGGCTTTAGATTTTGAAAGATTCTTTATGTCTTCGAGTTTAATAGACTTAAGATCTTCTATTTTTACAGTCTTTGCTTTCTCAAGCATTTCAGCAACATCAATTTTCTTTAATTCATCAATAAATTGTAGTAAGCTAATATTTTTTTTCATGTTTCTATCTTATAAAGAGATTTAATATGTATGAATATTTATTTAGCTTAGATAGAGCTCCATAATTAAATGCATTTTTATTTAATTCTATTATAGTTTGTAAGGAAGGGTTTGTTAGTTTTCCTGTTATTTCAACAACTACCCCAGCTTTGTATTGGTTACTCTCAACAGATTCATCTGATAACTTTGATTGATCAATTAACCTTACTAGTTTCAATGATTCTGATTTAATTAACTTATTATCAAATAATAAATTAAGTAATTTATTTATAGAAATTATATTATTTCCAATAGCATTTATCTTGAATCCATGATTATCAATTGTATAATCAGATAGTTGAACACCTTGTGGAATTAAGCTTTGCAGATAATATCCAAATAAATAATCTGGAGCTGAAATAGCATATAGACTGCCATACTTTATAAATGAATTAAAGTCAGATTCAAGACTTCGATTAATTTCACTTAATTGATTAATATTATCCTCATAAGAATAATGAAACATTTCAAATCTTCTAATGTTTATAATAGGTACTATTGAAACAATTTGTATTAGAAGTGTTAAAGCTAATATGCTAAAGGATGGAATAAAAAGTATTTTATTACTCTTAGCAAATGTAATTAAATATTTAAATTTTGATATATAGCTTGTGAATTTACTTGTACTGCTTAAATCTTTGTTTTTGCTAGACAGTGGGATTATAGTATTTTTTTTGTAAGACCAAAAATTTATTGTCTTATAGTTTCTAGCAAAGTTATATTTTATCATTTAACTAAATCCTCTATTAAAAGGGAAAAAGAATCCAAAACGGATTTATTTTTTTCCTGATCCTCTAATTCTATATTATTTATAATCTTAGAACTTAAATATTCTCTACTATTGTATATTTCAAAACCATAAATGGAAGAACGATCTTTATCAAATTTTAATTCATCAAGTCCGATACCGGATATATAAATTTTTTCTGGCAGTATATCATTATCATCTTTTGCTATTTTTTCTACTGCATTCTTTAAGCGCAGAAAAAGCTGTTGCTGTACTTTTTCATCATTTGATTTATATAAGGATACTCCATAAGGTAATTTATATGACTTAAGTCCACAATTTTGCTTTTGGATATAGATTGTTATTGACGAAACTTCTATGTCACATAATACACTATATATTTGATTTGTAGATTTATTTGAAATCTGGTCAATAATATTTATTGAAGCATTTGATAATGCTACTACTGGCTTATCAAGTAAAACTAAGATACTCATCCATGATTCAATTATATTTTTTTCTGCATAGATAACTATATGATATGAACTTAGTTTGTCTCCTGAAACTCTTTGATACTGAATAGATGTATCATCAGGAAGGAATGGACTATTTGATAGAATGATTGGATCTTTTTCGGAAAAGACAACCAATTGATTGTCACTGAAAGTTTTAGCAGTAAAGAAAGAAGAACTAAGTAGAAGTATAATAGGTGGATTTTTTAGACCGAATACTTCAATCACATCTTCTATGATGTTTTTTACTTCTTCAATATTTTCAACCTTGCTATCTCCTATTAACTTAGTATCTATTTCGATCTTAATATGTTTTTCTATTATAGT
>QCPI01000005.1 GCA_003212625.1 Prochlorococcus sp. AG-436-J02
CAATATCAAGACGACTTATTCTCACTGCAAAAGCGATGCCTGGCAGTGAGAGTTTGCTCAAGAAGTGTCATCAAAATAATATTCCAATGGCGTTAGTAACAAGTAGCAGCTCAGAATCTTTGAAAATAAAAACAGCACACCATAAATGGATGAATTTATTTTCTATACAAGTTCTTGGAGATGACAAGTTACTTGCTAAAGGGAAGCCTTCTCCAGATCCATATATATTAGGCGCTCAAAAATTAAATGTTGACCCTAAAGAATGCTGGGCTGTTGAAGATTCAATTTCTGGAGTATCTTCAGCCCTAAAAGCAGGCTGCTTTGTTTTATGTTTAAAAGAAAAAAATGATGAACTAGTGAAAAAAGAACTTTTTGAAAATAATAATAATTTAAAAGAAATCAACCATTTAAAAGAAATTGAAAAAATGTTAAATGAGTATGAAATTAATAAAGCCTGCTTATAACGAATTCAGGCAATTCAAGTAAAGCTTTTTTTGATGGTGATTCTGGCAACCAAGAAATTGCATTTTTTGACTCAGATGCAAATTTTTCGGCTAATTCTCTTGATTTTTGGATCGCATTTGAATCTCTCACAAGAGATAATGCCTGATCAAGATCATCTTTTTTTGAGAATTTACCATCAATAAGTTCGCCAAGAGTTGGATTATCATTCAAAGCATAGAAAACAGGTGCAGTAAGGTAACCACTCTGCAGATCACTTGCCGCTGGCTTTCCTAATTGTTCATCATTGCCAGTAAAATCGAGAATATCATCTACTACTTGAAAAGCTAATCCTAACTGTCTTCCAAAAAAATAAAGTGATTTTAAGCTATCTTGATCTACATCAGATAAAACACCAATAGCTTTAGAGCTATTAGCAATGAGAGAAGCTGTTTTACAATAACTTTTTTCTAAATAACTCTCAAGTGATTGACTTGAATCAAATCTATTAAGACCTTGCTTTATTTCACCTTCAGCCAGATCCATAATCACTCTACTTAATAATTTAACAACATCTAAGTTCTCAAGATTTGCTAAATGCCAACTAGCCTGAGCAAATAGGAAGTCACCTGCGAGAACAGCTATCCTTGGGTTAAAGCGACTATGAACAGTTTCGACACCTCTTCGGGTATCTGCTTCATCAACAACATCATCATGCACAAGAGATGCCGTATGAATCATTTCTGTGATTTGGGCCAATTTTAGATGTTTTAAAGGAAGATCCTTTTCATTTGTTAAGGCTCTTGAAATTAACAGCACAATTCCAGGTCTTAAACGTTTTCCCCCCGCACTAAAGAGATGTTCTGCAGCTGCCTGCAAAATAGGATGTCCTGCACCAATAAGGCTGCGAAGATCTAAAAGCAATGCTTCTAAATCAAGTTCTACAGGTTCAAGAATTTTAGTGGCTGTGATCATAAAACCGCTCTACTTTCTGATATTAAGAGACGCAACCCTTCTTCTGCAGTGAAACGAGCTTAACTTCAGGAAACACGTTTAACCAATACTTAGCTCTAATAGAAAAGGTTTCAGGGTCGGATGTCACACAAAACATTGGGTCAACTAAAAATTTTTTCTTTGCAAAATTTCTTGTTTTTGAATCCATGAATAACTTTAACTGCAAAGAAAGAGCATCAGCGGGATCAATCAACCTAACACTAGAGGGTAATATCTCAGTAAGCAAAGGAGTTATGAGAGGATAGTGACTACAGCCAAGAATTAGGGACTCAATATTATGCTTTAAAAGAGGTTCTAAATATTCAAGTGCAACATCAATAATCTCATTTGAATTGATTTTATTCATCTCAATCATTGGAACAAATTCAGGACATGATTGTTCCAATACAAAAGCTTTTGGATTAAAGTTCAAAATCGCATTTGTATATGCTTTAGTTTTAACAGTTGAAGGAGTAGCTAAAACACCTACCCTAGATTCTTTGATAGTTGAGGAAGCAGACTCAATCAAGTCAAAAACAGGAACATCTAATTTGTTTTTAATTACATCCAAAGCAATTGCATTTGTTGTATTACAAGCGACCAGAAAGCCATCGATACTCTGATAACTAAACCATGATGAAATTTCTTCAGCAATTTGTATGATCTCATTAGATGACTTTCCCCCATAGGGAAGTCTTGCCGTATCAGCCAAATATATAAATGAAGTATTTGGACATAGTTCAACAACCTTTTTAAAAACCGTGAAGCCTCCTACACCACTATCGAACAATCCAATGCGCATACTTAATTTGATACCTTAAGAAATTCAAGTATTCCCTTAGCAATAGCAAAAGACATTTTATCTCTATAAGCTTTTTGACGTAATAAAGCTGCATCGTAAATACCAGTAACAAATCCAATCTCTACCAAAGCTGCAGGCATAGATGTTTTTCTAATCACATAAAAGCGAGATCTACGTACCCCCCTATCAGGACTTTGAGTAGAAGCAATTAAAATTTGTTTATGAATATTTTTTGCCAAAGAGTATCCTTTAGAACCAGAGTAATAATATGTCTCTAAACCATTCACATCACTTCGTTTTCCTCTTGTTGCATTTGCATGAATACTCACAAAAGCATCTGCTTTATAATTATTAGCTTTAGTAACTCTTGGTTGTAAATCCAAAGTTCTTTCGTAGTTTCGAGTAAGTAATGTTTTAACCCCTTTCTTTTTTAGAAATTCTGAAACATTCTTTGAGACCTCTAAAACGATATCAGTCTCTCTTAATCCATTTATTCCAACTGCACCAGGGTCTGAGCCACCATGACCTGGATCTATCACAACTTTATACTTTCCATATTGAACATTTGGTAAAGAAGAAATATCTAAGTCTTGAATTTCTATTTTTTCAAAAGTTCTTTTTATAGAATTTCTTAAAATATTACCCTCTCCTATCGAAGTGAAAGAATAACTTTCTAAACCAACAAATTTCAACTCCCAGGTATCTTTAGAAATACCAATTAATTTTAATTTTGAAGATTCTAAATTAACTGAAGGTGAAAACTCTATAACTAGTCTTGTTTTACCTTTAGAAGGCTTACCCAATCTAATTTCCTTTACGACTCCATTACCTTTTAAAGTTCTTGGTTGGCTTAATTCTCCAGGAAAATCAATCCATACTCTTTCCCCTTTATCATTATTAGATGATTGAAAAAAAGCTTCTAATTTTGCTCCAGAGGAAGTTCTTAATTTAAGGCTACCATTACTAGTTATCCCCCATGCTGCAAGTGCACTTGCAGATCTGAGAGGTAAAGAAAGGAAAAAATTGGAACAAAAAATTAATCCTGCAATTAATACTAATTTTGACTTTAAAGATTGATCTTTAAACATCAAATAAAAAGCTCTGTTTTCCGATGTTTAAGGCTAGGCATTTGTCCTCTAATTCGGTCTACTCTTTTTTTATCAGCAGGTGCTATCGCTGCTCCTTGAACTACTCCTGCATCTGCTAAAACCGTTCCCCATGGATCAATAACCATCGCATGTCCATGGCTTTGTCGCCTACCGTAATGGCGTCCAGTTTGAGCTGGTGCAACAACATAAGCGGTATTTTCAATAGCTCTTGCTTGAAGCAATACTTGCCAATGATCTTTCCCAGTAAAAGCAGTAAAAGCAGCAGGGATCATTAATAAATCTGCGCCTTTATTGACTAAATCGCGATAAAGTTCAGGAAAGCGTACATCGTAACAAATAGATAATCCTATTTTGCAAAGGCCTGGCACATCAACCACTGGTGGAGATTCACTTCCAGATACAATAGTTTCAGATTCTCTATAAGTGTTGCCTTCAGGAAGATCGACGTCAAAAAGATGAATCTTGTCATATCTTGCTAAAGATTGGCCATCCTTGCCAAATAATTCTGCTCGATTCAATGTTCTTACACCATCACCAGCAGGGACAGGAAAGCCGCCTCCAAGTAAAACGACTTGATATCTCCTTGCCATAGTTACTAAAAAACTATGGCATTTTTCGTAAATTGAGGATGCAGTTTTTAGTTTTTTCTGATCATCCCCCAAAAAAGCAAAGTTTTCAGGAAGTCCTACGAGATCAGCACCACGCCTTGACGCTAACTCAATTTGTTCTTCTGCAGCATTGAGATTTGCCTCTATGTCCGAGGTGCTTGTTAGTTGTAAGGCCGCTGCCAAAAAATCTGACACTGAGTTAAAAAACGAAAAATAATTTAAAAGTTAATTTGAGCGAAGTACGCCCATCTCCATCTGTTTGGGAATTACAGAAAGGTTGTCCAAAGAAGCACAACAAGCGAAATCATCTTCATGATTACCTATTCCTGCAAGTCTTTGTCCATGACTTGCAATACGTAAACATCCTTCAACATCATTCTCCCAAGTTTTCCATAATGCTATTGAGGCCATCAGCTCATCATTTAATACTTTTACCGAATCTAATTGACCAATGAGAAGAGAGGCTAAAGCACCTGCTGCTAAAGAATCTTCTAGAGAGTAGGAACCTTCCCAACCACTACCAACTATCCAAACTTCTTTGGGATTATCACTTTTCAATCTATCAGCAATAGCTCTTCTGTTTGCAAGTGCCATTGTATACAAACTTTTGGATTCCCTAACACGATGAAGTGACCTTGTTCCATTAGTAGTACTCATAAAAACTCTTTTGCCTCTTACTTTTTCAGGTGAGACTCCCAATGGAGAGTTTCCCAAGTCAAATCCATTTAATTTTTTCCCTCCTCTCTCTCCTATAAGAATTTTATCTTTGTCAGAGAAAGACTTTGCCTGATTTTGCAGTTCATCAACATCTGCAAACACCTGAACTGAATCAGCCCCATTTTCAAGAGCCCAGGCAATTGTTGTTGTAGCTCTGAGGACATCGATTACTACTGATGATTCAGGAATAATTCCACTTGGAACATCTCCTGCCACATGAAAATAAGAAAGTTTCATTTCCACAAAGACTGATAACTTGCGTCAAAGTAACTAGATAAATAGATTAATCGTGGAGTCCTTCATGAAATTATTTCGTCAAGAACCTCTTACACGAGACATTAGGGATTTTCTCTCTCTTCTGGAAAAGAAAGGTCAATTGAAGCGAATAAGCAGCCCAGTTGATAGTGACTTGGAAATTGCAGCAATAAGTGATCGAGTTCTTGGGATGGGAGGACCTGCTCTGCTTTTTGAGAATGTAAAAGATTCATCAATTCCTGTCGTAGTAAATCTGCTTGGAACAATGGAACGTGTCGTTTGGAGTATGGGCTTAGAAAAGCAAGAAGAGTTGGAAGATTTAGGAAGAAAATTAGCTCTTCTTCAGCAACCCCGACCTCCGAAAGGTTTTAAAGAAACCAAAGCTTTTGCCTCAGTTGCATGGGATCTACTTAAAGCGCGTCCTGATATCGACCTTTTACCACCATGTCATCAAAAAGTAATATCTGAAAAAGATTTAGATCTAAATCTTTTACCACTTTTACGTCCATGGCCAGAAGATGCAGGGGGAGCAATCACATTGGGGTTGGTAATAACTAAAGACCCAGAGACAGGGGTACCAAATGTTGGCGTGTACAGGCTACAAAGACAATCCGCCAAGAGCATGACAGTCCATTGGTTAAGCGTTAGAGGAGGGGCCCGGCATCTTCGTAAAGCAACTGCCATGAATAAGAAATTAGAGGTTGCTGTTGCTATTGGGGTTCATCCACTTCTTGTTATGGCTGCAGCAACTCCAATCCCAGTTCAACTCAGCGAATGGCTTTTTGCAGGTTTATATGCAGGAGAGGGTGTCCGATTAACAAAATGCAAAACAATAGATCTTCAAGTTCCAAGTCACAGTGAAATAGTTTTGGAAGGATCCATATCTCCTGGGGAAGAAATGATGGATGGTCCTTTTGGAGACCACATGGGGTTCTATGGGGGTGCTGAGGCTTCACCTTTAATAAGATTCCATTGCATGACTCAAAGGAAAAGCCCAATATTTTTAACAACCTTCAGTGGTAGACCTCCAAAAGAAGAGGCAATGTTGGCAATAGCCTTGAATCGAATTTACACACCAATTCTTAAACAACAAATTCCTGAAATTGTTGATTTTTTTCTTCCAATGGAAGCATTGAGTTACAAGCTAGCAGTGATCTCTATTGATAAAGCATATCCAGGTCAAGCGAAAAGAGCCGCAATGGCTTTTTGGAGTGCTTTACCTCAGTTCACGTATACAAAATTTGTCGTTGTAGTCGACTCAACCATTAACGTAAGAGATCCTAGACAAGTGGTTTGGGTCCTATCCAGCCAAGTTGATCCTCAAAGAGATTTACTTGTACTCGAGAATACACCTTTTGACACCCTTGACTTTGCAAGTGAACATATAGGCTTAGGAGGAAGATTAGCTATTGATGCAACAACAAAGATTGGCCCAGAGAAAAAACATGATTGGGGTAAACCATTAACAAGGCCTAAAGAACTTGAAGATAAAGTGGATAAAAGATGGGACGAGCTCGGATTATCCGAGCTAGAGAATAAGAAACCCAGTCCAGAACTATTTGGTTATGTTATTGATGAGCTAATGCGTCAAAAACAAATAAACAATTCATAAATCAGAAATAAAGCTTATCGATAAATAAAATAAAATTAATCATTCTAATTTAATTGAAAGTTCTCACGAAAGATCAGTATTTAAGAAACCTTCAAGCAGGAGGAGAACTCCGTGGGAATGTAAAAGTACCTGGTGATAAATCAATATCACACCGTGCACTGTTGTTTGGTGCTATTGCTAAAGGGAAGACTATTATTGAGGGGCTTTTACCAGCTGAAGATCCATTAAGTACTGCTGAATGCCTTAGGTCAATGGGCGTATCGATTAGTCCTATTAAGAAAGGAAAAATTGTTGAGGTTGATGGCGTTGGACTAAATGGTCTAAAAGAGCCTAAAGATATTTTAAATTGTGGGAATTCAGGAACGACCATGAGATTAATAATCGGATTATTAGCTGGTCAAGAAAATCATCATTTCATACTTACAGGAGACAAATCACTTCGAAACAGGCCAATGAAAAGAGTAGGCCAACCACTAAAGATCATGGGGGCTAAAGTTTCAGGAAGGCGTGATGGGGAATTTGCTCCTCTAGCCATAACTGGAAAAAAATTAAGAGGTGCAGTTATAGGTACTCCAGTAGCTAGCGCTCAAATAAAATCTGCGATCCTACTTGCGGCTCTTAACGCAGAAGGTTCAACCACCGTTATTGAACCAGCAAGATCAAGAGACCATAGTGAGAGAATGTTAAAGGCATTTGGAGCTAATCTTGAAATTGGTGGTGAAATGGGTAGACATATCACTGTTTCACCTGGAAAAGATCTAAAAGGTCAATCAATTATTGTTCCTGGTGATATTAGTTCTGCTGCATTTTGGCTGGTTGCGGGTAGCATTATTCCAGGCTCAGAAATTATCATTGAAAATGTTGGTCTAAATCCAACAAGGACTGGAATACTTGACGTATTAGAAGAAATGGAAGCAAATATCAAATTAAAAAACAAAAGAGATGTTGCCGGTGAACCTGTAGGAGACATTCAAGTTTTCCACAAAGAGAACCTGAAACCATTTAATCTTGATGCAGAGATAATGCCACGACTTGTAGACGAAGTACCTATATTAGCTGTAGCTGGATGTTTTTGTAACGGTATCAGCAAAATAAAAGGAGCGAGTGAATTAAGAGTTAAAGAAACAGATCGATTAGCAGTAATGGCAAGACAACTAAAAAAGATGGGTGCAAAATTAGAGGAGCATCAAGACGGTCTAACTATCTATGGTGGAAGTGATATGAAAGGATGTGATCTTGATAGCGAAGATGATCACCGAGTAGCAATGAGTTTAGCTATAGCCTCAATAATGGCCAATTCTAATTCAACATTAAGACGTAGTGAGGCTGCAGCAATCTCATATCCAGATTTTTGGAATGATCTTAAAAGACTTCAACAAAGAAACTAGCCTCTTTTTATTGAATTGGATGATTTAAAAAAACAGACAACAAAAGATGGAAGTCTAAGTCTTTATAGCTTGAACTTTCAAGAAGGCTTTCATGATATTGATGGAGCGCTTAAAGAATCAATCAATAAATATCTCATACCCGCTCAATTAGATCAATTTTCTAAAACAGAAAAAATAGTTATTTTAGATGTTTGCATGGGCTTAGGTTATAACAGTGGATGTATTATAGAAGAGTTACTTCAACACAATTACAAAATCGTATGGCATGGGCTTGAGATTGATCAAAGACCTCTAAATATTGGTCTCAATGAAAAAAAATTTAATGAGCTATGGTCCCAAAAAGTATTGAATTTTTTTAATTCCTTAAAAGAATCAGGGAAATGGAAAGAGGGTTTTAATGAAGGAACAATTCACTGGGGAGACGCAAGACAAAAACTACACGAAATAAAGCATTCACTAAGATTTGATTTGATACTTCTTGATCCATTCTCTCCACAAAAGTGTCCAGAGCTATGGAGTGAGGAGTTCATATATTTATTATCAGAAAAGCTATCTTTAGTTGGCCGTTTAATTACTTATTCAAGTGCTGCTTCAGTTAGAGCGAGTTTTAAAAAAGCTGGTTTAAAAATCTATTCAATAATCCCCGAAATTGATAAACAAAACAAATGGAGCTCAGGAACGGTTGCTTCAAAAAAGGAGTTAAATCAACAATGCATTTCAAAAAATCGTCAAATTAAAGATCTCAGCAAAAAGGAAATAGAGCACCTTGCTACGCGTTCATCGATACCTTACAGAGACCCAACCGGAAGAGCCAACTCTAAAGATATTATTTTAACTAGAGAAATCGAGCAAACTAAAAGTCAATTAATAAGCACTTCATCTTGGAGAAAACAATGGAAAGCTGCGCAATAGTCATAAAGCAATTAGATTTCTTCAAAAAAGTACTCTAATGCTTGCCATAGTAATTTTAGCGGCTGGGAAAGGGACGCGAATGAAAAGCGACCTACCTAAAGTTCTTCACCCTTTAGCGGGGAAATCACTCATTGAAAGAGTTTTGTCGTGTACTAAGGGGCTCAAACCAGATAAACAGTTAATTGTTATTGGACATCAAGCTAAAGTTCTAAAAGAGTCTCTAAAAAGTCACACAGACCTAGAGTTTGTTCTTCAGGAACCTCAAAATGGAACTGGACACGCCGTTCAGCAAATAATTCCTAAATTAAAAAGATTTAATGGAGAACTTCTAGTTTTAAATGGAGATGTCCCACTGCTAAAAGAAGAAACGCTAAGTTCACTTTTAAAATGTCACAAAAAATCCAATTCAAGCGTAACTTTCTTATCTACAAGTTTAGAATCTCCAACAGGATACGGACGAGTATTCACAAATGAGTCAGGGCTAGTTAAAGAAATCATTGAAGAGCGTGATTGCAATAATGAACAGCGTAAAAACAAATTAATAAATGCTGGTATATATTGTTTTAATTGGCAACAACTATCAGAAATTCTAAATTCATTAACTAATCAAAATAGTCAAAAAGAAATTTATTTAACAGATACTATTAGTTTACTTAGAAAAGCATCACATTTTGAAGTAGATGATCCATTCGAGGTTCAGGGAATTAATGATAGACATCAACTCTCTGAATGCGAGGTCCGCATCCAAGAAAGACTTAAATCCTTTTGGATGAGGAAAGGAGTTTCATTTATTGACCCTAGCAGCTGTTCTCTTAGTGAGGATTCACGTTTTGGTATAGACGTAGTTATTGAGCCACAAACTCATCTTCGTGGTAAATGCAATATTGGGAATGGCTGTCATTTGGGGCCTGGTAGTACCATAAATAATTCAACACTTTCAAATAATGTTTTAGCTATTCATTCATTCATAAACGAATCAACGATCGGAGAAGGTGTTTCCATTGGCCCGTTTGCCCATGTAAGGCCAAATTCAAAGATAGGTGACAACGCCAAGATAGGTAACTTTGTAGAAATAAAACAAAGTATCATTGGAGAAGGAACAAAGATCAATCATTTAAGTTACATAGGCGATTCAAGTTTAGGAAACAATATCAATATTGGAGCAGGAACAATTACTGCTAATTTTGATGGCAAAAACAAACATCAAACAATAATTGGTAATCATTCAAAAACAGGTGCAAATTCAGTTTTAGTTGCACCTATAAAGATCGGCTCAAACGTAACCATTGGAGCAGGATCAACTATAAGTAAAGATATTCCAGATAAGAGTTTAGTAGTTGAAAGATCAAAAGCAATTATAAAAACTCGGAAAAGTTAATGAAAGCTATAAGTTTATTGCCGTAGATAAGGTAAAACCTTTTCCAATTCCAACTTACGACTACCTTTAATCA
This sequence comes from Prochlorococcus sp. AG-436-J02, assembly GCA_003212625.1. Classification (GTDB taxonomy): domain Bacteria; phylum Cyanobacteriota; class Cyanobacteriia; order PCC-6307; family Cyanobiaceae; genus Prochlorococcus_B. The sequence goes on from QCPI01000005.1 coordinate 10,289, forward strand.
AGATATTATCTCCAGGTGAAAGCCATGACAATATTGATTTAGCTGCATCTTCTGGTGTACTTACTACATCATGATTTGGTAATTCTTTTATTATCTTTTTTATGATGTTGGATTCCTCTCCACAAGAAACAAAAACTATTCCCATCAGTCCTAATTCAACGGCTCTTTGAAAAACTTTCTGATGAAGGGAAATACTTTCAGAACCTAATTCAAGCATCGTACCTAAAACCGCAAAATGTCGTCCAGGCTTACTTACCAATAATTCTAAAGATGCAATAACAGATTCCGGAGAAGCATTGTATGACTCATCTAAAATCAAAAATTTACCACAATGTACTAACCTATTTCTTCCCATTGGCATCTTTAAATTTAATTTATTTAGATTCTTTATTGATAAGCCTAATTCAGTTACAACAGTCAAAGCCATAAGAAAGTTCATAGCATTATGTTTCCCTTCTAATGGCAATTTAAATTTAATTCCCTCAAAAAAGATAAGATTATTTTGCATGTCAATTTGAGAAACATAATCTGGCTCAATATCCTTAACCACAATATGATCATCATCACATCCTAGCCAGTTCAATGAGAAGTCCTTAATAGCTACTCGAATAATACGTCCTGACCATTTTTCTCTTATAATTTTTTCTAATAGGTTGTCCCCAAATGGAATAATTACAACACCATCAGATTTTAAATTAGCAGTAATCTCTGACTTGGCTTTTGCAATATTTTCTCTACTACCGAGAATTCCTATATGAGCTTGTCCTACATTTGTAATTATAGCTATATCAGGTTCAGAACATCGAGAGAGACGTTCAATTTGGCCTAAGCCACGCATACCCATTTCAATAACATATGCAGCATCTTTCACCGTCCCTCTTAACAGAGTTTTTGGAACTCCGATATCATTATTTTCATTATCATTGCTTGAAACAATTTCACCAAGAGAAGACAATAGGGTCCTAATCAATTCTCTCGTAGTCGTTTTTCCAACAGATCCAGTAATAGCAATAACAGGAAGATTTAAATTTCTCCTATGAAGCAGTGCGATTTGTTGATAGGCATACAGAGTATTTGGAACCACCCAATGAGGAAGGCCAAGTGGAATTGAGCCATTAAAGTTTTCAGATATTATTGCTGCTTGTATACCAATATCAAAGGCCATATCGAGAAAATCGTGACCATCAAATCTATTGCCTACTAAAGGGATAAAGAAGTTACCTCTTTCAATTGTTCTCGTATCAGTAGATATAAGACCAATGGGTAAGTTAAGGTCAATTTTCTCGTGATTAATTGGTTTGCCCCAAAGTTTTATTAAATCCTTAAAAACAATATCCATACCCTATTGAAATAGAATCAAAGTAATCTAAACCTATAATTTTATCTTTTTCCCTTTCCTTGACGGATCTGCTTCTTGGCCATAAGAGAATTTTTCAATCTCTGCAACATCTGGAGAAGGCTCCTTAATTCCACAAACGTCTTTATACATCAATTCATACTCCTTAGCGGATCTATCCCAACTATATTTATTTGACATTGCTCGTACTTGTAATTCCTTCCAACTTTTTTGATGCCTGTATGCTTCCCAAGAACGAACTAATGCTGTATAAAAATCAATTGGTTCATACCGATCAAAACAAAATCCAGATCCTGTTTCATTCATAGGATTATAAGGCTCTACAGTATCGACTAATCCACCTACTTTCCTAACGATAGGAATAGCACCATAACGCATAGCTAATAGCTGACTAATTCCACATGGTTCAAAGCGACTAGGCATCAAAAATGCATCAACACCTCCATAAATGAGCCTAGATAATGCATCATCATAAGTAAGGAAAACAGAAAAACGACCTGGATACTCAATTGCAAGTTGCCATAAAGATGATTCTAAATGACGATCTCCTGTCCCCAATACAACGACTTGAGAATCAGTATAAGAAAGAAGCCTATTAGCTACTTGTAGTAAGAGATCAATACCTTTTTGATCAACAAGCCTACCAACCATACCCATTAAATATTTATCTGGATCCACTTCAAGTCCCATTCTTTCTTGAAGAACTCTTTTATTAATTGCTCTACCAGAAATATTTTCTGCACTAAACTTAGCTGGTAATGAATTATCTTTTGCTGGATTCCATTCGTCTAAATCAACTCCATTTAATATTCCACGTAATTTACCTGAAATATAATTCAAAAGTCCCTCTAATTTTTCTCCATATTCAGATGTTCGAATTTCTCTTGAATAAGTAGGAGATACTGCATTCACTCTATCTGCGTACAACATTGCTGATGCCATAGTGTGATCACCATGCATATACCATGGGCACCACGTTATTTGATCAAGTTTCCACCTCCATGGGCCTTGATACTTGAGATTATGAATAGTAAATACTGTACTAATTTCAGGGTCTTGATGCATCCAAACGGGGATCATTCCGGTATGCCAATCATGACAATGAAGGACTTGCGGCTTCCATGAGTTCCATGCAAATTCAGAAACGGCACTAGCAAAAAAAGTAAATCTCCAATCTTCATCTTCTCCTCCATAAATACGCTCTGAATCAAAGCAAGGATGTCCAACCAAATATATTGGCAACCCATTAGAGGGATGCCTTGTTTCGAAAACAGAGAAATCAACCCCCATTGTGTTAGCGCGAAATACAGGTTCAGGTACAATGTCCATCAAGGTCCATAATTTTCCATAACCTGGAATTATTAATCGAACGTCATGCCCAAGCTTTTTAAGAGCAGGGGGTAGTGAACCAACAACATCACCCATACCTCCAACTTTTACCATTGGAGCACATTCAGCAGCAGCAAAAAGTATTCGCATTTAATTCATAAGAAAGTAAGGTTTATCTTCTGGATAAACCAAAAAAATCACGGGAGCCATTTTGATTCCGAAAAATCAGGATCCCTTTTCTCCATGAAAGCATTTCTCCCCTCCTTTGACTCATCAGTCGTATAAAAAAGATGTGTTGCCTGACCGGCAAGCTCTTGAATACCTGCCAATCCATCAGTATCAGCATTAAAAGAAAATTTCAAACATTTTATGGCTGTTGGACTGTTTTGAAGTATTTCTCTAGCCCATCTAACCCCCTCTGACTCAAGGAGGTTTAGTGGTGAGATCTTGTTTATCAGCCCCATTTCTAATGCCTCATTTGCGTCATATTTCCTACATAAAAACCAGATCTCTCTAGCCTTCTTTTGGCCTACAACCCTTGCTAAATAACTTGAACCAAACCCTGCGTCAAAGCTCCCAACCTTAGGTCCTGTTTGACCAAAGATTGCATTTTCCGCCGCTAAACTTAAATCACAAACCAAATGCAAAACCTGTCCTCCTCCAATTGCGAAGCCTGGAACGAGAGCAATAACTACCTTAGGAAGACTACGGATTATACGTTGTAAATCAAGAACATTTAAACGTGGGACCCCATCCTCCCCAAGATATCCTCCATTTCCACGAATAGTCTGATCGCCACCAGAGCAAAAAGCGAATTTTCCATCTTTGGAAGGTCCTACCCCTGTAAGTAAAACCACTCCAATATCGGGATCTTCTCTGATTCTGATAAATGCATCACAGAGTTCTGAAATTGTTTGGGGTCGGAAAGCATTCCTTTTCTCAGGACGATTTATTGCAATGCGAGCAATCCCCTCAGGGCTCACATCAAGAAGGATATCTTTGTATTCACCAATAGCAAACCATGAAGTGATAATTTCACCTGGCAAAACTCTTCTAGAGATATTTTTAGGATTAATAGGATTTAAAGCCATTCTAGAAATTTCATTAGTCAAAATTCGATAAATTCTCAGATAATGTTTTTTTTAGATCATCACGCAAACTTACTCTCAATTTATGATCTTTAACAGAGTTAGTACAAACTCTTATTAATACATTTGTTGACAAAGATAAGCTCCATTCAATTGCCTGTTCTAAATCATCCATGCATGCAACTTGCTTATATTTCACTCCATAAGCTTTGGCAAGTGTAAGAGGACAAACTTGCTGAGGCATAAGAAAAATCTCTTCAAAATCTCCTTCTTGAATTTTATCTATATTTAACTGATTAAAGATACCCCCGCCAGCATTATCTATCATTATGACTATTAGACTAATATTCCTATCCTTTGAAAATAACCACCCATTTGTATCGTGAAAAAGTGCTAAATCACCTGTAACTAATACCATCCTTCCCATAATTATTGATAATCCCATTCCCATTGAAAGTGTCCCATCAATTCCTGATGCACCTCTAAAACCAAAGCATCTTCTTGAAAAAGATCCCTTCCCCGAATAACTTAACCAATCTCTGATTGGACTACTTGAAGCAAGCATCACTGGAATAGAAGTTGGCAAAAAGCGAGGAAGCAATCTAGCCAAAGCAGGTTCAGTAATTAACCCATTTCCGAATAACCTTTTATCAAGCCAATCATGTATGAACAGATCATATTTTATAAGCTCTTTAGTCAACTTTTGACTAACAATTTTTTTATCTATTTCTGGCTTTGTGGAAATCCCCTCAAGCAATTTATTAACCCAAGAAGAAAACCCTTCACTAAATTGAGTTGCGCCACCTATTGGATCAAGATTTCGACAATCTCCCTCAGTAATAAGTAATTGAATTTTTCCAGGTTTTTTAAGCCAAGTTTGTAATCCTCTACTTGGTGGGATTGGACCTAAACGTAAAACTTGAATCTCTTTGATTTTTTCAAATAAACCTGTTGAGAAAAAAAGATCCCAGTGATTTATTAAACCTTCTTGATCATTTTCAACCCCAGAAAGTGGGTCAGCAAGAATTGGCCATCCAGTTAATTTTTGCCATTTTTTTAATGCGCCCCTAAAAGAAACAAGTTGTTGTGCTTTTCCTCTCCATGGGCCAATAATAATTATTCCCAAAGAGAATGGATCTAATTTTGGTGGTTTTAAAGATGGAAAAGCTTTAACGGTCTCTATTTTACTTGAAGTAATTTTATCCTTTACAAATCCATCAAAGGTCCATCCATCAAGAACTTTTTTCTGGTCAATTTCGCAAGCATGCAAAGGCTCTTCATACGCAAGGTTAATATGCACTGGACCAGGCTTATTAGTAGACATTTCGAATGATTTTTCTACTAAAAGTGTCAGTCTTTCCTTAGAAATTAAATGAATTCCTTCTTTTGGAGATTCATCAAAATATCTACAAACAAACCTCAGAAAATCCTGTTGGTTAACTGCTTGATTCGCTCCACATTCTTTTAATCGCAGAGGTCTATCTGCAGTCAAAAACAAAAGAGGATGGCATGATCTATCTGCCTCAACAGCAGCAGGTAAAAGATTTGCAACAGCACTTCCAGAAGTAGTAATAACAGCACTTACTTGTCCACTTGCAGCACTTATTCCCAAAGCAAGAAATGCAGCCGACCTTTCGTCAATGGATGTTATGAGAGTTAATTCTTTTCTTCTATAGAGACTTGCTGCTGCCAAGGCAAGAGGGCCTGATCTACTACCTGGGCAAAGGACAAAATATTTCACTCCCTTTGCTACTAGAGTTTTAAGGAGCTCTAAACTAATAAAAAAATTGTAACGTGCTAATGAAATTGCCAAAAGAACAACTACTTCGATTTTTGTAAAAAACTTTGCAACGAGAAACTAAAACAAAGAAAATTCATGACTTCCACAGAATCAAAAAAGAATCAAGACCAAAATAGTTGGAAAGGATTGTTAGTTTGGATATTAATTGCGCTTTTATTAAGATGGCAAGCAGTTGAACCTAGATGGATTCCCTCTGGATCAATGATTCCAACCTTGCAAATTCAAGACCGGATATTAATAGAGAAAATAACCCCAAGAATTAATCAAAAACTAAATAAACATTTAAATTTAAATACGATTGTTATTTTTAAACCTCCAACAATTCTTACAGAGGCGGGCTACAGTGATGGTTCAGCTCTAATAAAAAGAGTCGTTGGATTACCTGGAGACAAAATAGAAGTTACAAATGGAAAACTATATAGGAATGAAAAAGAAATCAATGAACCTTGGATTCAAGAGCCTATTCAATATGAAATGGCGGAAATAAATGTACCTGACAATTCACTTTGGGTGTTAGGAGACAACCGAAATAACAGCTTAGACTCTCACATTTGGGGAGCTCTCCCAGAAAAAAATCTTATAGGAACTGCACTTGCAAGGTACTGGCCATTAAAAAAAATAGGGCCTATTCGGTTCCCATAACCTAAATTAAATTTTATTGGAGTACATTTTGCGATAATGTAGTAAGAAATGTAAAAGACTGGATGTTTAATCCTGAATTTTTAGCTACAGACAATAATGAAGGTAATGAGGCAAATGCTCTAATTCAGTACTTACAAGATCAACCTGCAGACGTTCTACAAAGAGTTGCAAAATCTGCCAGTCCAGAAATCCAAGAAATAATTCGTCACAACGTTCAAGGTTTACTAGGAATGCTTCCAGGTGAGCAATTTGAGGTAAAAGTAACTTCTAGCAAGGATAATTTGGCAAGTTTATTAGCCTCCGCAATGATGACAGGCTATTTCTTAAGACAAATGGAACAAAGGAAACAGTTGGAGGAAACACTCTTGTCTGATGAGGAGATGTCAGTCGACCCAGAAAAAATTTAATCACTAAATTTTTTCAGAGGATCTTTAGGTACTACGCCAATTTTCAATAATTTTTGATCTAACCAGCTTAAGAAACCAAAGTCCCCTTCGTTATTAGCCCAATCAGATTTATTGATTTTATTTTTTAGTTCTTGTATTTCATTTTTCGAGAATCTAACTTTCCCGCTGTAATGAGCAGAAATTAGCCAAGAAATACCTTGTAAGGATTCAAGTTTATTCAACCAAGTTATAAAAGCTTTTTGAGCTCTAGGGAAAACCAGCCTTTCTATTACTGGAGCAATTTGTATTAGAGGTTTGTTTTTCCCAACAAGTTTTTTAGCAGATAACTCCCAATCTTTCTGCCAAGCAAAAGGATATATTCCAAAATGTGCTCTTTTGTTTCTTAAATTTGGTTTGAAAGAATTTTCAAAAACTTCTTTTATTTTGGGTATCTCTAATTTTTCAGGTCTTAGGTATGAAGCAAATAAAACCAAACGAAGCCATCCTTTTCTTCTTGCGATAGGCGAGTCAATAAGCTCTTCAGACCCCTTCTCTCTTGAATGAAACAATAAAGGGGTAGGGTCTAAATCGAAAAGCTCTGGAGGGTTCTCTTCAATACCCACAAGTGAATCAGTCACTAACAAAGATTTTGATGGTTTATGAAAACAAGATATTTCTTGAAAACGTCCTAATCCAATATCAATTGGCCCCAATGGGAACCAGTCACAATAATCACCATGAGGAAATCCATCCGCCAATAAAATATTTGTTCTTTTAGACGGAATTCCCAGCCAATCAAAAGGCAATTGAAATGGGAAACTCCATTGACCTGGACAAACCCATATTTTTGAATCAGGAAAAGCTCTAGCCAATGCAGGAAGAGCAATTTTATGTTCCAAGCCAGAGGCAGTTGGCAAAACAATAGTTTTTACAGGACCAATTTTTTTTACAAGTAAATCAATGTCCTTTAGCAATTCTTCCGTAGGAGGGAGAGGATTAATTATCATCAATTCATTCTTTACTCTTACAACTAATAGCCTCACTGGGACAGCAACATAATAAATCCCCTGAAGTTGTTCAAAACTCCAAATCTGATTAGGAACTAATTCACGGAATATTGTTCTTTTTTTACCATAAGGATAGAGCGGTAAAAGTGGCCACCAACTCCATTTTTGTTCAGAAGCTAGGTTACTCATAGTTGTATTAAATTAACCATTATTTATAAGAGATTGGTTTTTAAATATTCCATATTTTGGAGCAAATAAAAACGCAATTAAAAAGATTAATGTTTGCACTAAAACAATAGATCCTCCAGTTTCAATGTCTGACCAATAACTTATATAAACGCCTAAAACACTTGAGAAAGAGCTGCTAATCACAGCCAATATTGTCATCGTGTTAAAACGATCAGTTAGCAAGTATGCCGTTGCACCAGGAGTAATTAGCATTGCTACTACGAGGATAATACCAACAGTTTGCAACCCTACTACTGCGGATAAAGATAATAAAGTTAATAGCAAATAATGAAGAATTCCTGTATTGATCCCTATAGATCGAGCGTGTTTAGCATCGAAACAATAAAGCATTAAATCTTTTCTAAATAGAAGCAAAATAAATATAACTATAAAAGAGATTATCAAAGTTTGTTTAACATCTGACTGAGAAATACCTAGAGGGCTTCCAAAGAGAATCTGCATAAGGTCAATATTACTTTTGATTTTCGAAACCAATACAATTCCTAATGCAAAAAAACCTGTAAAGACAAGACCTATTACAGTATCTTCTTTAATTCTAGATTTCTGTTTAATAAATCCGATCAAAGTAACCGAACCAACGCCAAAAACAAAAGCACCTAAAGAGAAAGGGAGCCCTAAGGCATAAGCAACTACTACTCCTGGCATGACAGCATGAGAAACCGCATCTCCCATTAAGGCCCATCCTTTTAATGTCATATAACAAGATAGAAGTCCGCAAACACCTCCTACTAATGCACTAACCATCAACGCTCTCCTCATGAATTCATGAGTTAATGGATCCAAAAGCCAATCAATTGGCGTGATGGAAATTAGAAATTCACTCATTTATAAAATCTTTATTTGACGTAGGGCCTGATAAAGGATTTGGTGGAATTCCTCCAAATGTTTTATGTAAATTTTCCGAAGTGAAAACTTCCGAGGTTTCACCATAAGCAAGAACTGTTTTATTGATAAGGACGACAAAATCACAAAAATCTCGCACATGATTTAAATCATGAGTAGATATCAAAATAGTATGTCCTTCTTGTCGAAACTGAAGAAAAAGCTCTGCCATTAACTTTTCAGTTGGCACATCAACCCCAGCAAAAGGTTCATCTAAAAGAAGCACTGATGCCCTTTGCGCTATAGCTCTTGCTAAAAACGCTCTTTTGCGCTGACCACCTGATAACGATCCAATTGGTCTATTTCGTAAATCTAAAAGATCAACTCTCTCCAAGGCATGAAAAACGGCTCTTCTATCTGACTCTCTTGGTATGCGAAAGATATTCATAGCGCCATATCTACCCATCATCACAACATCCCAAACACTTACAGGGAAGGCATAATCGATGCCTTCATTTTGCGGGACATAAGCTACTGTCTGATCTTTCTGGGCTTGATTAACTCTAAGTCCGTTTAATCTTATTTTCCCCGTAGATGGTCTAACAAAACCCATTAAAGCTTTAAAAAAAGTTGATTTCCCCGCTCCATTCATTCCGACCAGACCACATATTGATCCAGCTTTTAAATTCAGACTTGCGTCATAAAGGGCAACGGTACCGTTGTAATCAACACAAACTTGATCTGCCTCAATTCGCATAAAATCTTTTTCATGACTCTTAAAAATTGGATTCATTATTTTTTATAATTTTGGAGTTAAGCCTTCAGTAATTAATCGAACATTGTGCCTGAGCAACTTTATGTAGGTTGGAGCTGGGCCATCTGGTCCTGAAAGTGAATCTACATAAAAAGTACCGCCAAAAACAGCCCCACTAGATTCTGCAACTTCCATTTGTGCTTTTGAACTAACAGTACTTTCACAAAAAATCGTTGGGATGTCATTCTCTTTGATAAGCCTTATGAGATTAACCATTCTCTTTGGAGTTACTTGGCTTTCAGCATTAACTGGCCACAAATATCCCTCCTTCATACCATAATCATTGGCAAGATAAGAAAAGGCTCCTTCACAGGTCACTAAAAATCTTCTTTCTTTAGAAATAGAGGATAAAGAATCCCTTAGCTCTTTATCAAGTGATGCAAGCTTAGCTTTATAGGTTGAAGCGTTAGCTCTGTATTCAAGAGCTCCATCAGGATCCATCTTAATAAAAGCATCGACTATTTTATCTACATAATTCATAGCTCTTTTGGGAGACATCCAAGCATGAGGATTGGGCTTCCCTGCGTAAACATCGCCTTCTATCAATAGTGGCGTTATCCCTTCGGTTAATTTCACCTTGGGAATCTCGGCCGTATTCATCATAAATTTCGATATCCAAGCTTCAAGACCTAAACCATTTTCAAGAATCAGTTTTGCTCCTTTAGTTTTTACAATATCACTAGGTGTAAATTTGTAACTATGGATTTCAGCACCTGGTTTTGTAATTGATTTAACTTCTAATCTTTCTCCAGCAACATTTCTTGCAAGGTCTGCTAAAATTGTAAAAGTGGTTAAGACATAAGGCTTTTCATAGGAGGGTTTATCCGCCTTTTTATCAACACATGCTGTCAAGTATAAAATATTGAAAGCAAGAAAAATAGATAGGCTAATTAATTTTTTTTTCTTATAAATCAAATCAGAGAAACTATATTTTTTTTTATAAACCATCTATTGAAAATTAAAAAGTATTTATTATCTAAATATAAATCAAAGATATACCAGAAAGAAAAATCATAAGGTCAAACTGATTTAATTTTGTAATTATTAGATTGAGATTGAATCCACTCTTTTGATTGCTTTAAAAAAGCTACCCAATCAACTCTTTCTAGCTCAGCAGCTTTTGATACTAGTTGAGGAGCTTGTTGCTTAATAAGTTCTAAATCAGGCTGAGTAACGCCATTATTAAGAGCCATCCAATCGGCCATCGATCTTCCAACCACTCTTGTTAAGTAAGCAGCACTCAAGGCCTGAATTGTTCCAGCTGCCACCCAAGAGGAACCATCAAGCTTTGCCAAGCTCAACAAGGACTGTCCACTCCATTCAACAACTCCTTGAGCAATTGCAGCCATTGCTAGCTGTCTAGAAACTGCCTCAAGTAATTCTGGCTTCATTTTGGAAGACCATATTTTTGACATTTCTTTGATCATCAAGCCATTAACAACTGCAACTGCAAGTAAATCAGTTGAGGCGACAGGGGAGGCGAACACAATACCAGCAACTATCCACTGAGATCTTGTTTGAATAACCTTGAATTTTTCCCTCCTTAATTTCTCTAAATCTTTTTGCCAAGAAGCATGCAATCGAGATAAAAGTCTTTGCTTAGTGATATCGGTATTTTTCTTTGGATTTTCAAGAAGTTTTTTAATTGGAGAGAGAACCGTTTCCATTTCAGTTTGAGATCCATTCCATTTCAATACTCTGTTATTCCATCTATCTGGTAATTGGGCCTCTAATGCATTTCGTTCATCAGGCCAATCAGTAGATTCTTTACTTGCAACCATTAGCCAGGCTGGCTGATCAGTAGGGATATTTTTAATCCACAAAAGATCTGCTGCGCTCATTGGAAGTGCCAAAGAATAAACAATAAAATCTTGTTCTTGGATTAAATCTGGCAAAATCCAATTTCTATCTCTAACAGGAAGAGCTGGTGGAAAAGAAACTTTTATTTGTTTTTTGACTCCTAAAACTTTTTCCAATTCCTGTTTATCGGGTAATTTTACGCCTTTTGTTTTCAGGAAACCAATATTTTGATCTTCGCTTCTATCAATAATTTTTTGCAAGGAATTTATTCTTTCTTTTTTTAATTCACTTTGCTCCCCATCTTCAAGTAAGTACTCAAAATTCTCTAAAACGTCATGGCATCTTCTTACCCATCCCTGAACAGTGGAGGGTGCATCAAATGAAACCTTTCCTGGTTTTAAAAAATAAAAAATCAAGCCAAGTCCTAATAGCAAGCCCAATCCACCTCCAGGTATGTGGGCCACATCACTCAAAAACCATTGACCGGTAATTGTTAGCCCAATAAAAAGACTAATTTTCGAAATAGAAAAAGAAGTCAAAGAGAGAGGAGATTTTGTTAATGAATGATTTTCCATATTTCAATAATTACAGTTTCTTCTTAGCTAACTTTCATTTTAAAGCAAACTTTCCCTTAATAACCGCAAAGAAAGAAGGTTTTACGTTTTTAAAAAGAGAGATTTATACCTAAAGAAAATCTAGTTATTCCACTGAAATCAATTTAATTAGATGTGAAAGTGCTAATCAAGATATTCAAATTTGTCGCAAAAGTACCGGCTATGCGTCACACTTGCCCCTATTGACAAATATGTTCATGGGTGATTCTTACACCAATAATCAGTCAGGTGGTGGCGATTTCCAAAACCAAAGACAAAATGGCCGTAATAATTTCAGAGGTGGCCGAGGTCCTAACAATAGAGAGGGAGGCTTTCGCATTCGCTTAAGTGATAATGAAATGCGAGCAGCTAGATCATTACAAGAAGCCTTCAATCTTCGTTCTACAGTTGCAGTTCTGGGTTTCGCAGTAAGAACTCTTGCTCAAATGCTTGAAGATGGAAACCTTGAAAACTTAGTTAACGAATATAGATCTCAAGCCCCTGCCAATGACCAAAGAAGAGGCAGGGGTAACAGGGGGACCTATAACGGTGAAAATAGCAATTCAATCAACACAAAGCCCAACCCTTTTGCAAGGCCAGAAAAACCAGTTAAAGAGCAAGAGGTCGCTGATACTGATCAGGCAAGCAATGTTGCTCAAGATCCTGAAAAAAAAGATAATGATCAAGAAACAGAAGCAAGTTCAAATGAAGATGATTCCACAAATACAAGCGAGCAAGGATAAGTGAATCAGAAGCGAGTCTTATCTGGTGTTCAACCCACCGGAGACGTTCATATTGGTAATTGGCTTGGAGCAATAAGAAATTGGGTTGAATTACAAGAAAATTACGAAACATTTGTCTGCGTTGTTGATCTTCATGCGATAACCACTCCGCATGACCCAAAATCTCTTCATCAAAATTCTTTATCTACAGCGGCTTTGTATATCGCTTGTGGGATGGATCCTGATAAATGCTCAATATTCATTCAAAGTCAGATAAGCGCCCATAGCGAGCTTTGTTGGATATTAAATTGCTTAACTCCCTTAAACTGGATGGAGAGAATGATTCAGTTCAAGGAAAAGTCTATTAAACAAGGTGACAATGTATCCATTGGATTATTAGATTATCCAGTTCTTATGGCAGCGGATATTCTTCTATATGACGCTGATTTGGTTCCTGTTGGAGAAGATCAAAAGCAGCATCTAGAGCTTGCAAGAGATATTGCTTCTCAACGCGTTAATTCAAAATTCGGAACAAAAAAGAATTCAATACTTAAAGTTCCAAATCCCTTAATTTTGAAAGAGTGTTCCAAAGTCATGAGCATGACAGACGGAACAAAGAAAATGAGCAAAAGCGACCCAAATGAGAATAGTAGGATTAATTTATTAGACAGTCCAGATATAATTACTAAAAAAATAAAACGCGCAAAAACTGACTCAGAATTAGGATTAGAATTCGGAAATCCTTCCAGACCTGAAGCTGATAATCTTTTAACAATTTACTCAATAATTTCAGGAATAGGTAGAGAAAAAGCAGCTGAGTATTGTTCAGAAATGGCCTGGGGTAAGTTCAAACCAGAATTTACGGAGTCAATGATTAATGTTCTCAAACCTATTCAAGAAAAATATAAAGAACTAATGAATGATCCAGAAGAGTTAAAAAGGATACTAAATAAAGGTAAACTTACTGCGGATGAGGTTTCTAAGTTAACATTAAATAGAGTTAAAGAAGCTCTTGGATTTTATTCAAGTTTGTAGAAAATTATGCCAATAATTACATTACCTGATGGAACTGAAAAAAAATATAATTCCGCTGTCACAATTGATCAAATAGCCTCAGAAATTGGTCCTGGTTTAGCAAAAGCAGCGCTAGCGGGGAGAGTGAACGGAGAGTTAATCGATACTTGTATTCCTATAACTCAAAATTCTCATATACAAATTATTACATCTAAAGATGATGAAGGACTAGAAATTATTAGACATTCATTCGCTCATCTTCTTGGACATGCTGTAAAGCAATTATACCCAGAAGCAAAAATGGCAATAGGTCCAGTAATTGAAGATGGTTTTTATTATGATATTTCTTATAAAGATACCTTCACTCCTGATGATCTTATCAAAATTGAAAAAAGAATGAAAGAGTTAGTTAATAGAGATTATAATGTTGATGTTGAAATAGTTAGTTCAGAGAAAGCAACGGAAGTTTTTACTGATAGAGGTGAAATTTTCAAGCTAGATATAGTTAAAAAGATTCCCAAAGATGAAATCATAAAATTATATAAACATCAAGAATATATTGACATGTGCAGAGGTCCTCATGTTCCAAATACAAGGCATCTAAGAGTATTTAAACTAATGAAAGTATCCGGAGCTTATTGGCGCGGTGACTCTAATAATGAAATGCTGCAAAGAATATATGGAACAGCTTGGAAAAGCTCTAAAGAGTTAAAAGAATATATCTCTAGAATTGAAGAAGCTGAGAGAAGAGATCATAGAAAATTAGGGAAAAAGTATTCACTTTTTCACTCACAAGAAGAAGCACCAGGTATGGTTTTTTGGCACCCTAAAGGGTGGACTATTTATAGAATTTTAGAAGATTTTATCAGGGAAACTATTACAAAATATGATTATCTAGAAGTTAAATCACCGCAAGTAGTTGATAGGAGTCTTTGGGAAAAATCAGGGCATTGGGAGAAATTTAAAGAAGATATGTTTACTACAACTTCAGAAAACAGGGAATATGCTATCAAGCCAATGAATTGCCCATGCCACATACAAATATTCAATCAAGGTTTAAAAAGCTATCGAGATCTGCCTATTAGACTTTCTGAATTTGGCTCTTGTCATCGCAATGAGCCTTCAGGAGCACTGCATGGCTTAATGAGGGTCAGAAATTTTGTTCAAGATGATGCGCACATATTTTGTACCGATGAACAAATCCAAGAAGAAGTACAGAATTTTATTGATCTAGTATTTGAGGTTTATAAAACTTTTGGCTTTGATTCAATTCTTATTAAGCTCTCAACAAGACCAGAAAAAAGGGTTGGGAGTGATGCTATCTGGGACAAATCAGAAAAAGCATTATCTGAGGCACTTGATTCAAAAGGATTAGATTGGTCACTACTCCCTGGAGAAGGTGCCTTCTATGGTCCAAAAATAGAATTCTCCTTAAAGGATTGTCTCAATAGAGTATGGCAATGCGGAACAATTCAAGTGGATTTCTCCATGCCTGAAAGGCTAAATGCAAGTTACATAGATATTACGGGAAGGAAACAAACACCTGTTATGCTCCACAGAGCTATTTTAGGTTCTTTTGAAAGATTTATTGGCATCTTAATTGAGAATTATTCAGGAAATTTTCCTACATGGTTATCACCTATTCAAATAATGATTATGGGCATAACTGATAGAAATAATGAAGCATGTATTAGTGCTAAAGATAAATTAGTTAACTTTGGTTTCAGATCTGAAATTGATCTCAGGAATGAAAAAATAGGTTTAAAAATACGGGAACATACTATGCAAAGAATACCTTTCTTGATAATTATTGGAGATAAAGAACAAGAGAATAATCAAATCTCAGTAAGGACAAGGGAAGGAAAAGATCTTGGCAAAATGCCTATAGATAAGTTTAAACTAATAATTGATGAATCAATTAGCAAAAAAGGTATACAAGTTAATAAAACCTAAATTAATAAACGATTTTCATAGCCAATGAATTTACTTGCTGGAGATCTAGGAGGGACTAAAACAGTATTAGCTGTTTATTCAAACGAGAACTATCCAAAAAAATTATTTAATAATTACTATGTTTCCTCAGAATGGAAATCTTTTGACTCAATATTTGAAGATTTCATCCAACAATTACCAAAACATATATCTCTTCCTGAATATGGTTGTATTGGAGTAGCGGGGCCAATAAAAGATCAGACAGTTAAAATTACCAACTTAGGTTGGGAAATCGATTCGAAAAAATTATCTTTAATATCAAATATAGATAATGTTGAATTAATTAATGATTTTTCAGTTTTAGTTTATGGAATCCCATTTCTGAAGAAGGATCAATACGAGGTAATACAAGGTTCTTTTAATCCGGAATTCAAAAATGATGAGACATTAATCGCAATTATTGGAGCTGGTACTGGTTTAGGAATGGCCAGAGGATTAATAAGCACTAAAAACATTTCTATACTTCCAAGTGAAGGTGGTCATCGGGAATTCTCCCCAAGAACTGAAGACGAGTGGGAATTAGTCAAATGGTTAAAAAAGAAATTAAATCTTCAAAGAATATCTACTGAAAGAATTGTTAGCGGAACAGGTCTTGGAATAATTGCAAAATGGAAGTTAGATGACCCAAATCAACAAAACCATCCATTGCATAATGTTTTAAAAAAAATAGATAAAAATGATTCAGAAAATCTTGATTGGCCCGCAATCGTTTGGGAAAAAGCTAATAACAAAGACAAATTAATGTCTGAAGCTTTACAACTTTGGTTAAATGCTTATGGGTCTGCAGCTGGAGACCTTGCTTTACAAGAACTTTGCTCCTCTGGATTATGGATTGCAGGGGGAACTGCAATAAAAAACCTCAATGGAATAAACTCTTCTTACTTCCTTGATGCATTTAGTAATAAGGGTCGCTTTCAATCTTATTTAAAGGAAATTCCATTGGTTATTCTTAAAGATCCAGAAGCTACATTATTCAGTTCAGCTTGCAGAGCTCACCTAATTGCCGAATCAAATGGGAGACTTAGTTAAAGGATAAAAACATGGGGCCGCCAAAAATAGGACAAACTGTCGTAGTAGAAGTTCCTTCTACTACTGCCAACATCGGACCAGGATTTGATTGCCTTGGAGCAGCATTAGATCTTTCTAATTTTTTTACTATTAGAAGGATTGAGGGCAATGGAGAAAGATTTGAATTGATAATGGAAAGCACTGAAGGAAACCATTTGAGAGGAGGTCCTGAGAACCTTTTTTACCGAGCCGCACAAAGAGTTTGGAGAACGGCAGGTATAGAACCAGTAGCTCTTGAAGCAAGAGTAAAATTAGCCGTTCCTCCTGCAAGAGGTCTTGGAAGCAGCGCTACAGCAATCGTGGCAGGTCTAGTGGGAGCAAATGCTCTTGCAGGTTATCCATTGCCTAAAGAAAAGTTATTAGAACTGGCTATCGACATAGAGGGTCATCCAGATAATGTTGTCCCATCATTAATAGGAGGTCTTTGCGTAACAGCTAAAACTGCAAATGACAGATGGCGAGTAGTCCGCTGTGATTGGGATCAATCAATAAAAGCAGTTGTAGCAATTCCATCTATTCGCCTTAGCACTAGTGAAGCAAGACGTGTCATGCCAGAAAACATTCCCATAAATGATGCAGTGATCAATTTAGGAGCACTTACTCTTCTGCTGCAAGGACTAAGAACTGGAAATGAGGATCTAATTGCAGATGGCATGCATGACAAGCTTCATGAACCCTACAGATGGGGATTAATTAAAGGTGGTCTGGAGGTAAGAGAAGCTGCGAAGGCTGCCGGAGCCTTAGGATGTGCAATTAGTGGAGCAGGACCAAGCATCCTTGCCTTATGCAAAGCGACTAAAGGCCGAGAAGTCAGTGTCGCGATGGTGAAAGCCTGGGAATCCGCTGGTGTCGCAAGTCGTGCACCTTTAATGAGCCTCCAGCTAAAAGGAAGCGAATGCATTTCAAACACTATTGGGTAATTCTACTCATGAAAACGAACAAAAACTGATAACTTTATGGCTGACCTGCCCGAAATCATGGATGCCAATCTGCATATGAGTATAGATTCTCAGACAGTATTTCCTTGGCTTTCACTGATTGTGCTCCTTCCAATTATTGGAGCATTGATAATGCCATTTCTTCCAGCACAAGAAAGCAAAAATTCTAATCTTCCAAGAAATATATCTCTGTTTATTTTATTGGCAGATTTTTTAATAATTTTAGGAACATTTGCAAATCTATTTGATCCAAGTAGCGAAAGTCTTCAGTTAGTTGAGAGACTTCAATGGCTTCCCTCTATTGGACTTGAATGGTCATTAGGAGTAGACGGAATATCAGCACCTCTAGTAGTTCTAAGTGGGCTAATCACGTTTTTGTCCGCAGCAGCCAGCTGGAAAGTCAAACAAAAAACACGATTGTATTTTGCTTTATTGCTTATACAAGCTTCTGCCCAAGCTTTAGTTTTCCTTTCGCAAGATTTCTTACTATTCTTTTTAGCTTGGGAGCTTGAATTAGTTCCTGTCTATCTATTGATTGCTATTTGGGGAGGCAACAGAAAACTTTATGCAGCAACAAAATTTATCCTTTATACAGCACTGGCTTCACTTTTAATATTAATCAGTGGGCTTGCTTTAGCACTTTCTGGAGATCAATTTACCTTTAATTTAAGTGAAATTGCATCCAAATCTTTTACTGGGAATTTTGGGATATTTTGTTATTTAGGTTTTTTAATTGGTTTTGGAGTAAAGCTACCTATCTTTCCACTTCATACTTGGCTGCCTGATGCTCATGGAGAGGCAAATGCACCAGTTTCAATGTTATTAGCTGGTGTTTTATTAAAAATGGGAGGTTATGCTCTCCTAAGGTTTAACGTACAAATTTTACCTGATACTCATTTAATACTTGCTCCAGCTCTAATTATCATTGGGATAGTAAATATTATTTATGGAGCCCTAAATGCTTTTGCTCAAGACAATGTAAAAAGACGCATAGCCTGCAGTTCTGTAAGTCATATGGGTTTTGTTCTTGTTGGAATTGGTGCCGTTAATGCACTTGGGATAAGTGGAGCAATGCTCCAAATGATTAGCCATGGACTTATTGCTGCCGCAATGTTTTTTGTCACCGGAAGCTTTTACGAAAGAACAAATACTCTTTCAATCCCCAATATGGGCGGCTTAGCAAAGGCTTTGCCAATTACATTTGCATTCTTTCTAGCCAGCTCTCTGGCCTCTCTGGCCTTACCAGGGATGAGTGGATTTATAAGTGAAATCACCGTTTTTCTAGGTATTACAAGTCAAGAAGGATTCACTTCATTATTTAGATCCATAACAATCTTACTTGCAGCTATTGGACTAGTTTTAACTCCAATATACCTTCTCTCAATGTGTAGAAGAGTATTCTTTGGCCCTAGGATACCAGCGTTATCGATCGTCAAAGAAATGGATGCGAGAGAACTTTCAATTGGATTAAGCCTCTTAGTCCCTACATTAGTGATAGGTTTTTGGCCAAGAATTGCTATTGATTTATATGAGGTATCAACTAATGCTCTCGCACAATCATTAATTACCAATAACCTTGTACCAATAAGTTAGTTTTTAAATCTAAAGAATGACTTCAATGCAGCCAATAGAGCTATTAAAAGGAGAGGGCCTTCCTGATTACGATAAGATCACGCCTAACCAGATCAATGAAAACATACCCAAACTTATAAAAGATCTAAATGCAAGATTAAATAAGCTAGAAGAACGACTTGATCAGAAGTTATTGAATAAACATTCTCTAAGTTGGGAAGAGGTAATGCCTCAACTTTATGAAATAGGTGAAAAGCTTAGATGGAGTTGGGGAGTTGTAAGTCATCTGAATGCTGTATGCAATTCCTCTGAATTACGTGAAGTTCATTCAAAGCAACAACCTAAAATCGTTAGGTTTATTAATCAGCTCGCTCAAAATGAAGTCATTTATAAAGCGCTCTTAAATTTAAAAAAGCATGGAAATATGAAGGATGAAACGCAAATAAGAATAATTGAGACGGAATTAATAACTATGAAAAACAAAGGAATTGGTCTAGAGGTTGATGAAAAGACACTATTCAATTTGCGCAGTGAACGATTAGCTGAATTGTCAACTACTTTTAGCAACAACGTATTAGATGCGACTAAAAATTGGAGTCTTTTATTAAGAAATCACTCTGAAGTCGAGGGTCTTCCTGAAAGAGCTCTTGAGACATTGGCTCTTGCAGCAAAAGAAGCTGGTGATAAAACTGAAGAAGGGAATGATCCAACAGCCTCAACTGGCCCGTGGAAAGTTGGCTTAGATTTACCTAGGTATATTCCTTTGCAAACTTATGCAAAAAATAGACTCATTAGAGAGAAAGTTTATAGAGCCTTTGTAAGCAGAGCTAGTGATGGAAAGCTTAATAACAAAAAAATAATTGAAGAAATTTTAGACCTTAGAAATAAACAAGCAAGACAATTGGGATATAAAAACTGGTGTGAAATTAGCTTAGCCACCAAGATGGCTGATAATGAAGAAGCAGTGGAGACATTACTCGAAGAATTACGATCAGCTGCAATGCCTCATGCCGAAAAAGAACTTTCACAACTACGTGAGTGTGCCAAAAGGAATGGAGAAAACGAAGATTTTGAGCTGTCTCCGTGGGATATAAGTTTTTGGGCAGAAGTTCTAAGGAATGAAAAATACGATCTTGACCAAGAAAAACTAAGACCATGGTTCCCTTTGGACCAAGTTCTTAATGGTCTATTCAATTTGTGTAAAAGACTATTTGAAATAGAAATCGAAGAAGCAAGTAATACAGCACCTCTGTGGCATAAGGATGTACGTTTCTTTAACGTTAAGAATTTAGATGGTCAGAAAATTGCATCTTTCTATTTAGATCCTTTCAGTCGCCCCGCGACAAAAAGAGGAGGCGCATGGATGGATGAATGTTTATGCAGAAATCAAAAAGAAAAAGATACTATTGTCCTACCAGTAGCCTATTTAGTCTGCAATCAAACACCCCCTATTGCAGACAAACCCAGTCTCATGAGTTTCGAAGAAGTAGAAACACTCTTCCACGAATTTGGTCATGGGCTACAACATATGCTTACAACTATAAATTACCCACAAGCAGCCGGTATTAATAACGTTGAATGGGATGCAGTCGAATTAGCAAGTCAGTTTATGGAAAATTGGTGCTTAGAGGATCAAACAATTTCTGAGATAGCAATTCATTGGAAGACTAAGGAGTCATTAGCAGAATCTGAAATCAAGAAATTGAGGCTAAGCAGAACATTTAATTCTGGGCTTGCAACTCTAAGGCAAATACATTTTGCACTTACTGATCTAAAACTCCATAGTCAATGGAATAAAGAAACAAAAATTTCCCCAGATGAATTACGACGAGAAATTGCAAAAACTACAACAGTTCTTCCTCCTATTCCGGAAGATCAATTTCTGTGCGCTTTCAGTCATATCTTTGCTGGTGGATATGCAGCTGGATACTACTCCTACAAATGGGCTGAGGTTCTAAGTTCTGATGCCTTTGCCGCATTTGAAGAGGCAGGCCTTTCTAATCAAGATGAAATCCGAAGAATTGGCAAAAGATATCGCGATTCAATTTTAAGTCTTGGTGGCAGTCGTTCACCTAATCAAGTTTTCAAAAAGTTCAGAGGAAGACTTCCTTCTACCAAAGCTCTAATAAGACATAGTGGTCTTGATTAGGTATCTTTAAAGATCTTTTTGGCTAGAATATTTAAAGAAATGTTGTTGGTTATCAATTCTTTATGTGTCAATACAGGTAGATGATAAGAATCTCCTATTGGAAGTTTTGCTTGCCAACCTGGAAATGACATTAAGTCCCATTTTGTAAAAAAACTAATGCATTCAATCCTTGCAAGGGAATTCAAGTCATTATTTAATTGAGATATTAAACTACTTCCTCTTTTCATCTCTGCAATCCCTGACAAAAAAGATGAAGGTATCGCCTGAGCAGTGTAGGTACCAAGATGAGGTGTACCAATACTAAAAAAACGTTTTGTCCTTAAAAAGCCATTATGGTTTTGCAACCAAATTCTACTAACTAATCCACCCATTGAGAATCCAACGATATCTATCTCGATGTCAGAACCAACTAATTCTTGAATCTTTGAATCAAGATCTTTAGCTAATTTCCGGAGGGATGTCTTACCAAAATCATGGGGCAAATGTGGTCTATAAAATAGATAATCATCTTCTTTTATTTTTGCTATTAATTTTGTAAATAATTTAGGATTGTTCCACAAACCATGAACAAAAATAATGGGTCTTTTGCTTGAATTCAATTAACTAAGAATGAGAAATTTCTTTTCTTTTCAATTAAAACACTTCCTGTAAATCCATCTATTGGTGGAGAACATTTCTTTAGCATAATATTTATTGGAACTTTCCCATATAAAGATTCAAGCACGTTCAAAATTTGATCACTAAAATATTCTATTGTTAAGCATTGAATTTCAAATGAAAGTTTTTGAACAGCTTTAATCGCTTCACTATAATCTATAGATTTATCTAATTGATCATGTTTTGATGACTCATCCAAATCCAACCAGAAGCTAATATCAAGAACAAAACTTTGACCATTAATGCGTTCAGTTTCTAAAACACCTACATGAGCCCAAAGATTTATATCTTTTATATGAATTGCACTTGAATTAGGAAATTGATTCATAATGGCAAATCCATATGGGAAAAGCTTCTATCTCCAGAGGTGAAATCCTTAACAAGATCGCCATCACCTCTAAGAAAGTAGCGATAAGTAACTAAGCCCTCCAAGCCAACAGGACCTCTTGGCGGAAGAGTCTGAGTACTTATCCCAACTTCAGCTCCAAACCCATATCGGAAACCATCTGCAAAACGAGTAGAGCAATTGTGATAAACGCCTGCACTATCCACTGAACGAAGAAATTTCTCAGCAACTTCTTTGTTATCAGTAACTATTGCTTCAGTATGACGTGAGCTATATTTACGAATATGTTCAATAGCTTCGTCTAAATTGCTAACAATTTTAATTGAAAGAATTAAATCCAGATATTCTGTAGACCAATCTACATCAGTAGCTGGATTTTTAACTCCTAAAGATTGAGTCTTAGCATCTCCCTTTAAAGTAACTCCTGCATTAGAAAAAATTGGTAAGCTTTTTTTTAAAAACATATCAGCAACATTTTCATGAATTAATAATGTCTCAATTGCATTACAAGCAGCAGGATACTGAGTCTTACTATCTAAAGCTATACTTATAGCTTTATCAATATCTACAGAAGCATCTACATATAAATGACAAATTCCATCAGCATGACCCAACACAGGGATACGTGTATTGTCTTGTATAAATTGAACTAATTCATTACTTCCTCTTGGTATTATCAAGTTTACAAATCGATCTAAACGTAGTAAACCTAGACTTTCTTGACGTGTTGTAAGCAAAGACAATGCTCCTGAGCCTACATTTGATTTGCTTAACCCTATATTAAGAGAATCCATTATCGCCTGATTCGTGGTTCTTGCCTCACTACCTCCTTTCAATAAAGCTCCGTTACCAGAACGCACCGCAAGAGAAGCTATTTGTATTAAAGCATCAGGTCTAGATTCAAAAATCACTCCTAACACACCTAATGGAACTGTCACCCTCTCAAGAATAAGATTTTCCTCTAATTTCCTATGAAGTTGTCTATTCCCAATGGGGTCCGCAAGATTTGAAACTTTTAGAACGCCATCAATACATCCTTGTAATTTGCTTTCCGATAACTGAAGTCTTGAAATAAGTGACTTATTTAAACCTTCTTTTTCTGATCTTTCAAGGTCTAGTAGATTAGCATTAATGATTTTATCAGCATTGTCATTCAAGGCATTTGCCATTTCACTCAAAACCTCACATCTTTGTTTATTAGTTGCTTGACCAAGCAAAATAGAAGCATTTTTAACTCTCTCTGCTTCTTTTATTAGCTTAAGAGAAGGATTGGGAACTGATAAATTTGTACTCATTAGACTTAGATTAAATTTTAAACAAAGTTGTTTTAATCACTCAAGTTTAAAATATTCCTTTAACACCTAATCAAGCAATAAAAAACAATAAAATTCAATCGAGTAACTCAATTTACATATTAATGATTTTTGTTCAACTATTAATTTATCTAATATCTAAAGAAGAGTTGAAGCTGAGTTTGCCAATTCCAATTCTTATCAAAAGAGCTAAGTAATCCTATATTGGGATTCATCAGAAAAGTAATATTTCCTTTAGGTGGAATATCTTTTCGGTTAGGAGCAGCTTGAACTGAGAAATTAACCTTCTCGTTAAGGTCAACTCCTATTTCAGTTACCCATGTCTGTTGCCCTGAAAGATTCGTTTCCTCCTGATCTGTATTTTGAGAACCACTTTCGCTAGCATCGTCATGCAAATCTGCCGCATTTATAGAAGTAGGGTACAAAGATAGTTGAATCCTATTACTTAAAAATCCATTGAGATTGCTTTGCACATACGAAGCAACAGATCTATTCAACAAACTAGTAACAACATCTCCATCCCCTCCACTACTTATGAGATTCGCGAGAGAATTACCACCAATGAGTCCTATTAACTCATTTTTCCCCAAAGAAGGATTACTTCTTAATTGAAAGTTTTCACTAATCCGGTCTGCAGGTCCAGAGGCTGTTACTTCAACATTTACAAAACGAGATCCTCCTATACCAAATGATGCCATCCCATTAGAGTCAAAATTACTTACGTCTCTAACATTATCTGAAACGCGACTTTTCAACGTCACGTCAACGAATGGAACCAACCCCATAGAAGGAACAAATACAGCTACATTTGGTTCGCTTTGATCCAGATAAAAAGTAGTCGTAAAGAGATTAACATAGCCATCAACAAGCTTAACAACGCCACTAACATCAAGGCTCTCATCAAAAGAACCATTCAAGAACAGAGCTCCATTCGTTTCAAAGCTGGCCAAAGGTTGAGAGACTAATTGCAATGAAGGACCTAGGATAAGCTTTAAATTATCAAAGCTTATAGATTCAAAGCCATTAGGGACACCACCACTTACTATCCGACTTGCTGGGGCATTTTTATCTTGAATAAATAAAACCAAGGCTTCTCTCTGGTTCCAGTCTTGTTCAGGAAATCTAAGAATTTCTTTTATTTTAGGATCTTGATTGCGACCTAACGCCTTAGATGTAGGCTTATCTGAATTATTAGCTCTTTTAGCAAAAATAGAGCCTTCTGAAATCAATACCTCACCTCCCAATTTAGGCTTCAAAATAGATCCCTTAACAATAATCTTGGATGAAACGTTGACATCAGTAAATGCAGTTTTGATATTTGTTTCTTCTATTGAAAGAGTCAATGGCTCACTTTCTATCATTTGAGATTCAAGCAACGAAATTCCACCTTTGCTACTAATGACACCATTTCGTCCAATATTTGCTTGAAATTGTTGGACTTCAACTCTATTAAAATCAAAAACTATTGTGCTGTTCAAATTATTAACTTCTTTATTTTGAAAAAGGAGATCACCATTTTTAAAAACAATAAATCCATTCGCGACTGGTGTTGCAGGCGTACCTCTAATAATCAAACTCAAATCAGCCGTTCCTGAAGTCCAAGAAACACTTCCTTTTGTTAGCCCTGTTAAAAACGCCAACCCATCTCCATGACTTTCAACTTTTAGATCAATAGGTAAAGAATTAGATAATGGATAAACTCCACTTAATTCAATAGGGCTTTTCGAATAATTATCCCTTAGAGAGATGTCCAATCCAAGTAAATTATCTTTAAATACAATACTTCCATTATCTAAAGTAATATTTCTATCATAAATCTTAGTATCCTCAATAACAAGATCTGCATTAACACTTGGAACTCCATTAATGAAACTATATTTACCCTTTAAACCAAAATACCCATCAATTGCTGAAGGTATTGGTGCAAGCAAAGATAATAATGAAAAATTAAAATTAAGGAATGAGAAGTTACCATAACCTGATCCTAAATTACCATTAAAATTTAGATTAAAAGGCTTTATTTCTTTATTAGTTATCAACTCCAATTTGTTAGTCCAAACCTTTCCGAATGCATTTGCCTCTAACTTTAAATTTGATAAATCTGGACCACTTAATGTAATATCGGCGTTAACATTCCCATTAAGTTCATAAGGGTTAATAAAACTCTGACTATTTTTTTCAGCAATCTCCTCTCTATATTTTTCCTGAGATTTAGTTAAAGCATTTAACTGACTATCTAATGAACTATTAGGAAAACCAATTATAAGTTTATCTAAGTCTTCAGCTTTCCCAATTGCCTCAGAATACTTTAATCCCAATTTAGGTATCTCTAAGGCTGTCTCAGCAATCCAGCTAGAGCTTACATTCTCTAACTTAGCTTTTAAAGAAAATTCAGATTTTTTAATCATATCAAATTTAATCTTTCCATTTTCAGAAGGTATTAATTCACCTTTTAAATTAGTTTCCGAATTATTAACTTGACCTTTAATACTTGCCTGCTTTATTTTAAGACCTAATAATCTAAAATAATCTAAATTCAACTCACCATCAATCAATAATGGATCCAGGGAGAAGATTCCTTTACCAGAGATTTCCCCAAAGATTTTCTTAAAACTTTTTTCCGGAGGGAAAGCAACCTCTACACGATCTAATCTAAACTTATTAGCTTTCCATTCATAAAAACTTGATTTAGGATTTAAAGTTATCTGACCACCAAATCTATTAAGAATTAAATCATTTAAATTGCCATCCTTTTTAAGATTAAGTTGAAGATTTCCTGGAATAGAAGCACCTTCTGAATCCATTTTCAAGGCACCCCATATATTTTCATCGGGAACTCGAGTAAAAGTCCCTGTCCATTTTTCTCTTAAACGAATGCCATTAGCTTGTGGGTTCTCAAAAGCGAAGTCAATCCTAGAGTTAAGCGAAGATAAAGGGCCTTCAAAATAACCTTTTGTATTTAAATTGCCAGATAATGAAGAATTTAATATTGGGTTTAAAGCACCTAAAGGAAAAGATTCTAGATTGAAATTAGCCTCTAGGTTTCCAGTAACAAACCGTTTTTCAATTATTGAAACTGGCAACTTAAGTTGTAAAGCTAAAGGTTTATGGTCAAAATCTTTTATTTTAATATAAGCAGAAGAATTTATATAATTTTTATTTATTCTATTAAGTTTTACTTGAACTGAGTTGGATAGATAAAACTGACCATAATTCCAATTCGAATCCATTACATCAAAATTGTTATTATCACATTTAATTTTTGACTTTTCAGTAGACAAAGTATCTCTTAAAATCCCTCCTCTTAGAATCAAATCCTTTACAATTAAATTACCTTTACAACTTATATAACCTTTTTCTATTGCTAATTTGAGATCTCCATTAATATCTCCTTTCGTAATAATATTAGAATCATCACCTAAAATCTCTTGTAAAATGCCAAGTTTAAGTTTATTAATTCTTGCTTTAGTTTTAAATTCAAATCCATCCCAGTATCCCTTTCCAGAAAGATATAGACTTCCTTCTTTTTTGGAGTCTAAATTAATTCCACCATAAATCTTTTTCTTAGCAAGATTCAGACCAAGATGCCCCTTAGCTAGTAATGTTATTTTTTTAGGATTAAATACAATTTTAGTTGGTTCTTTTAGATTAAATCGTAACTGTAGATTAATTGGTTCAGAATTCTCAGATTTAGGAAGAACCCAAAAAGAACCCGTATCATTTTTGTTTAGTATAATTTTCGTCCCTTTTGGATTAAATATTGCTACTGGTTGCCAATTAACTAAACTTGCTAAAGGAGCAAATTTAACTCTTAGCCTTGAGATATCAACTGATGAAGAATCTTTTAAAACTGGGAGCAACTTCGTTGGTCCCAGTTCAATACCCCATGGGATAAGCCCCTTATATGAACCAATTTCCAAAGGATGGCCTAAAGAATCAGATAATGTCTTTTCAATTTGAGGAGAAAAGCGACTTATAGTCTTTCCTACTAAGAGATCCGCGGCACTCCAAATCAAAACGCCACCCAATGCCACTAAGGTGCCAGTTAGCCCCCAACCCTTTAATCTTTTAAAGACCTTCTCATCTCCCATGAAACATTATTCTTAAACTTGGGGGAGCCAACAAACTATAAAGAATCAATTCAGGAGAAACCAGCCCTATGTCTATGAGTGAAGTTATCCAGGATGCAACGAAATGGCTAGCCTGGGGAGGTTCTGGTCTTGGTGTCTTAACCATTTTAGCTTATTTATTCGGCTGGACAATTAAATTTCGACTTACTGGAACAACAATTTTCACTCTCTTATTATCTGGGAGCTGCTGGGCGTTCAATCAAAGTTATACTCCTCCATTGAATGTAGAAGGTTATAAATATGCACCTATTGTTTATGACAATGGATTTGATTTAGTTGTTGCACAAGCATCAAATGATTTCCCTGAGGAATCTGTTAGACCAACATTGCTACAAATAGCAGGTAATTTAAAAGGTGGTGGTAGGAATGGTGCTCAGGTCAAAGTTAGACTTAGGAAAGTAGAGTCAGCAGGAGATGGAATAAGTAAACCAATTATTCTTGGTGAAATCATAAATGATTTAAAAGAATCAAAAATAATAGAATTACCAGCTAGAAATTATTCTCTAAATAAAGACTCATCTGATAGAGATAATAAAGAGGAAAATTATTCAATAGAAACTTATGACTAATCACATATTTTTAAAAAAAATACCTAAAAGCTTTTATCAAGAAGAAAAAATACTCCTATCTAATAATATAAAAACCTGGAATTCTTTATTATCTATAACGGATGAAGAAATTAATAAGATGATCTATGGAAGTCTAGGAAGTG
The DNA here is from genome assembly GCA_003212625.1 of Prochlorococcus sp. AG-436-J02. Taxonomy (GTDB): domain Bacteria; phylum Cyanobacteriota; class Cyanobacteriia; order PCC-6307; family Cyanobiaceae; genus Prochlorococcus_B. The sequence continues at coordinate 38,790 of QCPI01000005.1, forward strand.
TTCGCAACATAAAAAGGCTTAAATGCATAGCATATTTTATATGTACTTTAAATATTGAACTTAATGAAGCAGCCTTGTTAATGCACTCAGGATTGATCTCTAACAAAGCAATTTCAAGACTTAGTCCAGAAGAGCTAGTTAAGAAGACAGGACGCTTCGAAAGGATTTTAAAAACTGGACGAATTCCAATAATAGATTTACAAAAAGCTCACGTTTTAATAGAAAAAGCTAAAAAAAATATTATTTAATGTACCAAAGAACTACTAGATATGAGAATAATGAATAATAATGATTAAAGAAAGGATAGGTAACTAAGAGAACCATGAATGGTTTACTAATTGCACTGATTTTTACATCCTTTACCTTTAATCAAGAAGCAATCGCTCAATCAAGACTTCTTGAGGATGTAAAGAGAAATCCTGATGAAGCAAAATCAATTTGTCAAAATTTCAGGGAACTTAATAAAAATAATATTTCTGCTGGTTCACCCAAATCTATACAAGAAATCTCAAATCAAAAAAATATAAGCCAAGTTGATGCGGAGATCCTTTCCATGTACGTAAGAGGACTTTATTGCCCTGAAACTTTTTAAACCATCAGATGAATTCTATAAGTTACAGGGACGAAGACTTAAAACTTAGAGACGGAACATTACTTAAATCTCGCATCTGGTTGCCTAAAGGCAATGGGCCATGGCCTGTTCTATTGATGCGCCAGCCCTATAGAAGAGAAATTGCTTCAACAGTTACATATGCTCACCCCTCCTGGTGGGCAAGTCATGACTATCTAGTTGTAATTCAAGATGTACGGGGCCAAGGAGACTCTGATGGTCAATTTTCAGGTTTTAGCCAAGAAGCTTCTGATACCAGTCAAGCGCATGAATGGGCACGATCGTTACCTGAATGCAATGGCTTGTTGGGCACATATGGCTTTTCATATCAAGGCCTAACTCAACTCATAGCGGATGAAGGGACTCCTCCACCTGATTGCATGATTCCTGCAATGACGGGCCTTTCAGAAAAGGAGCACTGGAGTTGTGAAGGAGAAGCTTTTTGGTGGCACTTGGGAATTGGTTGGGGTCTACAATTAGCAGCCCAAAAAGCACAAAGAGAAAATGATTCGAATGCGTGGCATGAAATACGTGAAAGTCTTGAATCGAAAAAATATTTATTGAACGGTCATAAATTACTTAAAAAAAATGATCCAGAAGGAATGGCACATAAATGGCTAAACCTTTCTCGTAGCAAAACTATTCATTGGAATAGTTATAAACCATTGGATAGCTGGTTAAAAAAACCATTGCTTTTAATTGGGGGATGGTGGGATCCTCATTTAAGGGGGATCTTAGATATTTTTGCTAAAGCTAAAAATGCTGGTGGTGATCCTAAATTACTAATTGGCCCAGCTACACATCTTCAATGGTGGGAAGGGGTACAAAGCGCCCAATTGAATTTTTTTGATACTCATTTAAAAGAAAAAGATGGGCAACATATTTTTTCCCAATTAAAGCTTTGGAATCTAACTACTAAAAATTGGGAAATTTCAGATCCAAAAGCCACTCCTGAATGGAATCTTTACAGCCAAGGTTTAGCTTCTATAAGTCATCTAGAAGGTTCTCTATTGACTAATTCTGATTTCAAAGGCAATGGTGAAGTAAATCTAGTGCATGACCCATGGAGACCTGTACCCGCTATTGGTGGACATCTAAGTGATACTCCAGGCGAAGCAAACAGATTCAGCCTAGATATTCGCCCTGATGTCGCCGTATTTACTTCACCTCCTATGTCAAAAGATCTGAGGCTAGAAGGTATCCCAATTCTTTTTTTAGAAACCAAATGTGATAGAGAAAGTTTTGATCTATTCGTTGCGTTATCAATCATTCCTGGAAAAACCGAAAATATTGCTAATCAACTTTCAACAGGTGTTCTCAGAATTACCAATGATGAATTACATAGAAAGCGCTATAGAAAAATAAAACTTCAACCAATGCTTGCCACATTAAACTCAAATGATCGTTTACGAATTTCAATATCAGGTTCTGGATGGCCAGCAATTGGAATCAATCCAGGACAGAGCAAATATTTATGTGAAGGGTCAACCCCCCACTGCCTAGTGACTACAATTTCACTCTTACTTTCAAATTCAAAACTTAAATTTGAATCACTTATTTCTTCTTAGGGGTTCAATATTTACTAACATAGGATTAAGCTAATTAGCTATTTATGCCATAAGTCATGACCATTTCTATTCTTCTAGATTCTATAAAAGAAGACGGTCAAAGACTCTCTGAATGTAGGCATGATAGTCCCTTCTCTATACTAGGCCCTCAACCATTTAAAGATAAATGGATAGTTCGGATCTGGATGCCAGAGGCAAATGAAGTTGAACTATTAGTAAATGCAAGGAAGGTTCAACTTAAAAATCCTAACCATGAATCGATATTTGAAGGAGTTCTAGAAAAAGATCCTGGGACTAATTACCAAATAAAAGTTAACCGTGGAGGTATTGAACATATTCAGAATGATCCATGGAGCTTCAGACAAGAATGGATGGGTGAGATTGATAGACATCTTTTCGCTGAGGGGAATCACCATCACATATGGAGAAAGATGGGTGCTCATCTCACAGAAATAGATCAAAAACAAGGCGTTATGTTTTGCTTATGGGCTCCTCACGCAAAAAGTGTCTCAGTAATAGGAAATCTTAATTCCTGGGATGGTCGACATCATCCTATGCAAAAACGCCTTGGAGGGATATGGGAACTATTTATACCAGGTCTAAAAAATGGAGATTTATATAAATATGAAATTAGAACGGAAAAAGGACATTGCTACGAAAAAGCCGACCCCTATGGTTTTCAACACGAAGTAAGACCTGCGAAAAGTTCAATCATTTCAGAAATCGATTCATATAAATGGAATGATCAGTCTTGGATATCTAAGCGTGACAATAAAGATCCATTAGAGCAACCAATATCAGTTTATGAGATGCATTTAGGGAGCTGGATGCATGCATCCACAGACGATCCTTATATCGACTCAAATGGAGAAAATCGAGCTCCCGTTCCAGCCGCGGATATGAAGCCTGGGTCAAGACTACTTACTTATAAAGAGTTAGCAAACAAAGTAATTCCTTATGTCAAGGAAAGAGGCTTCACTCATATCGAGCTTATGCCAATTTCAGAACACCCTTTTGATGGATCATGGGGGTATCAAGTTACTGGTTGGTATGCACCAACAAGCAGATATGGATCTCCAAATGAATTTCGCTCATTTATTGATTCATGTCATAAAGAAGGTATAGGAATAATCCTTGATTGGGTCCCCGGCCACTTTCCTAAAGATCAGCATGGCCTTGCTTATTTTGATGGAAGTCATTTATATGAACATTCAGATCCCAGGATTGGAGAACATAAAGAATGGGGAACATTAATTTTCAATTACAGTCGAAATGAAGTTCGTAATTTTCTAGTTGCAAATCTAATCTTTTGGTTTGATCAATTTCATATTGATGGGATACGTGTTGATGCAGTTGCATCAATGTTATATAAAGATTATCTCCGTCCCGAGGGTGAATGGATACCTAACGAAGATGGAGGGAATGAAAATTTCGAAGCAGTTAGATTTCTTCAACAGGCTAATCACGTTCTTTTTCAACATTTTCCTGGTGCACTTTCTATTGCCGAAGAATCAACGACATGGAGTGGAGTAACGAAGCCAACTGACATGGATGGACTTGGATTCAATCTCAAATGGAACATGGGTTGGATGCACGATATGCTCGATTATTTTGAAATTGATCCATGGTTCAGACAATTCAATCAAAACAATATTACTTTTTCGATTTGTTATAACTTTACCGAAAACTTTATGCTTGCTTTAAGCCACGATGAAGTTGTTCACGGTAAAAGTCATCTCCTACACAAAATGCCTGGTGATGACTGGCAAAAGTACGCAAATACACGAGCATTACTTGCTTATATGTGGACACATCCAGGGAAAAAAACAATATTTATGGGAATGGAATTTGGGCAAAGACAAGAATGGAATGTCTGGGATGATTTGCAATGGGATCTTCTAAATCATGCCCCCCATAAAGGCATACAGAAATTAGTAGATGATTTGAATTTGCTATATAAAAAAGAACCTGCTTTATGGAGAAATGATTTTGACGAATATGGATTTCAATGGATTGATTGTGATGATAATAAAAATTCAGTTATTAGTTTTATGAGAAGAGAGAAAACTGAGGGAGAATGGTTGATAATAGTCGCAAACTTTACCCCTCAAAGCCACTCTAATTACAGAATAGGTGTACCTGTTTCTGGATTTTATGAAGAAGTCTTCAATACAGATGCTAGTCAATATGGAGGTTCAAATTTAGGAAATATGGGAGGAAAAGCAACAGATTTATTCAATATACATGGCTATGAAAACTCTATTGATCTTTGCCTTCCCCCACTTAGCGTTCTCATACTCAAGCATAAAACCAAAGATAATTAAACCTCCTCGAATAGAAATGTTTCAACCTTCCCTTAGAATCTAATTTGACCTGTCGTCTGGATGTAAAAATTCAGAAGGTGTGACAATCTTACGCAGAGAAAGTATTTCATGGTTTTCAAAGTACTGTTTCATCTAAGTTTTTCGCTTAAAAGGACTAAATAATGAACGAAACTACTCCTCTACTACTTCGTGCAGCTCGCGGAGAAACAGTTGACAGGCCTCCTGTTTGGATGATGCGCCAAGCTGGACGCTACATGAAGGTATATCGTGATCTACGTGACAACCATCCAAGTTTTAGAGAAAGATCCGAGAACCCCGATCTGTCTTATGAAATTTCAATGCAGCCTTTTAAGGCTTTTCAACCTGATGGAGTAATACTTTTTTCAGATATTTTGACTCCTCTACCCGGAATGGGAATTAACTTCGACATTGTTGAAAGTAAAGGCCCCTTAATAAACGACCCAATAAGAAGCCTCAAGCAGGTTAAAGACCTAAGGCCTCTTCAACCACAAGAAAGTATGTTTTTTGTTGGTGAAGTTTTAGGAAGACTAAGAGAAAGCGTTGGAAATAATGCTGCAGTTCTCGGTTTTGTTGGTGCGCCATGGACTCTTGCTGCATATGTTGTGGAGGGGAAAAGCAGCAAAAATTATGCAGTTATAAAAGCGATGGCATTCCAGGAGCCCAAGTTACTGCATCAACTTTTAAATCATTTTGCAGAATCAATTGCGAGCTATTTGTCTTACCAAATTGAATCTGGCGCTCAAGTAGTTCAAATGTTTGATTCATGGGCAGGACAATTAAGTCCACAAGATTATGATGAGTTTGCAGCTCCTTATCAACAAAAAGTAGTCAACATAGTAAAACGAAAGCACCCAGACACACCAATGATTCTATACATCTCCGGCAGTGCTGGAGTACTTGAAAGGATGGGGCAAACTGGAGTAGATATAGTCTCTTTGGATTGGACTGTTGACATGGCTGATGGGCTGAAAAGGTTGCCTCAGTCAGTTGGAGTCCAAGGGAATGTAGACCCAGGACTCTTATTTGGTACACCTGATGCCATTCAATCAAGAATTATTGATGTAGTTAAGAAAGCAAAAGGTAGAAAACATATTCTTAATCTTGGTCATGGAATACTTCCAGGGACACCTGAAGAAAATGCAAGAGTATTTTTTGAGGCTGGAAAAAATGTAAATGAGCTCATTAAAGTTTTATCTTGAAAAACGAAATTATTCTGATCACAGGAGCGAGCGGATGCGTTGGTCAATATATAGCAAATTGGTTAATCGATCACTCAAATTCAGAATTGTTTTTATGGGTTAGAGATCCAAAAAAATTAACTTCAATAAATCTAAAAAATCCAAGAGTTAAAGTCCTAGTAGGAGATTTGCGACAACCAAATAAGTTCAAAGAAGAAATTTCAAAGGTCAATAGAGTTATTCATACAGCAACTGCCTGGGGTGATCCCATAAGAGCCAAAGAAGTAAATGTTGTAGCAGTAAAAAATTTATTCAATTTACTTAATCCTTCACAAATCAAACAAATCATTTATTTTTCAACTGCAAGCGTCTTAGACAAAAACTTAAATTTGCTCCCAGAGGCTTTTACTTATGGAACAGAATATATACAAACCAAAGCAAAATGTCTTACAGAGCTTGAATCTCATGAACTATCAACAAAAATAATAGCTGTTTTTCCAACGCTAGTTTTTGGAGGACGTTTAGATAATAAAAGCAGATTTCCTACAAGCTATCTAACCGAAGGTCTTAAAGAAGCATTTAAATGGATCTGGCTAGCGAGATGGATCAAGATATTCTCAAAGTTTCATTTTATACATGCTGCAGATATTGCTTACATTTGCGGTCATCTAGCTACCTCTAATTTCGAGCCTGATCCCTTTTCAAAAAGCAAAATAAAAAAACTTGTTCTAGGACAACCACATACAAGTATTGATATAGCAATTCAGACACTTTTAGAATGGAAAGGAATGAGAAGGGTTCCACAAATCCCTCTCTCTACTTGGTTTATTGAACTTTTAACGATATTACTTCCTATTCAAATTACAAATTGGGATAGATTTAGCCTTAGGCAAAGACATTTCATACATGAACCAATAACCTCACCTGAAAGTTTTGGCGGCAAGAGTTATGCAAGAACATTAAATCAAATTTTACATAATTCTGGCTTAATCAAACACAAAAAGCCTAAAAGAAGCTAAAGTAAAAAAATGCAGGGAAATTTACTTTCATGATTCGTTCTATTACTACGGCTTTATTTACTTTATTAGCCATTATCATGCTTGGAGCATCAAACGTGAATGCGTCAACTGTTGAAGTTAAGCTAGGTACTGATGCAGGAATGCTTGCTTTTGAACCAAGCACTGTAAACATTAGTGCTGGTGACACAGTGAAGTTTGTTAATAATAAGCTTGCGCCTCATAATGCTGTCTTTGACGGAAATGATGACCTTAGTCATCCTGATTTAGCTTTTGCTCCAGGAGAGTCTTGGGAGAGGACCTTTAGCTCTGCAGGAACATACGACTTCTACTGCGAGCCTCATAGAGGTGCAGGTATGGTTGGGAAAATCGTAGTTAATTAAAATAATTCTATTAAGTTTTTTTTAGAAAAAAGATGGAGGAGACTCCATCTTTTTTGTTGAAAAAAATAGATAAATCAATAAAATTAAATTTATTGATTATGCATAAGCATGAGCAGGGAAGAATTAAGAAATTTTGTCGAAACCGTTGAGCATAATATTCTTGTAAAAGAGAAACTAGTTCAATGCAAAACATCAGAAGATTTGATATTGATTGCTAAAAAGTTTGGATATTCTATTACATTAGAAGATTTAAATTATGATAAAACTGCTTGTAAATTTGAATCTTGGTTAAAAAAAAGTAAAATAAATCCATTGAGATAAGTAAAATTATTCTTTTTAAGAATTCAAAATAATATTATAAATTTAATTTTCAAAATACCAAACAGGTCGGTTTTCATATATTTATACAATCAAAATTTGAATATAAGATGACAATGATAATTAACTTTGATAATGAAGATAAATCCTGAAGAATTCACTGAAAGAGCTTTACAAGGGATCATTGATGCAAAAGATTTAGCAATAAGTGAACACCATCAGACTTTAGAAACAGAACATCTTGTTTATTCTCTTCTTAGAAAAAATGAAATCGTAATAAAAGCAATGAAAATGTCTAGAGTTTCAATAAGAAGTCTTCTAATGCATACAGAAGAATTTATAAAAAATCAACCAAAAATGAAAACTCCTCAAGAATCTATTTTCTTTGGGAAAAGTATATCTTTATCAATTACAAAAGCACATAATATTAAACAGTATTTTAAAGATACATTTATTTCAAGTGAACATTTAGTGCTTTCCCTATTTGATGACGAGAGGTTTTGTCATAGATTATTTTTAGATAATAAAATCAACAAAGATAGTCTTTTAGAGGCTATTAATGCTATTCGAGGTGACAAAAAAGTGACAGAAAAAAACGCTGAAAATAACTATGAAGCACTGCTAAAGTACGGACAAGACCTTACTTCTGCAGCTAGAGATGGGAAATTAGATCCTGTAATTGGAAGAGATGAGGAGATCCGGAGGACCATTCAAATACTTAGCCGAAGAACAAAAAACAACCCTGTTTTAATTGGTGAAGCTGGGGTTGGTAAAACAGCAATTATTGAAGGTTTGGCTCAAAGAATTATTAATGGAGATGTTCCAACAGCTCTTGAAAAACGTCAACTAATTTCATTGGACATGGGAGCACTAATTGCAGGAGCAAAGTTCCGAGGTGAGTTTGAAGAAAGACTCAAGTCCGTTCTTAAAAACGTTACTGATTCAGAAGGAAAAATAATTTTATTCATCGATGAAATTCATACTGTTGTTGGCGCAGGAGCCAGTGGTGGTGCCATGGATGCTAGTAATCTCCTAAAACCAATGCTTGCAAGAGGTGAACTAAGATGTATTGGAGCAACGACCATAAATGAACATAGAGAGAATTTTGAAAAAGACCCTGCTCTAGAAAGAAGATTTCAACAAATACTTGTTAAACAACCATCAGTCCAAGACACTATTTCAATATTACGTGGATTGAAAGAACGATATGAAGTCCATCATGGTGTTCGTATTTCTGACAATGCACTCATAGCCGCATCAGTATTAAGTGATAGGTATATCTCCGAAAGATTTCTACCAGATAAGGCCATTGATCTAATCGATGAATCAGCCTCACGTTTAAAAATGGAAATAACATCAAAACCAGAAGAAATTGATGAAATTGATAGAAAAATCATCCAACTTGAAATGGAGAAATTATCCTTGGAGGGTGAATCAGATACTTCAAGTCAAGAGAGACTGGAATTAATCACTAGAGAACTCTCTTCATTAACTAAAAATCAAATTGAAGTAAACAAGAAATGGAGAGAAGAGAAAGAGTCAATAGAAGAAATTTCAACACTTAAAGAAGAAATTGAAAAAGTACAACTAGAAATTGAAAAAGCAAAAAGGGATTATGACCTCAATAGAGCTGCAGAACTTGAATACGGTACCCTTGCTAATTTTCAACGAAATTTGAAATCCAAAGAAATTAATTTAAAAAATTCTTCTCAAAACTCTGAGAAGTCACTTTTAAGAGAAGAGGTCTTAGCAGATGATGTGGCTGAAATAATTGCAAAATGGACATCTATTCCAGTTAAAAAACTCGCTCAAACTGAAATTGAAAAATTACTCAATCTTGAATCTGAGCTGCATAAAAGAGTTATTGGTCAAAGTAAAGCAGTTCAATCTATCTCTTCTGCGATACAAAGATCAAGGACTGGACTTAGTGATCCAACCAGACCTATAGCAAGTTTTTTATTTTTAGGTCCAACAGGTGTAGGGAAAACAGAATTATCTAAGGCCTTGGCCTCGCAACTTTTTGATAGTGAAAATGCCCTAATTAGAATAGACATGTCTGAATATATGGAAAAGCACTCAATAAGTCGTTTAATTGGAGCTCCACCTGGTTACGTTGGCTATGAAACTGGTGGACAATTAACAGAATCAATCAGAAGAAAACCTTATTGTGTTTTATTGTTCGATGAAATTGAAAAAGCACATAAAGATGTTTTCAATATATTGCTACAAATACTAGACGAGGGGCGAGTAACAGATGGGCAAGGAAGGACAACAAACTTCAAAAATACTATTATTATTCTCACTAGTAATTTAGGAAGCCAATTAATTACTGATTTTGACATAGCCAATAATCTCTCTACAAATATAGATGAACTTATTAATAAAGAACTAAAAGCACATTTCAGACCTGAGTTCCTAAATAGACTTGATGAAATAATTAATTTCGAACCACTTCAAAAAGAAACTCTACTAAAAGTAGTTGATTTACAATTAAACAGGTTAAGGGGAAGATTAAAAGAGAAAGGTATTGATCTTGAAATAGACAATGATGTACTTTCATTAATTACTGAGCTTGGGTACAACCCAAGCTATGGTGCAAGACCATTAAAAAGAGTCATACAAAAAGAATTAGAAAGTGAAATAGCAAAATATATTCTTCAAGGCAAATATAAAGAAGGAAGTACTATAAAAATAGAGAATAAAGAATCAAAAATCATCTTCAAATAAAAAATCAATAGAAAACTATAAATATAAAAAAGTTTTTGTTCTAAATTGAATTAAACCACTCAGGCCAGAAAGTATAACTAGCGGAATTAATATCATTTTCATGGGCGATTGCTTTCCAGCAACAAGATCTACCTTTCTCTCTTGAAAACAATAAATCATTAGCCCATCCCCAAATCAATTGAGCAGTTGATTCCATCCCTACATTTTTCATAACTCTAAGATCCAACACTTCTTCAGAGTGAAGTTTTTTCCATGTTTCAAGAAGAGGATCATCAAAATTAACTAGAAAAGTATGATCAAAATGATCTCTTAACTTTTCTTCCAAAGACTTCAGACTTGAAAAATCCACAACAAAGCCATTTTTATCAAGTTCAGTAGAAGCAAACCAAAAAGTAAAGCTTCGACTATATCCATGAACATAACGGCAGTGACCATTATGTTTCCATTGCCGATGAGAACATGGATAGTCTCTAAAATGCTTTGAGCAATTAAATGGAATATCTTTAATCGTCATAAAAAGATAAATTAAAAACCAATAGAGGGCTAGATTTAAAGAATAAAGTTTTACAGCCAAATTGGCGTAATTAAAAATGTCTTTTATCGATAATCTACAATTTGATCAAAATGGCTTAATTCCAGCAATAGCACAAGATTGGGTGGATGGATCTATTTTAATGATGGCATGGATGAACAAAGAGTCCCTTATAAAAACATTAGAATCAGGTGAAGTTCACTATTGGAGTAGATCAAGAAAAGAACTTTGGCACAAAGGGAAAACGAGCGGTCACTTTCAAAAATTAAAAGGAATTAGGTCTGATTGCGATTCAGACACCTTGCTTTTATCAATTGAGCAAATTGGTTCAATCTCATGTCATACAGGAAAAAGAAGTTGTTTTTTTAAAGACTTACAAACAAGTCAAGAGTGTCTACAACCGCCATCTGACGCTTGTAGTGAATTATTTAGAGTAATAGAAAATCGCAAAAAGAATCCTGAGGAAGGAAGCTACACAAATAGTCTTCTAAACGAAGGCGATAATAAAATCCTAAAGAAGATAGGTGAAGAGACTGCGGAATTTATTATGGCTTGTAAAGATAAAGATCAGATTTCAGTAGCTAATGAGGCCGCAGATATTATTTTCCATTTACAGGTTGCTTTAGCCCATCAAGACGTTTCATGGGCTGAAGTTCTAGAAATTTTAGTTAAAAGAAGAGGTGGGCCAAGAAGAAATCAATAGCAAATCAATCAACTCCTAAATTATTTCATTAATCAAATAAGAATCTATTCGAAAGGGTACATATCAAAATCAGACAGAAGTCTTGAAAGAGAAAGAAATGATAAAAGAATTGTTCTTAAATATTTGATACTTCATGCTTGACTTGGTATAGAAGAGGTCTCGGGATCAAGTCCCTAGGAAGGCGTGCGCAAAAACATTACTCAAACAAGAACTACAGGAAATAAGGAGCATTTTCAATAATCATTGTTGAGTTATCTATTTATCCGTAAGGAGAATTTACAAAAGAAACTTATAATCTGAAACTTAAGGAAAGAAGAAATAGGAAAATTTAATATTATTTTTTTAACCATCGATTTTAAATTCAAGGACTTTGAAATTTTATCCATATGCCCACTAGGTAAAACGTCATCAAGAGAAAGATTTCTATATAAACATTGTGTAACTTTAAAATTTAATATTTTTGTTTTCTTCTTTGAAATTACTCCCAATATTGAAACTGAAGTACCAAGATTATTCATTAAGCATGTACTTGTTCCTGTTAGAAGACCATGATTTGGTGAAAAATCTGACAACTCCTTCATAGCAATACCTGCAGTTTTTAAAAAGTCTTCATCTATATTTTCATACAAAGGAAGCATATTTAGATCACATCTTTTACTTATAAGGCTTAATAGATCTATAGAAAGTGAAGTATTATTTGCAAAACACAAGTCATAAAAAAAAGTTGGGGAATATTGACGAAAACCATGTTCTAATTGTCCATTAGCTGGAAGACTAAAGATATATTTTCCATTATCTTTTAGCAATTTAAAAACATTAGATAAACCTATTTGAGTATTAAATATATGTTCTTGAGTACCAAAATCTAAAATATAATCAAACTTACCTATTAATAATTCATCAATTATTGATTCATTCATATCATGAATAATATCTGCGCCCTCTTCATCCGAAATATCTAAGATTTTGAAAGTATCAACATTATAAATTTCTTTAAATAAATAATTAGCTTTTAGATTTCTCTTGACTTGATTAAGGTTTTTTTTATTTTCTTTCGAAAAATTTGATTTTCTAATAATCTCCTCAGGCACGAATGGATTGCCTAAGGACAAAATTGAAGCGTTTTTAAATCCTCTCGAAATTGTATTACATAGATTGAACGTCTTTTCTGTAAACCCCATTTAAAAATTTAGTATTTATATTTTAGTTTATTCTTCTACCTTTATTTTATTGTATTTAGTAACATTTTCTTCCCAAGCACCAGGACTTCTTGTTAAACCTTTTCGGAGTTATTATCCGATCTGGCGATCTTTGTATATAGTTCTTTAGCGTCAAAATATAAGTAACTTTTAAATTATATCTATAATATATACACTAAATAAAGAGAATAGCTGTAATAAGAAGGCTTCCATGCTGACATATAGTAGCTTTCAAGCGATCTGCCCCCTTCTTTTAGTGAATAGTATTCCTTATTTAAAAAAAAATTAATTACTAAAAATATTTTATATTACTTCAATACAGCTTTTTACTTCAAGGGATAGCTACACACTCTAGCTTCTACTATAATTTGTATCTATTCCAAAATAATTACGCCAAGAAACTCTTTATACCAAGCGATCTCAAAAGAAAAATATTCCTTGATAAGAGAATGCTACCTGCTATTAATTTGATTAGAGACTGAAAATTCTTTAGGAAGTTTTATAAAACAAGAAAAACACTCTAATAAAACTCTTTAATCGCAATGGTTTTAAGTTTTCGCAAGTAAAAAATTAATATAAATAATTCCATTCCAAAGAAGCCAGAGAAACAAAATATGAGAAATCTTGATATTTAATTTGCCTAATAATGGCATTAAGAAGAAAAAAGTATAAATTCTAAATTCCGAACACTTTATTACGCCTATTGAAAGTAAACATTTTTTCTCTAGGTTATTAATATAAGCAGAAATAAATCGTGAGTTCTTTAAGCGACTTTCTTGGAGAAATAGGAAGACACGAATTGCTGACGCCAGAGCAAGAACTCACCATGGGAAGAAAAGTGCAAAAAATGGTTGCACTTAATGAACGCAGCCATCAAGCTGGAGGCAATGGGACTGAGTGCGAATATACGAGCAAAGAAAAGAAAGTACTGAAAGAAGGAGAGAAGGCCAAGAATCAAATGATTACAGCAAATTTAAGGCTTGTTGTAAATTTAGCTAAGCGATATCAAGGTAAAGGTCTTGAACTACTTGATTTAATTCAGGAAGGCACCTTAGGATTAACAAGAGCTGTTGAAAAATATGACCCAACAAGGGGACATCGATTTTCAACTTATGCTTATTGGTGGATTAGACAAGGATTAAATAGAGCCCTTTCAACTCAAAGTAGAACTATAAGAATTCCTGTAAACATTAATGAAAAACTAACAAAACTTCGTGCTGCCAAGTCACGACTAATGCAAGAACTTGGGGTTCATCCATCAACCAACCAAATAGCGAATCAAATGAAAATACCTTTAGAGGAAGTAGAAGAATTGCTTTCCTGCGAGTTGAGAAGCATCACAGTTAGTTTGCAGGGTACAGTCAAATCGAAGGCAGATCCTTCTGAACTTGTCGATATTCTTCCAAGCGAAGAAGTTCCTCCTATGGAGCTAGCTGAATTAGCAGAAAGGAATGCCTCAGCTTGGTCGTTATTAGACAAATCAAATCTCACACCCAAAGAGAGAAAGATACTAAGTCTTCGATTTGGATTAGATGGAACAAATGAATGGAGAACTTTAGCCGAGGTTGCCAGGCAAATGAATTGTAGTAGGGAGTATTGCAGGCAAGTAGTTCAAAGAGCCTTAAGGAAGCTACGAAAGACAGGAATCCAAAGCGGTCTTTTAGAAAGAAGTATTTGATTTTGGCTAGATCAAATGACTCAAATCAAGAAGTATTTGAAGCAGAAGTACTTGAAAGTTCTGTTATCGATGAGAGTCTACTTAAAAAAATCTTATTAACAGCAGGTAGATCAATAGCTCAACCTGCTTTGGAAGGATTTGAACTTATCATTGATAATTCTACTCCTCCCCAAGTTAGAATATCCATAATAGGAGCACTTACATATTTAATTGTTCCTATTGATTTGATTCCAGACTTTATTCCTGGTTCGGGTTTTAGTGATGATCTTGTTGCCTTGACCGCTGTCATCAGCCTTTGGCAGCATCACATTACTCCAGAGATGAAATTTAGAGCAAAATGTAAGTTAGATAAATGGTTCCCAGTATGAATAAAGATAGTTGGTCAAAAGAAATAGAAGAAGATCTAATACTTCTTATAAAAGATTGGTTAAAGCAAACAGGTAAAACACAATCAGAACTTTGCCAAAGTCTTAATCTCCCCTCAGCACGTATACAAACTTTAATTGACTTTTTGAAAAAAACTTTTTTAACTGGTGGGATTCCAAAAATTGCAAATCAACTTTGTACAATAGAAGCGTTATGGACAAAAGGTAAAGGGAAACAATCAATAAAGAATCTTGCATCAAATACTTCTGCGCAACTTGATCTTCTTGATGAAATTTGTGAGGACCTTTCAAAAATTAATTTCAATAACTAATAATAAAATGACTACAAAAAATAAAATAATTTTTTTTTATACTAAGGTCCATTTTTTTTTAATAAGTCTTATATGCATTTTTTTCTTTATAAGCTTACCTAATGAGCTAAATGCAATTGATGATGATTTAGGAAAAAATCTATTCCAAAATCATTGTGCCGGATGTCATATCAATGGCGGAAACATAATCCGAAGATCTAAGAACTTAAAAATTTCCTCTTTAAAACATAATGGGATTGATGATCCAGCAGCCATAGCGAAGATAGCAAGACAAGGGATAGGAATTATGGATGGGTACAAAGATCAACTAGGTGATAATGGTGATCAAATTGTCGCTAATTGGATCTGGGAACAAGCTCAAAAAGCTTGGGTCCAAGAATAAATTTCGAAGTCAGTCCATATACCTTCTCTCCAGTATAAATCTTCTTTTATGAGACTTCTTATATATTCAATATCTTCAGCTTGAAATATTCCAAAAACATATCTATTACATTTTGTTGGACCTAAAGTTATTAATATACCTTCTTTCTTAAGTGATGAAAGTCTTTGAAGATGCTCTTCCCTAAAAGGTGTTCTCTTGATTAGAGCATCTTCACAGTAAGACCCCCAAAGGACATATTTATCCATGATTTTTAAAATTAAATAAAGACATTAATTCTTCATACAAAAGATAGGAAAGAATCCTATTTTCAACTTGATCTATTGCTATTTACAAAAATATTAATTAGTTGCTGCTCTAAGTTCTTTACAAAAAGAACCAGCTTCTTCTACTTTCATGCCACTAGAGGCATTAGCAATTCTTTTAACTAAAGCACTACCAACAATTGCACCATCAGCACCCCATTTTCGTACTTGTTGAATATGTTTCGCGTCAGAGATCCCAAACCCAACAGCAATAGGACTAGATGAACAATGTTTTAGTTGTCTAACAAGAGACTCAACATTTTCTTCTAGTGACGACCTTTCTCCAGTTACTCCAGTAACACTAACTAGATAGGTGAATCCCTTAGAAGTCTCTGCAATCTTTTTCATTCGATTATTGGGAGTTGTAGGTGCAACTAATAAAACCAAATCAATTTCTTTAGATTCAGCTATCTCAGAAAGTTTTTCTGCTTCCTCCAAAGGAAGATCTGGAACAACAAGCCCTGAAACACCTGCTTCATAAGCTTCAACACAAAACTCCTCTAAACCTCTATTTATCAAGGGATTGCAATAAGTAAACAAAATTATTGGTATTGATAATTGATCTCTCAATTCTGACAACATTTTAAAAACTTTTTCAGGAGATGTTCCTGAGGAAAGAGCTCGAGAAGCTGCTAGTTGAATGATAGGTCCATCTGCTAAAGGATCACTATATGGAATACCAAGCTCAATCATGTCAGCACCACTTGATTGAAGTTCTAACAAAATTTTTGCTGTTGTTTCCAAATCAGGGTCACCTGCCATAAGGAAAGGCATTAGTGCAATTCTTTTATCCTGTCTGATTTTGGAGAAAGACCTACTGATATTTGTACTTTTCAATGTCCTAAACCTTGTGTATCTATCTTTTTTATCATTTTTGTATCCCTAATAGTAAAAAATTATTGAGACTTAGTAACTAAAAACTTAAATCTATTCACTACTTTCAGGCTCAATCGTTTTTAGTAATTCAATTTTTTCTTCTTCTGTCATCTTCTCAAACTTTTCCCTAATTTTTTCGTCGGTCAACTTTTCATAAGCCTCTCTGTATCTTTTACGTTGCTCCATAAAAGTCATATTCCCTGAAAACACTCTAAAAAGGTAGGAAGCAGTCCATCCCAAAATAATTAAAATTAATATTGATTGTGTTGCAATGCCTGCGGATATTGATTCAAATCCAAAGAGTTGGAAAAGTTCATATCCCAATCCTCCCAAAACAAAAACCATAAAACCTATTTGAAAAACCTTAGCCCTTGTCAAGATTCAAGACTCCTCTTTCCCATTCATTCTTAAATTAAGGAATGGAGCAAACAAAACAAGACCAGGAAAGAATAAAAAAACAAGCCCATATATAAAAAGTCTTTCAAGCTTCCCCATAACATTCCATCTATTATTCATCCAATAAAAAAGGAATAAAGGAATAACCAATAAATAAATAACTCCCAACACTGCAAAAGCAGATAACGTAATCAAAGGATGAACAGAAGCTGTTAATCCCAAAGGGAGAAAACACACTTTCGAAAAACAAAACATCATGGGAGTGGGGGGACTTGAACCCCCACGGCCAAAAAGCGGCCAACAGATTTTAAGTCTGGTGCGTCTACCAATTCCGCCACACTCCCTTGTGATAGCAAGGATTATCACAATGCTAGAGATTAAACTCTAGATCATTTATATAGTAGCGTAAACGTATGTGATCGAATCAGTATTCTTAAGATCATCTAGAAGTAAATAATTATAGCAAGAGTAATTCACTACTCTAACTAAACACTTTCTAGAGACCAGCCAAGAATTTCTCCTGAATGAAATGGTTTAACAAAATCATTAGGATCGCCAGCTAATCCAACGTCAATAATTTCTGGAACAGAAACATCTCTTTTCACTAACGTTATTCTCTCGTCGTTTAGAGGTAACCCATAGAAATTCGCCCCATTAATACTTGCAAAAGCTTCAAATCGATCCAAGGCCTGCTCTTCTTCAAAAACCTTTAAATAACTTTCTAAAGCAAAAGGGGCATTAAAGATTCCTGCACATCCACATGAATTCTCCTTAAATCTACGGGTATGAGGTGCTGAATCAGTCCCAAGGAAAAAGCAAGGTTTACCACTAGTAGCGGCTTGTCTTAAGGCTATACGATGTATTTCACGTTTTGCAGTGGGTAAACAGTAAAAATCACTCCGTAATCCACCATTGAACATTGCATTTCGATTTATATGTAAATGATGAGGTGTAATTGTAGCGGCGATATCAGACTCGCTATTCTCGACAAAATCAATTGCATCTATTGTGGTTATATGTTCTAAAACAACTTTCAGTGATGAAAACTTTTTTAATAATGGTTGGAGATGACGTTCTATAAAAACAGCCTCTCTATCAAAAACATCAATATTAGAATCGCTTACCTCTCCATGAATTAATAATGGCATACCAATTCTTTCCATCGTCTCAAATATATTGTCGATTTTACTCAAATCAGTTACTCCATATGCAGAATTAGTTGTTACATTAACCGGATAAAGCTTTGCTCCATGAAAAACACGTTCCTTAAAGCCTATCTCTAGCAGATCAGGAGACATATCATCTGTCAGATACGCAGTCATCAATGGAGTAAAAGAGACACCATCGGGAATCGATTGGATAATTCTTTTTTTGTACTCTTTTGCTTGATTTAATGTTGTTATTGGCGGATCAAGATTAGGCATGATAATTGCACGGCAAAATACATCTGCTGTATGACTCAAAACACCTTTAAGAATCTTTCCATCTCTCACATGCAAATGCCAATCATCCGGCTTTAATAATGAGATTTGTTTAACAGACGTAATCACAGGATTAAAGCTTTTTCAATGTTTAGCTTAAGTAAGCTTGATCTATAAGTCTTCAAATATCAATCAAAGAGCTAAGATATTAAGATAATACCAAACAAAAATAATATAAATTAATTACCTATTTTAGTTTCTCAATAAGTCTGTCAATTATGCCTTCATTATTAATGTCATTTTTAGAGCTTATTGCCGGGATACTTTTACTATTTAGTGGGGGTGAGTTTTTTATTCAAGGGTCCGTGGCCTTGGCCTTGATTCTGGGCATCCCTCAGCTAGTTATCGGATTAACAGTTGTATCTCTTGGGACAAGTGCGCCTGAACTTTTTGTGAGTGTAAATTCCTCTCTTACTGGATCTGATAGTCTTGCGTTAAGCAACATTGTTGGTAGCAATATTTTCAATGTAATGGTGGTCCTTGGTGGTAGCGCTTTATTGCGACCTTTAAGAGTGGAAAGTCGTCTTGTAAGGAGAGATATCCCCCTACTTTTAGGAGTTTCCTTTGCCGTTTGGGGGATGGCATCTTCAAGATTAATCACTTGGCAATTTGGAGTGGCTTTGCTAGTTGCGTTGATAATTAATACTACTTGGGAAATACGAACAGCAAGGGAGGAACCTCAACGAACACAAGAAGCAGAACCAGAAATCAATATAGAAAAAGACTCTACAAGTTTATTAAATGCAGCAATAAAATTAGTAGGTGGTATTTTTTTACTTACTTTAGGTTCACGATTGTTAGTAGAAGGTGCCTCCACTATTGCATTATTACTAGGAGTAAGTGATGCAATTATTGGGTTAACGATAGTTTCTCTTGGCACCTCTTTACCTGAACTGATTACTTCATTAGTTGCAGCTATTCGTGGCCAAACTGATTTAGCAATAGGCAATGTAATTGGAAGTTGTTTATTAAATCAATTACTAGTTTTAGGTAGTTGTTCCGTCTTTTCAGGCGGGAGTGGTTTGGATGTTGAGCCTTTACTAATAACAAAGGATATTCCTATCATGGTTATCACCACACTTGCTTGTATGCCTATTTTTTGGACGCAAGGGAAAATAAGTAGAGGAGAAGGTGGTGTCTTATTGGGCCTATATTTACTTTACCTTGCAGACAAAATAATCCCTCTAATTCTACCTAACATACATTCAGTATTCCAAGGAGTAGTTTTTTTGACAATAACATTATCGACAATAATAATTATGTATAAGACAATTAGCTACTGGTTAAGGCTAAGAAAAGTTCCTAATAAGTAATACTTTGCTATTAATTATCTCATCGTAACAAATTCCTCAGCGATTGTAGGATGCAAAGCCATTGTATTATCAAAATCAGATTTTTTAGCTCCTAGCATTAGAGAAACTGATGCCATCTGAATAATTTCAGATGCACTTTCTCCTATCATATGACAACCTAAAACTTTATTACTATTGCTATCAACTATTAACTTTAAAATACATTTAGAACCTTGCTTAGGAATTGACTTAGATAAAGGTCTAAATATTGATCTATATACTGTAATATTATCTTTTCCAATCAATTGACTAGCCTTTTCTTCAGTCATGCCTACAGAAGCTATTTCAGGCTGACTAAATACAGCATAGGGAATTAATTCATAATTTACCTGACGATTTGATTCGCCATAATTCCTATCAGCAAAGCTTCTGCCCTCATCAATTGCTACTGGTGTTAAGTTGATCCTATTAGTAACATCTCCAATAGCAAAAATATTTGAGATATTAGTTTTACTTTTATTATCGACTTTGATTTTATTATCAATAATTTCCACACCTGCTTGTTCTAGCTTCAACCCCTCTAGATATGGCTCTCTACCCGTAGCAAAAAGCAAACCATTCGAATGTAGCTCTTTATCTAAACTTGTTCTTATAATTAACGATCCAGTGATTCCTCTTATTGAAGAAACATTCTCACCAAATTTTAAGTTGATTCCTTTACTTTGCATTTCCTCTGTTAATGCTGAAGAAAGTTCAAGATCAAATCCTTTCAAGAGACGATCACCTCTTACTAATTGAGTAACTTCAACACCTAATCCTTTTAAAATGCATGAAAATTCGCAGGCAATATAGCCTGCACCAACAATAGTAATTTCATTCGGGAAGTTTTTAAGAAGAAACATATCATCACTTGTCCAACCCAAAGATGCCCCTGGGATTCTTGGCCTTTTGGGTCTGCCTCCTACTGCAATAAGAATTTTTTCTCCATAAAGTTTATTTAATATCTCTCCATTTTTCCGATTCTTTATGACAACACAATTTGAATTTTCAAATTCACCCCAGCCTTTCACAAGCTCAACATTAGCTTTATTTAGAAAATTTTCATGTAATTCATTCAGCCTTCCTACTTCCTTGCGAACATTCGCTAATAAAACTTCTGATTTGATCTTGAGGTTTTCAATCTCAAAACCATAATGTGGTGCACACGAAATACTCTCCAACAAAGAAGAACCACAAACTAATAATTTCTTAGGAACACAACCTCTTATTACACATGTTCCTCCTACAAGATCACCCTCTACGATTGCTACGGATGCTCCATAACTAGCAGCTTTCTTAGCAGCAGCCAATCCACCTGATCCTGCTCCAATGACAATTAAATCAAACGACCTTTTCAATTTAGTCACCTAGTATTATTTCCTTATTCTCCTTGAAATGAATGAATCCAACCAAAACTGCAATGAGTTGGGAAGAATTAGCAACATATGCAGCTGATCCAATTGATCGAATCAATGGGGTAAATAATCCATATTCTTCACTGAGGCTATTCAACAAAAAAGAGTCCGAAGCAATTGTTACTCTTTACAGAGATAACCATGCTTGGTGTCCTTATTGCCAAAAAGTTTGGATTTGGTTAGAGCTTAAGAAAATTCCTTACCGCATAAAGAAAGTCACGATGCGTTGCTATGGAGAAAAAGAAAAGTGGTATTTAAAAAGAGTCCCCTCAGGGATGCTCCCTGCAATTGAAATTCAAAATCAAGTCATCACGGAAAGTGATGACATCCTGTTTGTTTTAGAAAAAATTTATGGTCCTTTAGGGCTATCGCTTAATGAGCAGCAAGTCTTAGAGCATAGAAGACTTGAAAGGGAATTATTCTCATCATGGTGTAATTGGCTATGTCGTCCCTCTCTTTTCAAAGCCCAAGAAGAGAAAAAGAAAGAAAGTTTTAAAAATGTTGCAAAAAAGTTTGAAAAGGAACTACACAAAAATTCTTCAGGATGGCTTACATCAATCTCAACAGAAAATGGAGAGAAGCCTGGATCAGCAGATGTTGTTTTTATTCCATATGTAGAAAGAATGAATGCCTCATTGGCTTACTACAAAGGATATTCATTACGAGAAGAGCATCCTTTTATAAATATATGGCTTAAGAATCTTGAAGAACTAGATGAATATAGAGGTACTCAAGGAGATTTTCATACTCATGCTCATGATTTACCTCCGCAAATGGGAGGTTGCTTTACCTTTTCAAATGAAAACCAACAATTTTTCGCCCAAGCGATTGATGCCGGTGCTGGACTAAAGCATTTAGAAATAGCAAATTTAGATGTAGACAAAAACTCAGAGATCAAATTTAAAGCACTTGCTTTAGAAAGAGTTATTAAACATAAGGAAAGAATCATTGCAGTCAACCCAATGGCAAACAAATTGTTTGATCAACCATTGAGAGCAGCCTTAACTACAATGATTTCAAAAAACGTCTGCGCACCAACGAAGAGGAGTGCATCTGCGTTACGTTACCTACGAGACAGAATTTCAGTTCCAAGAGATATGCCTTTATTATCTGGAAGATTATTTAGACAAGCCCTCGAAAGTACAGCAAATATTGACGGGAGTAATCTTGGACCAATGATACCTACAAAAAATAGGTTAGATCAGAATCCTATAAAATTTAAATAAGTATATAAATTTCTTCTTAAGAGAAAAAGTTTAATTAACGACGTTTCCGTGAATCAATCTGAAGAAGATCCTTTACTTTTTGAACTTGACTTGCTAATTGCGGCTCACTTGATAGTTTCTTTTCTACTTGTTCAATGGCATACATAACAGTTGTATGATCTTTACCCCCAAAAGATTCTCCAATACGAGGAAGACTTAAATCTGTACCATGACGCATTAGATACATGCCAACCTGCCTTGCCTGACTTACAGGCCTACGTCTACTTGAACTACGCATTTCTTCCTCACTAACACCAAAAACCTCAGCTACTTTTTCCATGACTTGTTTCGGTTTAACTTCAACTCCTTGTCCAGTAGGATCAAGCATAGGTGCAACTGATTCAACTGTCATTGGCAATCCAGTTATAGAAGCGAATGCAACAGCACGAGTAAATGCTCCCTCTAACTCTCTTATATTAGAAGTAAATCTACCAGCTATAAACTGAATCAGATCTCTAGGTAGACGCATCC